>NZ_CAMPPO010000005.1:0-75950 GCF_946901205.1 Streptococcus sp. Marseille-Q5619
TAGCTTTATCAATCTCAGCTTCCGCTGCTGTAACTGCTGCCTCTACTTGACGATTAGCGGCTTCCTTCTCTTCATTTGTGATATGAGGAGTTCCTGCTAGAGCGTTTTTCTTCTCGTCAGCTTTTCTACGTAGTTCTTGCTTAGCATTCGCTTTCCCTACTGGGTTGACGCCGTTGATATTTCCCAACCCCCGGTTCAAGGCTTCATCCACCGCAAACAAGCTGCCGGCATTGTCAATCTCGCGTTGTGCCTCTCGTGCATAGGCATTAACTGTACCAGTAGCACTATTTTGCTCTACAGACGAAAGGTTTCCATTCTTACCAATACTATCATTTTTACGTCGTCTAGCTTGCTCTATTTCATCCTTGGCACCCTCTTTTGCTTCATGATATGTTCTGGAATGCCACTGATTGACAAGGAACGTATATCTACCTTCATTTCCTCTTATACCTACACCATAGTCAAGCTTGTTGATATTGTTTTGCCCTATAGTATCGAAAGTTATTTTGTAACTATTTTCATTATTTCCCAGCGAGAAATAATATAAATTCGAACTACTATTATCTATAGTGTGAAACTTTTCGTCTGATTGTTTCATCATCTCCTCAGGCTCACCTCGTCTTTCGTATGGTTGGTTACCTCCCACACCATGACGAGCCAAATCATCAAAGTTTGCTACTGGTAGGTTGCTCGGACTATGCCTTCTATCGATACCAGTATTCCTAACTGTTCCTTTAGTATGATTGCTAAAACCTGTTGCAGAGTGTTTTAGAAGGGAAAGTAAATCCCCAGAATTGGAAGATACAGAAGTGGTGCCACCAGCTTTGCGACGAATACTAATACTATCTGAACCGCGCTTGTATTCTTGCCCCGAAGGTATCGTAAACCAAACACCTGTCCTAGGTATTTGTCTATGTCCATTATTTATCTGTAACTCCCAATGGAAACCATCATTTGTAGGAGTTACTTTTGCAAGAATATAAGTTTTTGCTTCAGAGACAGGCTTGGTCGAATTGTCTATCAGTCTTCTTTTAGAGAAAAAAACATAGGTGTATCTATCGTAGGTATTATCTCCCGACTTACCATTTTCAATGTAACTCTCTTTCCTATCTAATGGACTTGCCGCTCTTGCAGACCTTCCACTATGGTTAGCATTACGAAAGTCAGAGTAGCCACCATCACGTGGTTCAATATTTACCCTTCTAGTTGTAGCATCTTCTCCGTATTTGCTTTCCAGCACTCCTTCGATAAGGTCTCGGGATTTTTTAAGATCTACCAGAGCAGCAGCAAAGTCTTCTTGGTTGATAGTATCTCCTTTAGAGAAGGCTTCATTAAACTTATCAGCAGCTGCTTTTGCTACTTGGATTTTACTTTCTTCAGCTCCCTCTTTTTGAAGTCGTTTATAAATAAATTCCAACTCATCTTTTAGTTTATAGGCTCCATCACCTTGGTTGGTATAAGTTGGAAGTTCTTGTCGACTAGGCTTTTCACTAGATTCAGTTTTTTCTGAGTTACCTATAGTTTCTGGACTCACCTGATCCACAACTGGTGTAGCTTGACTCAAATCGACTCTTTTACGACGCTTCCCGCCAGTTGCTTGCTCGGTAACAGCCCCCTCTGGAGCAGCAAGTCCATGATTTGTCATACCTACTTTTTCTAAGACTATAGGAGTTGGAACTTGAGGTGACAAAGCTTCCTTGACACGGCGCGTAAGTTCTTCCATAGCTCTTACTTGCTCATCAACCTGCTCTTGCGTCGCTTTTGGATTCTCTAAGACTGCCTTAGCCTTTGCGAGACCTTCTTCGACTTCAGCGTGGAGAGCCTTCATGGAGTCTAAGGTTAGATTTGCCAACAAAGCTTCTAGGGTGCCTTGGGTCGATTTGGCTGCTGTCTTATCAGCAGTAGGAGTTGATTCTTCTCTCTCTTTTATTTCTCCCACTTGAGGACCCTCTTGACCGCCTGGAGCAGATTTAGACTTATCTAGCCCTTGCCCTTGATTCGCTTCCTCAGCTTTAGCACCTTGCGCTTTTAACTCACCCGCAGACTCACCTTCAGCTGGCTGTTCGATTACAGTCTTCTTCAGTTCTCCTTCATCCGACTCCTGTGGATCCCCATCAGAGTTACCAGCAGACCCAGCAACCATTTCACTAGCCGTAGCCAGAGATACCTCAGGCGCCTGCGCTTGCACCCCATTTGCGAAAAACATCAATGCCGCAACCGCAACACTAGCAGCACCAAAATGGTATTTACGAATAGAATAACGGAAAATTTTCTCTCCGTTATCCTTATTGCTTTTTCTAAACATAAGCATAAATCCTTTCCTCGTCTAAGTGCTTTCCCAAGCTTAAAAAGCTCACAAAAAGCCGATAGACGATAATATATCAACTATATAGTAACACTTCTGACATACAAATCAACCCCCTCTCCTATACGATAGAGTCAGGAAAGGCAAGAAAAAAGCGACATTATATATATATATATATGCATATACATATAAAACCTTTTAATACAACCTATTTTTTAACAAATATGCGATAGTTATGATAGATTTATTTATGTATAGTTTCTCCTGCGCCAATATTACATTATTGTTACATTTTGATTACACAAGCATTTCAAAATATATGATAGAAGCCTGAGTATTTTATAGTAATTCCCTCTCTATTAACTAAGTCAACCAGTGGAGTGTCACACCCTATCCTCAGTCAAGGACTATTGCCAGCATTTCCTAGCCCATAGGACTCTCCAAACCACCTATTTAAGTCCATCACTAGCTTGGTCAGTAAGATACCTACGGCAAGGCGACGCTGACGTGGTTTGAAGAGATTTTCATTGAGTATAATTTTAACTTCTTATTTTTCATTCCTATTCCTTAAATAAAAAGCTCACTAAAAAAGTGAGCAACATTTCCAATGAGATACTTCTGTTGACGAGCGCGTCTCTCCGCCCCCTCATTGCCTTGCGAAGAGGCTTTGCGAATCGAAAGGAGGTGTTTTTTCCTGTTTTCAATTCTACTTATTTTTGCACATTTTTTTAATTTTATCAAACAAAAAAACGCAAGCCGAAGCCTGCGAAAAGTTTTTTTATAACCATTTAATTTCTTTCACATCTGTTTTACGAACTTTAGCATATTTCTTAGCGCTTGTAAAATGTAGAGTAACCGGTTTAAACATTCCACTTTTATCTCTTCGTAAACCTAAAATTGCGGATCTTTTGTTTCTATCTTCAAAAAATATGACGTCCAACTTCATAGTGTTTTTAGATAAATCTTTGGCTAGGATACAACAACTTGTTATCCTAGAATAGAAGATATCACCGATAAAACTATACAAAGATATCCTTTCTATAACATCGTTGTACATGGGATTATTTTTATATTCTTCCAAAATAAAAACACCAGCTTGAATAGCAGGTATTGTTTGACTAGCATAATCTCGTGTGATTTTGTGCAAGCCAAATAAGTGATGTAAATCAGTCAAGCAAAAATCTACTTCGAAAGTCTCTAAATGCTTATAATTCGTTGATACTTGACATGTTTTTCCATCGAATTTCTCTTGATAATCTAAAATACAATCAAGTAATTTCAACGACAAACTCCATATTTTCTCAAAATAAAAAAGCACGGGGCAGTTCTCACTACTGCCCAAAGTGGATGATTAGAGTCGGCTTCTCTAACTCCCTATGTTGTGCTTATTAGGCTTATCGCAAGGGAACAGTTTTTAGCTCTGCCAAGCCACATAGCGTGCTTACTACTATGTGTCCATGTCTCCATGGATTGCCGAGCGGTTTAACGACGTTTTGGGAGTCGGGATAACGAGAAAAGTGATACTTTTACGTTTTTTCCAACTTAATTATGACATCTTTCTTTAAAAAAGTCAATATTTATCGCTTTCTTTAACGAAAAAAATCCCACAAGAACGAATCCTGTGGGAAGATACACATTTTAGAAAAGCTTTCCTTTATTCTACTATTTTTCTTGTATTTTATCATTCAGTATGATAAAATACAAGTTTTTTGATAAAACAACTAAGAACTACTCGCTATCCCCTCTCACATCACCCTACATATCGTTTAACATACGACTGATAGTTCAGGGAAACTTCAAGGAGAACTTTTCTCTCATCCACTATGCAGGACTTACTATTTCATTTCTACTCCTATAGGCTCAATTTGACACTTTTCTTCTTCGAATTGCTCATATGCCTACTGAATAGTGAGTTCGATTTATCCAAATTTATTTTTGTCTATTTTGATGAACACTTCCACTAAGATAGTCTGAAAATGAATTTGCACCAATTTTTCTTCTCTTTTTAAGCATATTATTCCAGATATGATTGCCCTCTTGTTCAGTAATAAATTGCTCTTGAAACGCTTCAACCAGTATATCTCCTGTTGTCATATGTTCTAAAGAAAATTCTTCTACATATGGTTTAACATCTCTTAGGTTATTACTTCCTAATATCCCATTATGCTTTTTCGCTAAGGAAATAGAAGCCGCTTCTCCCTTACCAATAACCTTGTTACTATCATGATTTCTTGTTAAATTTCTATATAATTCGTATTCTTCAGTTCCAATGTCTATGCTCACAATCTCAGCCGAACCCTTAGCTACCAACTGGTCTATCCTAGATTTTAAATGGGGGATTGTAGGTATATTGATTTCATCATACACCTCTTGTGGAATAACAATTTTACCCGAATAGAGCTTTTCTAAAAGATGTTCAGTGCCAACCCATAAAAATGCTGAAATACAATCTGTATCAATAAATACACGACTAGTCAAACGACAACTCCCCCTCTTCATCTAGCCCATATACAATATCATATCTGAAAGCATCTAGTAGCAGTTCCTCATACTTCCCTTGAGAAATTCTGTTATTTTCTAAAAGTTGTTCAGTCGATTTAATATAGTGTCCTAATACCATTTCCTTTTTACTTTCTGACAAAGGACGATATAAACTTGTATCATAGCCTAATCTTGAAGCTGTCTCTATAACACTAATATCCATATTTTTAATTTCTTCTGCATCAAGGTATCCATCATTCCTCAATCTATATAACATAGCTTTATGACTGATACCATAAAACTGACCTAATTTTATAATATCTTCTACTTCAAGATGAGTTCTATTGGCATTTTCTCTGATTTCCTCAACCATCCTATACAGTGAAGATGAGGAAATTAAAAAATAAGAAGCAAACTGATCCGCTTTTCTTTCAGTTTCATCTCCTTCACCAATCAAGATAAGACTGACTGAACTCTTCTTCACCTCATCATAATAAAGATGATACAGTTCATGTGCTAAAGAAAATCTTTGCCTTCCTAATGACATGTCTGAATTGATTACAATGAGACTGGACTGAGTTCCTTTATAACAGACTCCGCTAATATTCTTTCCGAGTCCATAAAATACCAGCGTCAAATTTTCTATCTTTTGTACCAATTTAAAAATATCTATCGGCGCTTCACCATCAGCTCCCAACTTTTTTCTAAGATTTGAAGCTTTATTACTTAAATCCATTTTATCAATCATTTATTTTGTCTCCAATAGCTGATCTATCTCAAATTGATTCAATACAATTTTATTGATTTTCGCTAAAACTTTAAGATCTTGGTCTACTATTTTATTTTTTCTAAACGATATGACACACTGTTGTTCAGCTTGTTCGCCAAACAAAAGATATTCAACCGTACAGCAAAACAGGGCAGATAGTTTCTCAATAACATCCGACGTGATATTCCTTTCACCTTTTTCCATTTTGGCAATCATGCTTTGATTCAAAGACAAATATTCAGCAATCTTATCTTGAGTAAGATTTGAAGATATTCTAAGTTCTTTTATTCTTTTTCCAACATCACATACATTTATCATATTCATACACCTCTCATAAAAAGAATAGCACACCCTTGTCATAAAGTCAATTTTTTAAATAAAAAAATTATGACAAAACAAGAAAGCAATTTATTGATACTGCTTAAAAATCCAAAATTGATGATATTAAACCTATTTGATGAGTTCCTATCAAAAATCGTATCTTCAACCTCAAAACAGTACTTAAAGCTATCCGACTCGGTTTACATTGTCAAATTTAGATTTTATTTGAGCATAGCTTTCTAGTTTGCTTTTTGATTTTTATTTAATATAGTAGCAAAAATTGAAGTAAATATCTCCACAAGAAAACGCATACTATTAAGCTTTTTCAAGACCTAATAATATGCGCTGTTCTGCTTTGAAAGACATTCCATTACTATTTTACTGTTATCAAGCCTTCAGGCTCGACTGTAAATTCTGGTTTTTCTGCTATCGTACCATCCTCTTTAAGGTAATACCAGCCATCATTTGATTTGACAAAGGCATTGGAAACCATGTCCCCATTTTGACTATCAAGATAGTACCAAGTCTCCTTGTATTTGATCCAGCCTGTTTTCATGGCTCCTTCTGCGTCGAAATAGTACCACTTCTCAGCGATTTTCTTCCAGCCTGTCGCCATTTCGCCTGACTGATCAAACCAGTACCAGTTGCCGTCTATGTGCTTCTTCCAGCGGTCTGCAAGCATATAGCCTGAACCGTCAAAGTAATACCAGGTACCATTGATTTTCTCAAACTTATCTTTTGGATAAGAACCGTCTGAGTGTACATACCAGGTGCCAGTATCGTTCTGTTGCCATCCTGCTTCAATCGTCAAGCCGTTTTCAATATCCTGCTTGAATTGCTCACGGCTAATACCCCATTTGGCAAGATAAGGATAGGGGTCAATGTGATCTGAGTTGTTGTCAGGTTGATTATTGGTGCAATATTCGTGTGTCTTGATACCTGCCAAGTCGTCTGTATCAAGTGTTTTCGGTATACCAGCTTCATCCGCTAGATTGCGCAAGAGTTCGATATAGAGACGATAGTCAATCAGAAACTCTTCTTTCGATTCATGGCTTTCAATCAGTTCAACTTGTGCATAACCTTCTGCATTCCAACCGCCCCCAACGTCCCAGGCACCATTATCAACAGGTCCTACCTGCATAACACGACCATTACCGACTACGTGAGAAAAGAAGCCCAATTCAGGATCTTTTCTGTAATGGTAGTCAGCCTCATTTTGAACCGTTGAGTTACGGTTGCCTGTGGAATGGGCATGGACTTGCCTATATGGTTGCACGCCGACTTGAGGCAAATCTGTTCTTAATTTACTCACATCAATTTCCATATTCTACTCCTTATCAATTAAAACAACTTATTTTTTACAATCCAGAGCTAGAAACTCCTTTATTTATACCTTACAAAGAAGACAATCCTAGTCACGATTAGGCTTGTAGATAGAACTTCAAAACGTACTATTTTGACACTGTTAATAGGACTGACAAGGTCTGCATTCTATCTACAATAACATCCCAGACTAAAAAGCTTTTTAAAAGTATATTTTTACAGTCTCTATATGTCCTTTTCATAAATACTATACTTTATTATATCATATAAAAGAAATCAAAAGTCTGTTAAACTATTTTCAAGACCAAACTAAAGATGACAGCACAAGTTTTTTCGATTTTCACTAGAGGAAAGAGATTTTATTCAGTAAATCAAACTAGGATAACACTTTTGTTACCAAGATGGCCTTACCTTCTTTTATCAAGGGATGACGGAATAGTGAGAAGTACAGTTGAATGGTCATGGCAACCCAGATGAGGGGTTCACAAAGAATAACACCCTTATAGCCTGCCCAAGGGATAATCATGACCACAAAAGCAATTTTCCCGATTAGTTCGATAAAGCTAGAAACCAGAGGAAGGATCTTTTGCCCCAAACCCTGCAAACAATTCCGATAAATCAACAAGAGACTCAAAATTGGATAAAAGGCTGAGCTGATTTGCAGATAGAGACTTCCATTTTCTATCAAGTAACCATCTGTCGAACTAGCCAAGAAGGAAATCAAGGCTGGGCTGGCAAAAAAGAGGAAAATACAAACAAAAACTGCCCAGGATATACTTAAACGACTGCCGATTCGTAGACCTTGAACAATGCGGTCTGGGCGCTTAGCTCCTAGATTCTGAGAAGCAAAGGTCGTCATCGAGGCAGAAATAGCGGTCATGGGAAGAAGGGCAAAGGCCATAATGCGTCGCGCCGCTGTTTGAGCACTAATAATCACGGCTCCAAAAGTATTGACAGAAGACTGTAAAATCACACTGCCGATGGACACAATTGAACTCATCAAGCCCATAGCCAAACCTTGCTCCAAGAGATCGGCGTATAAGACCTTGTCCCATTTGAAATGCTTGCGCTGAGGCAAAAGTTCTGGCACACTCTTACGGATATAATAAAAGCAGAGAACCGCTGATAAGCCCTGCGAAATGATGGTGGCAAGGCCCGCAGATTGAACCCCCAGTTGCAGTTGCGTAATAAAATAGAGATCCAAAACCACATTGACCAAGGCAGAAAAAATCAAAAATCCAAGGGCAGCTAGACTGTCCCCAATAGACCGCAACAAGCCTGCAAAAAGATTATAAGCAAAGCTGACACCAACACAGGTCACAATCATAGAAATATATTGATAAGATTGATGAAGAATTTCTGCAGGAGTATCTAGGTACTGTAAAAGAGGATACAAACCAAGAAAGCCCAGCAACATCACTACAATACTCAAAAGAGCCCCTAAAATCCAAGTTGCTGCTACTGCTTCCTTGATTTTAGTGAAATTCCGAGCTCCATAATAACGGGCAATGACAATTCCCATGCCATTGCCAACACCAAGAGTAAAACCTACAATCAAGTCAAAAATCGCTGTCGTCGCTCCTACTGCAGCCAAGGATTCTTGACCAAGAAATCGTCCAACAATCAAGACATCAGCAGTATTATAGAGCTGTTGAAAAATATTGGACAACAAGATTGGAAAGGCGAAACTTAAGAGCGAGGGAAGAATCGAACCATGTATCAGGTCCACTGTTCTTTTTTTATTCATAAGGCTATTATATCAGCTTTCTAGTGGGGCGACAAGAAACAGCAAACTATAGGAAATCTGAAATCTTGAACAAAGAATCGAAAAAGCAGTGGATTTCTCCACTACTTTGACAGCTTATTCTTCAATTTCGATTTCAAGTTCATCGCCTAGGTCAAGTGTAACTTCTTCATTCACAGAATCTGCTTGAACTGCTTCATCTTTTTTGTTTTCAGTATCTTGTTCTGAAGCTTCTTCTCCATCAATCAAGCCAAATTTAGAACGGACTTGCTTATCAATTTCATCAAAGATTTCTGGGTGCTCTGACAAGTATTTCTTAGCATTCTCAGAACCTTGCCCAATTTTTTCATCTTTGTAAGAATACCAAGCTCCTGCTTTTTTGATGATATCCAAGTCGCTTGCAATCTTCAAGAGTTCACCAGTCTTAGAAATTCCTTCTCCGTACATAATTTCAACTACGGCTTCCTTAAACGGTGGAGCTACCTTATTTTTTACAACTTTAATCTTAGTTTCTTTACCGACATTGGTTTCTTTTTGGTCACCAGTTCCCTTAATTTGTGTATTACCACGAACATCCAAGCGGACTGAAGCATAGAATTTCAGAGCACGTCCACCAGGAGTTGTTTCTGGATTTCCAAACATGACCCCAACTTTTTCACGCAATTGGTTGATAAAGATGGCAATTGTTTTGGTTTTATTGATAGAAGCACCAAGTTTACGCATAGCCTGGCTCATCATACGAGCCTGCAAACCAACGTGGCTATCACCGATATCTCCATCAATTTCCGCACGAGGGACAAGGGCCGCAACTGAGTCGACTACGACAAGATCTACAGCACCTGAGTCAATCAATTTTCCTGCAATCTCAAGACCTTGCTCTCCTGAGTCTGGTTGTGACAAGAGCAATTCGTCAATATTGACACCAAGGGCCGCAGCATAAGCTGGATCGAGGGCATGTTCCGCATCGATAAAGGCAGCAATACCACCTTCTTTTTGCGCTTGCGCAACTGCATGAAGGGCAACCGTTGTCTTACCAGATGACTCTGGCCCATAGATTTCAATGATACGTCCCTTAGGATAACCACCTGAACCAAGGGCAATGTCAAGAGCCAAGGAACCTGAGCTCATCACTTGCACCTTTTGCTCTGCACGTTCACCCAAACGCATGATTGAGCCTTTACCGAAATCTTTCTCAATCAATTTAAGAGCATCATTCAAGGCTTTCTCACGTTCAGCCCCGAATTTTTTTGAAATTTCATCTAATTTTTTTGGTTTTTTCGCCATTCTATTCTCCTACATTCTAATGGTCCTTAGACCTATCTACTATTATATCAAAAGTTAGTCACTTAATAAAGCCTTGCGAACTAGGTTAAAGGCATGCATAACCGCAATGTGACGTACATCTGCTCGACTTCTGCCTCCAATATTAACCTTGACGACCTCAGTTCCATGCTCTTGGGCCAAGCCTATGAAGACTGTCCCAGCCGGGTGCCCTTCTAGGCTATCTGGACCTGCCACTCCAGTCAAACTAAGACCAAAATCAGACCGGGTCTTGATTCGTGACTGCTCAGCCATCTTCTGGGCTGTAAATTCAGACACTACACCATGTTCTTCCAAATCCTTGGCAGGAATAGCCAACATCTTTGATTTTTCCTCCAAGCTATAGGTCACAAAACCACCCTTAAATATACTTGAAGCTCCTGAAAAATCCACCACGGTAGCTTGGAAAAGACCTGCCGTCAAACTCTCTGCAGCCGTGATGGTTTTCCCTTGCTTTTTCAGTTCTTCTACCACAATGCTAGCTAAACTAGACTCTTCCCCATAACCATAACAAAGTTCTCGTAAAGAAAGACCTTCAAAGGTCTCGCGATCCAAGATTTGATTTTCCAAAATATCCAGCACTTGATTCGCTTCTTCTTGACTGCTAACCTTTGTTGACAAGCGCAAGGTTACCTCTCCTGTCTTTGCATAAGGTGCCAAGGTCGGATCGGTCTGATTATCAATTAAATCAGCCAAAATCGTGACCAGCTGACTTTCTCCAATTCCAAAGAAACGAAGAACTCGGGAATACAGCTTGCTCCCTGTCATTAACTTAGGTAGAAGTTGGTTTAAGACCATGGGTTTTAATTCACTTGGTGGACCTGGAAGGACGACGTAGGTCACTCCGTCTACTTCTAATATTCCTCCCACAGCCAACCCTGTTTCGTTTGACAGTGGAGTCGCTCCTTCTACAATTTGGGCTTGTCTTTCGTTATTCGGTGTTCGGGCATAGTCTGGTCGCTGGGCGAAAAAGACATCTAACTTCTCCTGAGCCTGAGGATCGAAGACTAATTCTTTCCCTAAAAATTTAGCTAGAGTTTGTTTGGTCAAATCGTCCTCAGTTGGTCCCAAACCGCCTGTCAAAATCACCAGACTGCTACGTTGACTGGCAATCTCAAGCAAAGCCAAGAGACGAGCTTCATTGTCTCCTACAGCCGTCTGAAAATATACGTCTACCCCAATCTCTGCTAGTTTTTCTGATAAAAACTGAGCATTGGTGTTGACAATCTGTCCTGTCAAAATCTCTGTTCCAACAGCAATGATTTCTGCTTTCATGCTACCTCCTACCTATCTATTCGTATTTTTTTGAAAAAATCGCAGGAAATTTCCCACGATTGATTTTTTATTTGTATCAAAAGTTAATTCTCTTCATCACCAACAGGGGCTCTGCCAAATAAATCTTCAAATAAGACCGCATTGGTTTCAAGCTGAGTGACTTCTTCTTGCCCCAAAGAACGTCGGAGTAGATTTTGCATTTCCAACATATGGGCTCTCGAAACAATCTGGTAAGAAACACCTTGAAGCATCTCTCCTTCACCCTGCAACTGCTGAGTTTCAATGGTTTTAAATGAATCTTTATAGCCTAGCAAGTTAGGGATACTTTTTGCAGACAAATCAATATTGGTCTGCATATTGTCACTCAAAGCTTTTAGAATCTCTTGATAATGACCAACGCTATTTAAACTGAGGGCTTTTTCCATGACTTTTTGAATAACTTCACGTTGACGTTTTTGACGACCATAATCCCCCTCAGGATCTTGGTAACGCATGCGTGCATAGACTAGGGCTTCTTCTCCCCCAATATGTTGCTCCCCAACACCGATAGAAATAGTATTAAATTCTTCTTGGTCACTGATAGAAATTGGGAAACCTAGGGTATTATTGACTGTAATACCACCTACTGCATCCACTAGTTTTTGCAACCCTTTCATATTGACCATCACATAGCGATCAATATGGATATTCATCATTTTTTGAATGGTTTCTATAGCAAGCTCTGCTCCACCATCTGCATATGCTGAATTCAGTTTCGCTTCATGAGCCTGACCATTCCCTGATTCAATGCGGGTCAGAATATCCCGCTCTAAACTCATCATCGTTGTTTTTTTCGTTTTAGGATTCACTGTCATCAAGATCATGCTATCACTTCTACCGACCCAAGTTTCAGTTCGTTCAGCATTTCCGGTGTCCACTCCCATTAACAGAATAGTCAAAGGTTCAGTCGCTTCAATAACCTTGGTTTCTTCGCCGATTTTTTTATAGGTTTTAGCTAAGGTTTCTGTCCCTTGTTGATAAATAGTATAAGCAAAAATACCTGCTCCTACTACAGTTACAGAAAGTAAAGCTATCACCATTCCAATAATTTTTTTAACCATATTTCTACTAATCGATCAGTTTACCCATCAAGTAAACATCGATAAATTTCCCTTCTTCTATATATGCTCCACGCTCTTGGCGACCTTCAATTACAAAGCCATGCTTTTGATACAGATGGACTGCTGCTTGATTACGAGTTTGGACAGTCAGTTGGAGACGACGCAGAATACTACTTGCTTGTGCCCACTCTATCGCTTCTTCTAGCAACAAACTTCCCAAGCCATTATTCCAATATCTTTTTCCAATCACAATGAAGAGATCTCCAATATGACGGACTCTCTTGCGCTGGTCAGCTGTAATATTTACAATACCAGCAATTTTATCATTTAAGAATGCAAGTAAGGTTATCTGATTGTCCGAACTAGCTTGCTTGTTGAGGAATATTTCCATCTCCTCACTGGTCAAGAGAATACCATCTCCGTCTAAGCTGGTAAAATCTGTCTCCAAACTTACACGATTTAAAAAGGCCACTAATTCAGCTGCATCTTCAGGCTCTGCTTCCCTAATGAGCAATTCATACTCCATGTTGAAGCTCCTCTAAGAGTTTTTCTGCACGCAAACCCTTTGCCTGAAAATTTAAACGACGTCCATCTGCTTCTTTTAGAATTTCCAATTCTAAATAAGTATCTGGCAAGGCATCTCCTAAGAGATTTCCCCACTCAATAACAGTCACGCCTCCACCAAAGAGAAATTCATCCAAGTCGATAGAATCCGCATCTCCTTCAATACGATAAACATCTAAATGGAAAAGCGGAAGACGCCCCTCATACTCTCTTACGATAGTATAGGTTGGACTTTTAATCATTTGAGAAATCTGCAATCCTTTCGCAAGTCCTTTAGTAAAGGTCGTTTTACCTGCGCCCAGTTCTCCAGTTAAGATTAAAACATCATTCTTTTCTAATAAATGACCCAAACGCTCCCCTAAGGCTTGCAGTTCTTCTTCATTTTTTGTGTACATATTCTTATTATACCAAAAACTTTTCTTTTGTGTCTATTTTCCTGCTAAACTTACCATCATAACATCCATAAAAACAAGCTTTCTCTAAAAGAAAATGAGCGTAGCAATGACCAATACAAGATCTCGGAAAATATGACCATAAAAGGAAACTTCCTTCTTAACCGAATTTGGGACAAGATAGGCTGCAAAAAACAAACCCAGTCCAATATAAATCAGAAGAGAGACAATGGTCATTGGATTTCTTAAGAAGAGAAGTGTTGCTAAAATAGTCACTAAAACTGTCTTTTTTCTGTCTAGCATAGCAAGCAAATCGCGCATGTATTTTTTCAAGGGTAAAAAAATCAGCAAATCTAGTCCAAATAGGAAAAAGAAGGATGGCAATAAAAAGTCAACTAATTCTTGCTGCAACGTATTTTTGATGAACAAGTTGTCTGACAAAACAAGGACAGCTCCTAACAAATTAATTAAGAGTAACATACTATAAAAAAGCTTCACCGACTTCTTACTAGCTAGGACACTATGGACTTCTTGCTTACGGGTATAAAGATAATTTACTCCAGCACAGATTCCTGAAACGAAGACCATACTTCCGATGAAAAAAGCTGTACTTTGTTTAAAGGACAAGATGCATTCCTTCCATAGGAAACAGCTACTCAAACTGATTTGAATTAAAGCTAACAAAAATAAGATTCTCATTGATTTCATCTTTTCTCTCCCTTCCTACCAATCATTATACTAGGAGAAAAGAGAGAACTGTTTCTAATCTTCTCAAATGTCTTTTTAAGACGCTAAACAAACATGAGAGACTACTACTCAATGAAAATCAAAGAGCAAACTAGGAAGCTAGCCACAGATTGCTCAAAACACTGTTTTGAGGTTGCAGATAGAGCTGACGTGGTTTGAAGAGATTTTCGAAGAATATAAACTTGAAATAAGGCTGATAGTATTCATTTCACTATCAGCCTTACAGGTTATTTAACGTTTCAGAAAAACTATAATGTCAAGATTAACTAAACAGTATCTAATTCCTTCAAATAATTTTCTATCTTCATCAACATTAAAGGATTGTTATAAATCTTACATAACTCTTTTGCCTCTATATAATAATTTTTGACTTGTTCTTTGTCTAGAAATTTGGCTCCAGCATTTCCTACAAGAATAAGTAGAGGAGCCAGTTGGTAGCTTGTCTGTCTTTGTTTACAGAGTTCAATCGTCTCAAGAGCTTCTTGGATAGCTTCATTATATTTTTCCTTTGATACTAGGTAGTGAGCGTAGTTGTAACGAACTCTGATGTAGCCAAATAAAAACTCTTGATGCTCAAAATTTTTTGTCTGATATAACTCCATTAAATGAGAGTAGTTTGCCTCATATTCTTGTTCACGACCCACTAAGGAATAGAAATTAGATAGAGTATTCAATACCTTTAAATAAATCAGAGTATTTGAGGAGACTTTTAATAATATATTTTCCAATGAAGAAATAGCCTCACACTTACTGTCATATTGATAGAAGTCAATAATAGCTTTAATCCACTCAAGGTAAGTTCGGTCTTCTAGTGTTAGAAAAGTACTTCGTTCAATCTCTATTCTATAAATATATTCCAAATTGTCATAATTTCTGTCATCTAATAGTCGAGCAGACAATTGCTTGAAATTAGAGAGGTTAGATTTAATTTCAATTTGTTCATTAAAAAAATAATCTAATGGTACTTCAAGTCGTTGTGAGAGTTTGAACAAAAGGTCTGCGGAGGGAATGAAATGCCCTCTCTCAATTTTACTAATCTGGCTTTGTTCACAAATTCCTTCTGCAAGAGTTTGTTGGGAGAGTCTCAACTCTTTTCTTTTCAATCTGAACTTCTCTGCGAGTGTATTCATTAAAGATAATAAACCTTCCTATTTGCTTAATTTCATTATAAAATTTTTAGTTCAAAATAGCAAGTTAAAGGAATAAATAATTCTTTATGGTAATAAATAAAAAAAAGTTAAAAATTACATAAAAATGCTTGGCTAAATAAAATATATCTGTTAAAATAAGGATAATAAAAAAGAAAAGGGTTTCACGAATGAAGAAAAATCGTGGAATTCAAAAATTATCTATATTAGCATTACTAGGTGTTTTTACGTTTAGTAATACAATTCCTTACCAACAGTTTATTCAGAAGAATAAACAATTAGAGATTCGAGTCCAATCACAAAAAAAGTACAATGGTCCTGATGTTGGGAAGGCTGATTGATTTCGTATTACTTTAAAATTCAACTATTTAGAGAAAGGTATTCTGATGAGAGCTTGTAACAATACCAGATAGATATAAGAATGGAGATGTTTGATAAAATGCTTTCATAGCTAACCAACTGTTGAAAATTATGAGTTACAAAATCTAAAGTATTTAAGATTAGTTTATAAAATTAGGTCTCTGCCTGTAGAAAGGAACGTGCAGTTAGAAAGGAGGAAAAAATAGGATACTATAATTCAGACTGAGATTTCTAATTAAAATATGTAGTTGCATTTCGCTCATTTTCATAATATTTCATTCAGAGGAGGAATAATATGTTAAAAATTTGATGCGGGATGGTAAAGAATAATTGAAGAAGATTCTTTTATCAATAGTTTAGTAAGCTTGTTAGTTTATAGAGGTCAGGGGTATTTCTGCCCTCCGTTTTAGAATAAGGAATGCACTATGAAAAAATTATTTATACTAATATCCAACCTGCTTGCTAGTTTGTTCTTTGTTTGGGTATTTACCATTTGGACTGATACATATGTCTCCTATTATTACCCCAACGTTGTTGTACGTGATTCTTCCCCTGAAACAACTTTTCAGCATGTTGCTACACGCTTGGAAAAACTAGCAGAAGAAACGGATAGCTTTATTGCGATTCAACACCAAGATCCTAACTCAGAAGGTACTCCAGTGTTTTCTTATACGACCTTTGGGAACGGAAAGTTGCCTGATGGGCTACAGGAAAAAAATCTAGAAGATGCTCAAAGTAGTAGTGTTGAAACAAACTATTTTGTATTCGATGGACACCTAGATATTCACTTGCTAAGGGAAGAGCTAAGTCAACTTGGCTTGACTAACATGCACCTGACAATTCCATCTAAACTATCTACGTTAATGGCTATCTTTAGTAACGGATTTCAGTTAATCAGTTTATTGATTTTCATCTTAACCTTTGGAGCACTGACTTTAATTAGTCAAATTAGCCAATTACGGTCGTCGGGCATTCGCCTCATTTCAGGAGAGAAACGGTGGTCCATTTTCCTTAGACCAGTTGGTGAGGATTTGAAAGGGATAGCTGTTGGTTTCAGTTTAGCTGGCGTGCTCGCCATTCTTATGCAAAAAATTCTGTCGCTTCCAACGCAATCCCTAATGATCATAGGAGAAGGCTTGCTCAGTTATAATCTCATCTTGTTGTCGATCTCCCTGTTTTTCGCTCAACTCTTCGCAGTTGGGATAAAAAAGATACACCTGATGCAGATTATAAAAGGGCAAGTGCCTGTCAGAGGAATCATTAGTTTGATTTTAATAGGTCAACTATTAGCGATTATTATTGTAACGCTGGGAATAGGGAGTAGCTTAAAGTATTCCCAAGCCTGGCAACAGCATCGGATTGGACAAGAGGCTTGGATCCAGGAAAGGCAACTGATTACCCTATCAATCAGCCGTGAAGGAACGAGTCCTGGTTTTGATGAACAAGCTCAAAGGAAACTCAGAACTTGGTATCAATTGATGGATCTGGCTGTTTCAGAACAAAAGGCTTTCTTATCTAGACACCAGTTAATTGACCGTACTTTGCAAAATGGCATGGCATCCTCCAAAAACTTTATAACCTCTACAGAATGGTACGATTACAGCCCGAATGGCAATGTCCTTATCGTCACACCGCAATACTTGGAGCGTCAAAACATTCCTGTAGATACAACTATTGAGCAAAAGATGAATCACCTTGATGTAGGGGAGTTTGTCTTATTGCTGCCTGAACACCTCCGTTCAGAGGAAGAACATTATAAATCTGTTTTTGAAGACGACTTAACCAGTCGCATGTCTAGTCAAGATGAACGACAGCAAATGACTGCTACGGTAGGTTATTTGGAATCAGGTCAGGATCGTTTTGTGTATAATATGACCCCTATTTCTTACCAGCAGTTTTTGAAAGATCCAATCATCATTGTTATAACACCCCAATCAACTGGTCCACAGTCCATTTTGTTTTGGATAGACGCAGTACAGAACTACATTCTCTTTAATCAATTGTCTGATGCCCAGGAGCTTATCCAGAGACAAGGCATTGAAAATTGGGTCTCAGAAATGCAAACAGGTTACCACAACTACATCACATTATTGGATAATATCCAGAGGGAACGTTGGGTAATGCTAGCAGGAGCTGTGCTTGGGATTGCAACTTCAATCTTGTTGTTTAACACTATGAATAGGCTCTACTTTGAAGAATTTAGACGTGCCATTTTTATCAAACGCATTGCAGGTCTCAGGTTCTTAGAAATCCATCGCACTTATCTCTTTGCTCAACTGGGTGTGTTTTTACTGGGATTTGTTGCGAGTGTATTTCTTCAGGTAGAGATACTAGTTGCTTTCTTAGTCTTGTTACTCTTTACTGGTCTATCTCTTTTACAGTTACATGTCCAAATGCAGAAAGAAAACAAGATGTCCATGCTTGTTTTGAAGGGAGGTTAATATGATTGAACTTAAACAGGTGAGTAAATCTTTTGGAGAACGAGAGTTATTTTCGAATCTTTCAATGACATTTGAGGCTGGAAAAGTCTATGCCTTAATTGGTTCAAGTGGTAGCGGAAAAACAACCTTGATGAACATGATTGGAAAATTAGAATCTTATGATGGGACGATTTTTTACCGAGGTAAAGACTTGGCCAATTATAAATCGAGTGATTTTTTCCGTCACGAATTGGGCTACCTCTTCCAGAACTTTGGCTTAATTGAAAACCAAAGTATTGAAGAAAACCTTAAGCTAGGTCTCATTGGTCAAAAGTTGAGTCGGTCGGAACAGCGGTTGAGGCAGAAGCAGGCCTTAGAACAGGTCGGCCTGGCTTATCTTGACCTAGATAAGCGCATCTTTGAGTTATCGGGCGGAGAATCGCAACGTGTTGCCTTGGCAAAAGTTATCTTAAAGAATCCACCCCTTATTCTGGCAGATGAGCCAACAGCTTCAATAGACCCAGCAACCTCTCAGTTGATTATGGAGATTTTGCTATCTCTTCGAGATGATAATAGGCTAATCATTATCGCAACACATAATCCGGCAATTTGGGAGATGGCTGATGAAGTGTTCACGATGGATCGTCTGAAATAAAAACCCTTGTTTTTAATTGCACGATGAGTTACTGAAATATTATCATGAATCAATAATAGTGTAGGAGAGATTTTCCTCCTACAACCGTTTCAAAAGAAAACTATCTTTATTTCATGTTATTTTGAGGAAGATATTGTGAAAGTCAAAGATGATGATGAAGTTGAATGGGATTTGTTAGAATTTCAAAAATTTAGAGCATTTTTGGCTTAGTAATATGTGTTAAAGGCTCAAAACCTATGGTAAAAAAGTAGCTTTGAAAATGTATTGCCTCCAAAGATTTAGTTAAATAATGATTTAACACAAAAAGAAATTATCGAAGTTCTTGAAAGATGTTGTTTCAGTATTGAGAAAAAGTGGGAAAAACTTGCGATTTTCACAGAGAAAGGAAGAAAAAGTATAGAAATATAGTCAATTGAAACAAGAACAGGACAAAAGAGCCTTTGTGCCATATTTTTCTCCTTTCGCTTTACAATTGGCTTAAACACCTTTATTGTATCGCGTTTGGAGTTTTTTGGGTATAACCTTCGACGCGCACCCGCATAGCGGGTGTTTTTTTGTATCGCACCTAATGGAGCGAGACGAACTAATAGTCACTTAATCAAAAAACGCACCATATCAAAAACTAAAAAGTTTGATATCATGCGTCATGTCTTAAACTAATTGACTATACTTTCTATTCAAATGAGCTTTTAACCAATTGATCGAACCAATCCACTCTTAAAACCAAAGAGCAATTTCTCGCTTAGCTGACTCTTCTGAATCTGAACCATGTACAACATTTTGAATAGCTTGGTTTTCACTAGCAGCTTTTGCAAAATCACCTCGAATAGTCCCTGGTAAAGCTTCTTCTGGACGAGTCGCACCCATCATGGTCCGCCAAGTTTCGATTACTTTGGGACCAGAGATGATACCCACAAGAACCGGTCCTGAAGTCATAAATTCACGAATCGGTGGGTAAAAACTTTGACCAACCAAGTCCTGATAGTGCTGGTCAATCAACCCTTCTGAAACCTGTGAACGCAACTCCAATTTTTCAATTATAAATCCACGTTGTTCGATGCGTTTCAACACTTCACCAACTAGCCCTCTTTTCACACCATCTGGTTTAATGATAAAAAATGTTTGTTCCATACTCGTCTCCTTTGTCAGCTTCTTTCTTTTATACTCTTCGAAAATCTCTTTAAACCACGTCAACTCTATCTGCAATCTCAAAGCAGTGCTTTGAGCAACCTGCGGCTAGTTTCCTAGTTTGCTCTTTGATTTTCATTGAGTATTATTTTATCATATTTCATGGAAAAATGGAGAAAGTTTTCAGAAAAGAGAAAGAGAGCCCGAAGGCTCTCTCATTCTCTTTTATTCTACTGTTTCTTCCACAGTTTCAACGGCAGTATCCACAACTACTTCTGTTGTTTCTTCATTTCCTTCTTCCTCTACTGGAGGATTAAGGTATTCTTCTTCGTTGACAGCATGTGGTTCAAGGTTACGGTAACGAGCCATACCAGTACCTGCTGGGATGATCTTACCGATGATAACATTTTCCTTAAGTCCAAGGAGATGGTCTTTCTTACCACGGATAGCTGCGTCAGTAAGGACACGAGTTGTTTCCTGGAAGGAAGCCGCTGACAAGAAACTATTTGTTTCAAGTGAGGCTTTGGTAATTCCCATAAGGACTGGGCGACCTGTCGCTGGAACTCCACCTGCGATAAGGACATCTTTGTTGGCATCTGTAAAGTCATTGATATCCATGAGGGTACCCATGAGAAGATCTGTGTCACCTGGATCCATGACACGAACTTTACGGATCATTTGACGAACCATTACCTCGATGTGTTTGTCACCGATTTCTACCCCTTGGCTACGGTAAACTTTTTGTACTTCACCAAGAAGATAAGTTTCAACTGACAAGACATCACGAACTGCAAGGAGACGTTTTGGTTGGATAGAACCTTCTGTAAGAGCAGCACCACGCGCTACTTGGTCCCCAACTTCTACACGCATACGAGCTGTAAATGGTACCACATATTCCCCTTCGCCAGTTTCACCCTTAACAAAGACTTTCTTAGTACGAGTTGAGGCATCTTCTTCGATAGCTGTAACTTGTCCTTTAACCTCTGTGATAACCGCTTCCCCTTTAGGATTGCGGGCTTCAAAGATTTCTTGGACACGAGGAAGACCCTGAGTGATATCGGTATTTGAGGCAACCCCACCCGTGTGGAAGGTACGCATTGTAAGCTGTGTACCAGGTTCCCCGATAGATTGGGCAGCGATTGTACCAACTGCTTCACCAACTTCAACTGCATCACCAGTCGCCAAGTTAATACCGTAACAATGACGGCAGACACCGTGACGAGTGTTACATGTAAATACAGAGCGGATAGTCACTTCTTCCACACCAGCATTCACAATTTCACGCGCCTTGTCTTCTGTAATCAACTCATTTGGACCGATAATCACTGCACCAGTTTCTGGGTGTTTAACAGTTTTCTTAGTGTAACGACCGATAAGACGTTCTTCAAGAGACTCGATCATCTCTTTTCCTTCTGCGATAGAACGGATCAAGAGACCACGGTCAGTTCCACAGTCGTCCTCACGGATGATAACGTCTTGGGCAACGTCAACCAAACGACGAGTCAAGTAACCTGAGTCGGCTGTCTTAAGGGCCGTATCGGTCATACCTTTACGCGCACCGTGAGTTGAGAAGAACATTTCCAATACCGACAAACCTTCGCGGAAGTTTGAAAGGATTGGCAATTCCATGATACGTCCGTTCGGAGCCGCCATCAGACCACGCATACCGGCAAGCTGTGAGAAGTTTGAGATGTTACCACGGGCTCCAGAGTCCATCATCATAACGATTGGGTTCTTAGGATCTTGGTTGGCAATCAAACGTTTCTCAAGTTTTTCACGGGCAGCACGCCATTCAGCTGTAACAGCATTGTAACGCTCGTCGTCTGTAATCATACCACGACGGAATTGTTTTGTGATTTGTTCTACACGTTTGTGTGATTCTTCAATGATTTCAGCCTTGTCATCAACAACTGGGATATCGGCAATACCCACTGTCAATCCTGCAAGAGTTGAATGGTGGTAACCGAGGTTCTTCATGCGGTCAAGTAGGGCAGAAGTTTCTGTCGTACGGAAACGTTTGAAGATTTCAGCGATGATATTTCCAAGGTTTTTCTTCTTGAATGGAGGGTTAAGTTCAAGATTGCTGATAGCTTCCTTGATATCTCCACCAAGTGGCAAGAAGTATTTAGCAGGAACGCCTTCTGTCAAGTTGGCATTGTTTGGTTCTTGCAAGTATGGTAGCCCCTCTGGCATGATGTCGTTGAAGAGGATTTTACCAACTGTGGTAAGCAAGACCTTGTGTTTTTGCTCTTCTGTCCAAGGCTTGTTGAGGCTGTCTGTTGCGATACCAACACGTGAGTGAAGGTGAACATAACCATTACGGTAAGCCATAACCGCTTCGTCACGGTCTTTGAAGACCATTCCTTCACCTTCACGACCAGCTTCTTCCATGGTCAAGTAGTAGTTACCCAAAACCATGTCCTGAGATGGAGTAACAACTGGTTTACCATCTTTCGGGTTCAAGATATGCTCAGCAGCTAGCATGAGGATACGAGCTTCTGCTTGGGCTTCTTCTGAAAGCGGTACGTGGATGGCCATTTGGTCCCCGTCAAAGTCGGCATTGTAGGCTTCACAGACAAGCGGGTGCAAGCGAAGGGCCTTACCATCAATCAAGACTGGCTCGAAGGCTTGGATTCCCAAACGGTGAAGGGTAGGTGCGCGGTTCAAAAGCACTGGGTGTTCTTTAATCACTTCTTCAAGAATATCCCAGATACGCTCATCTCCGCGTTCCACCAAGCGTTTAGCTGCTTTGACGTTTTGCACGATATCACGGGCAACGATTTCACGCATGACGAATGGTTTAAAGAGCTCGATCGCCATTTCACGTGGCACACCACATTGGTACATCTTAAGAGTTGGACCAACGGCGATAACGGAACGTCCTGAGAAGTCAACACGTTTACCGAGCAAGTTTTGACGGAAGCGTCCTTGTTTACCTTTAAGCATGTGGCTCAATGATTTAAGAGGACGGCTACCTGGTCCTGTGATTGGACGACCACGACGACCATTGTCAATCAAAGCGTCAACCGCTTCTTGAAGCATACGCTTCTCATTTTGAACGATGATACCAGGCGCATTCAACTCAAGCAAACGAGCCAAACGGTTGTTACGGTTGATAACACGGCGGTAAAGGTCATTCAAGTCAGATGAGGCAAAACGGCCACCATCCAACTGCAACATTGGACGAAGATCTGGTGGAATAACCGGAAGAATGTTGAGAATCATCCATTCAGGTTTGTTTCCAGACTTGTAAAAGGCATCCAAAACATCCAAACGACGGATGGCTTTGACACGTTTTTGTCCAGTAGCTGTTTTCAATTCTTCTTTGAGTTCAGCAATTTCTTTTTCAAGATCTACTTGTTTCAACAGGTCTTGGATGGCTTCGGCACCCATTTTGGCAACGAATGATCCGTAACCATACTCACGCAAGCGCTCACGGTATTCGCGCTCTGTCATGATAGACTTGTGCTCAAGTGGTGTATCCTTGGGATCAATCACCACATAAGCCGCAAAGTAGATAACTTCCTCGAGGGCACGAGGGCTCATATCAAGGGTCAAGCCCATACGGCTTGGAATCCCCTTGAAGTACCAGATGTGAGATACAGGAGCTTTCAATTCGATGTGCCCCATACGCTCACGACGAACTTTTGTACGCGTTACTTCAACCCCACAGCGGTCACAAACAATCCCTCTGTAACGAATGCGTTTGTACTTACCACAAGCACATTCCCAGTCTTTTGTAGGTCCAAAGATAACTTCATCAAAGAGACCTTCACGTTCTGGTTTCAAGGTACGGTAATTGATTGTTTCAGGTTTTTTGACTTCTCCATAAGACCATGAACGGACTTTGCTTGGAGAAGCTAGGGTGATTTGCATACTTTTAAAACGATTTACATCAACCACTATTTCTTCCCTTTCTATTCTAAGTGAGCTACTTATTCTTGTTCAGCAGCTTCTTCTGTTGCTTCCGCTTTTGTTGCTTTCTCAGCTTCTTCAGCTTCAAAGGCTGCTTTAGCCTCTTGGGCTGCTTTTTCGCGGGCTTTTTCAAGGTCATCTACGTGGATGACATCTTCGTCCATTCCTTCATCCAAGTCACGAAGTTCCACTTCTTGGTCATCTTCGTCTAGGACACGCATGTCAAGACCAAGAGATTGCAATTCTTTCACAAGAACTCGGAAGGATTCTGGAACACCTGGTTTTGGAATTGGTTTTCCTTTTGTAATAGCTTCATAAGCTTTCAAACGTCCGTTGATATCGTCAGACTTGTAAGTCAAGATTTCTTGTAGGACATTTGATGCACCGTAGGCTTCAAGAGCCCAAACCTCCATCTCACCAAAACGTTGGCCACCAAACTGAGCTTTACCTCCGAGTGGTTGTTGAGTAACGGTTGAGTATGGTCCGACTGAACGCGCGTGCAATTTATCGTCAACCATGTGGTGGAGTTTGATCATGTACATGACTCCGACAGAAACACGGTTATCAAATGGTTCACCTGTACGTCCATCGTAAAGGATCGTTTTGGCATCGCTATCCATACCTGCTTCTTTAACAGTTGACCAAAGGTCTTCAGAACTTGCTCCGTCAAAGACTGGTGTTGCGATGTGAATACCAAGAGTACGAGCAGCCATACCAAGGTGAAGCTCCATAACCTGACCGATATTCATACGTGATGGCACCCCAAGTGGGTTCAACATGATATCGACTGGAGTTCCATCTGGAAGGTAAGGCATGTCTTCTACAGGAACGATACGAGAGACAACCCCTTTGTTTCCGTGACGTCCGGCCATCTTATCTCCGACCTTGATCTTACGTTTTTGAGCGATGTAGACGCGAACCAGCATATTAACACCTGATTGCAACTCATCTCCATTTGCACGTGTAAAGATCTTAACATCACGAACGACACCATCGGCACCGTGTGGTACACGAAGAGAAGTATCACGCACTTCACGAGATTTATCTCCGAAGATAGCGTGCAGGAGACGTTCTTCAGCGGAAAGGTCTTTCTCACCCTTAGGTGTTACTTTACCTACAAGGATATCACCTTCTTTAACCTCAGCACCGATACGGATAATCCCCATTTCGTCAAGGTCTTTAAGGGCATCTTCACCAACGTTTGGAATTTCACGAGTAATTTCTTCAGGCCCAAGCTTTGTATCGCGTGTTTCTGATTCGTATTCTTCAAGGTGGACAGACGTGTAGACATCGTCTTTAACCAAGCGTTCGCTCATGATAACGGCATCCTCGAAGTTGTAACCTTCCCAAGTCATGTAGGCAACGATTGGGTTTTGTCCAAGCGCCATTTCTCCATTTTCCATAGAAGGTCCGTCAGCGATGAAATCACCTTTTTCAACGGCATCACCAACTTTAACAAGCGTACGTTGGTTGTAGGCAGTACCTGAGTTTGAACGACGGAATTTTTGAATGTGGTAAACGTCCAATGAACCATCTTCACGACGAACTTCTACCTTGTCAGCATCTGCGTAAGTAACTTTACCATCATACTGAGCAATCACAGCCGCTCCAGAGTCATGAGCTGCTTGGTATTCCATACCAGTACCAACGTAAGGTGCTTGAGGATTGATCAATGGCACAGCCTGACGTTGCATGTTGGCTCCCATGAGGGCACGGTTGGAGTCATCGTTTTCCAAGAAAGGAATACATGCCGTCGCAACGGCAACTACCTGTTTTGGTGATACGTCCATATAGTCAACAACATTAGCTGGATACTCTTGGTTAACCCCTTGGTGACGTCCCATGACAACTTTCTCAGCAAATGTTCCATCTTCATTCAGACGAGAATTAGCCTGTGCTACAGTATATTCATCTTCTTCATCGGCTGTCAACCAAACGATTTCGTTCGTAACAACGCCTGTTTCACGGTCAACTTTACGGTATGGTGTTTGAACAAAACCATATTTGTTCAAGTGTCCGTAAGATGACAAGTTATTGATCAAACCGATGTTAGGTCCTTCAGGTGTCTCGATTGGACACATACGACCGTAGTGAGTGTAGTGCACGTCACGTACTTCATACCCAGCACGGTCACGTGTCAAACCACCAGGTCCTAAGGCCGACAAACGGCGTTTGTGAGACAACTCAGAAAGCGGGTTGTGTTGGTCCATGAACTGTGACAACTGTGATGAACCAAAGAATTCTTTAACCGCAGCTGTTACAGGACGGATATTGATAATTTGTTGTGGTGTCAAGACTTCATTATCCTGAACAGACATACGTTCACGGACATTACGTTCCATACGAGAAAGTCCAAGGCGTACTTGGTTAGCAAGCAATTCACCAACCGCACGGATACGACGGTTCCCAAGGTGGTCGATATCATCTACACGGCCAAGTCCTTCAGCCAAGTTGAGGAAGTAGCTCATCTCAGCAAGGATATCTGCAGGAGTGACGATACGAACCTTGTCATCTGGATTGGCATTACCAATAATAGTTACGACACGGTCTGGATCAGTTGGTGCAACAACCTTGAATTTTTGAAGAACAACTGGCTCAGTCACAACAGCTGCATCATTTGGAATGTAAACAATCTTGTTCAAATCACCATCCAAATAGCTTTCAATACTTTCAATCACACTACGAGTCATGATTGTACCAGCTTCTACCAAGATTTCTCCGGTTTCAGGGTCTACCAATGGCTCAGCAATAGTTTGGTTAAGCAAGCGTGTTTTAACATTGAGCTTTTTATTGATTTTGTAACGACCAACTGCTGCTAGGTCATAGCGACGTGGATCAAAGAAACGAGCCACAAGCAAGCTACGTGAGCTTTCAGCAGTCTTAGGCTCACCTGGACGAAGGCGTTCGTAAATTTCTTTCAAGGCTTCGTCTGTACGAGAGTCCATTGGATTCTTGTGGATATCTTTTTCAACAGTGTTGCGAACCAATTCGCTATCACCAAAGATATCAAAGATTTCATCATCACCTGAGAAACCAAGGGCACGAACCAAGGTCGTAAATGGAATCTTACGAGTACGGTCGATACGAGTGTAGGCGATGTCTTTTGAGTCGCTTTCAAGTTCCAACCAAGCTCCACGGTTAGGGATAACAGTTGATCCATAGCCCACTTTACCGTTTTTATCAACTTTATCGTTAAAGTAAACACCTGGTGAGCGGACCAACTGAGATACAATAATACGTTCACCACCATTGATGATGAAAGTACCCATTTCTGTCATGATTGGGAAATCACCAAAGAAAACTTCTTGGGTCTTAATTTCGCCTGTTTCTTTATTGATCAAGCGGAAGGTTACAAAAATTGGTGCTGAGTAGCTAGCATCGTGGATACGAGCTTCTTCTAGCGTGTATTTTGGTTCCTTGATTTCATATCCAACAAATTCCAACTCCATTGTGTCTGTGAAGTTTGAAATTGGCAATACATCTTCAAACACTTCCTTAAGGCCGTGGTCTAGGAAAGCTTTGAATGAATCAGTTTGAATTTCAATCAAATTTGGTAAGTCAAGAACTTCTTTGATTCTTGAAAAACTACGACGGGTACGATGTTTCCCGTATTGAACGTCATGTCCTGCCAAGATGATTCTCCTTTGTAAATAAGTTCCAAGCCTTGTCAATCAGGCTATTGATTATCGTCATTGGGTTGTAAAACCTCTATCACCTTGTCCTCTTGATAAATTTTCAGAATCTTTAAGTCTTTGTTACAAATGCTCGAAATCCTGAAAAAAAGCACAAAAAGAGCAGCTAAATCTGACTTTTTCAGAAGATTTAACTGCTGTGAGTCTTGTCTGGACAATATTTCAGACAAAACCTACGACAAATGATTACTTATATTATACCCTATTTAGCTAGATTTTTCAAGGGGATTCAGTAGATTTTTGGTAATCTTTTTCCCATAGAAAACTTAGCATCACATTCGAATCACACTATAGTACAAAAAACTGAAAAAGCTATTGACTGAAAATCATTTTCAAGGTATAATAAGAAACGTTAAGGCGGTATAGCCAAGTGGTAAGGCACGGCTCTGCAAAAGCTTGATCGTCGGTTCAAATCCGTCTACCGCCTTCTATAACTTGATTTATCAGGTTTCAAATGAACAGAAAGCCCAATTTGAAGGGCTTTTTTTATTTTTTCTTCTGATAAATACGGATAGTTTTGGGGCAAGTTTGGGGCTGAGTTTTCCCAGAATACGACTTCCCTATGAATTAACCGAAATAGACTCCAGTCTCTCGTGCTCTTTGCTATAAAGTCATTAAAGAACCTTTGAAACTGAAAAAAGCTTCGTCACGCCTGGTGACAAAAGCCTCTAGTTTACTCTGTTTCTTCTTCTATTTCGACTTCTGTAATTTGGACTTTTACCTTGGTAACACGTCCATTTTTCACCTTATCATTGGTTAGGATAAGCTGTTTGTTTTGGCTGACTAATTCATAACTGAGTTTTTCAGTCGTTGGAATGGTTCCAATTCCTGTCAAATAATAACCAGCGATGGTATCAACGTCATCACTTTCCAGTTCAACATCAAAGTAATTATTGAAATCATTGAGGGTCATAGTTCCTTGAACAATGTAGGTATCCTCGCCAATATGATGAACATCTATTGCTGCTTTGTCCGTTTCATCATCAATTTCACCAACAATTTCCTCTAAAAGGTCTTCCAAGGTCACCAAACCAGCCATCCCACCGTATTCATCCAGCAAGATTGCCATTTGTCTTTGGGTATTTCGCAATTCTTTTAACAAGTCATCCACAAAAATGGTTTCAGGAACAAAAAGTGGATCTTGTAAGATTTTCTTCCAAACAATATTATCAAAACCGTCCACAAAACCAGCCTTAAGGAGACTCTTGGTGTGAATGATGCCAATCACATTGTCCTTATCCCCATCATAAACCGGGATACGAGAATAATTTTGTTTTAAAATACTTTGGATAATGGCTTGACTATCATCCTGAATATCCACCATAAAGGCATCCGTTCGAGGAACCATAACCTCTCGCGCCATCAGTTCATCGAGCGAAAAGACACCTTGTAGCATCTCAATCTCATCAGCATCCAATGTTTCTTCACTATTTGTCAGCATATAGGCAATTTCATCACGGGTCATTTTTTCATCTGCATCATCGAATGACATAGGAGTCAAATGGCTCAAGAAATTGGTCGAAGCAGCTAAAAGCCAAACAAAAGGACTGACTAGTTTTCCGATCCCAATGATAACCGGCGCTGTACGAATCGCCAAGGCATCCTTTAGATTAAGAGCGATTCTCTTAGGATATAATTCCCCAAAAACGATGGAAATATAGGTCAAAAATGCCAAGGATAGAAAAGTTGCCACGGCTTGTGCTGTTTCGCCATTCCCAAGCCAAGAGGCAATCACACGTCCTAGAGTATCAGCTAAACTCGCCCCTGATAAGATTGTAATCAGGGTGATTCCTACCTGAATGGTTGATAAAAAGTGGTTAGGATTTTCTAGTACCTTCAGCAGGCGGATGTAGCGTCTGTCTCCTTCTTCCGCCTTTTGTTCAACCCGCGCACGGTTAAGAGAAACCATGGCCATTTCTGTGGCTGAGAAAAAGGCATTTAATACCGTCAAGATAAACAATAAAACAAATTGTAGCAACAAATTCTGACTACTTGGGTCTTCCATAGTTCTTCTCCTAAAATAGTATCTTGTCACTTATTATATCACAAAAATTAGCTCAGTACATATTATTTTTTCTCAGTGTCTATTCTAGTTCTACTTAAATTGTCCAAAAAAGAACTCCTACATTCACAAGTGACATAGGAGTTTATTTTGTATTTTACTGAGTAACAGTGACTTCTCCAGTTCGGTAATCCAGTTGAAGCCCTTTTTGAACATTGGGAACTAGGACATTAAATTCCAATTCTCCATCCGAAGACTTGGCTTCAATCTGTGAAGCTGAGGGAACTAAATCCTCGTTTGAAGCGTAGTAAAGGGTTACACGGTAACGGACACGCTTGTTTTGGTCCAAGGCTTTACGCACCTTGCTTTCATAGTAGTTTTGACCAGTCGAATCCTCGGCTTGCGCCTGATTTGCCCAGGCTGTTTGAACAGCAATGTTTTTAGGATTGCTTGTCGAGGCATCAAAACCATCCAAGCCACCGATTAAGGCATAGCCTAACAAGTGACCTCTATCGACCGCATGGGTATAAGAGCCCTTTAGATTCTTGACCTGATGCCAACCTGGAGGAGTCCAAGATGTCGAACCATTCCCAGTTTCTTCACGATTCTTGTACTGGCGAGTGGCCTTAGACAAGAGCGCATTAGCTACGGTTGGTACGGTTTCCTTGCCCACTGTCTTTGTTTTATTATCAGCGTAGGGCTTACTTGAAACCTTGGCATTTAGGTTTGTTTTATTACCATTGACGATAAAAGCACCAGCCCCGTTCCACTCAAGACTCCCTTTTATTTGGCTTTTGACTGCATCTGTTAAGACGCTTTCTGCCAATTCTTGACCAGGCGCGTCTGGTGATTGACTTTTCTGACTTATTTTTGTCTTAGCAGCCTGATTGCCTAGTTCATTCTGCTTAATATAATAGCTCCCTGTAGATAAGAGCAATAACACTAGCAGTCCGATTAGTGTCTGTCTTGTTTTTTTGTTCATATTTCTCCTTATCTTTAGAAAAAGACTGGTCTCCCAGCCTAATTTCCTGTAAATTTATGAATCAATTCCTGCCATTTTGCTGGAGACAGGATAGCCCATGGATCTTGACCCTTGCCCAAGATTCCATAGCCGACCATTAAGCCGATTCCTAGGGCTAGAAGCCCTAAAATCAGTACCAAAATAACTAAAAGTAAACGCTTGATTACGTAGCTTGATTTCTTATTCTTCTTCATCACTTGCCTCAATCCGCTGAATCTTAGCACCTAGCTGCTCCAACTTCTCATGGAATCGGTAGTAACCTCTATCCAAGTGAACCAATTTACCGACCACAGTTTCTCCCTGTGCTACCAAACCTGTCAAAATCAAGGCTGCACTGGCACGAAGGTCAGTTGAAAGAACTTCTGCTCCCTGCAAAGCCTGTCCACCAACAATACGAGCTGTATCACGGATAATTTCCGAGTGCAAGCCCATGCGTCGCATTTCTTCTAGGTGTTGGAAACGATTTTCGAAAACTGTCTCCACCATGGTTGATTCGCCTTTTGCGACTGTCATCAAGGCTGTAAATTGAGCCTGCATATCTGTTGGAAATCCTGGGTGGGGCAAGGTTTTTACATGAACAGCTTTTAGATTTTCTAGTTGAGAACGAACACGAATTCCTTCAGTCTCCTCTGTCACTTCCACTCCCATTTCAAGCAATTTGGCAATCAAGGGACGGTTGTGCTCCCAAACAGCGTCTCGAATCAAGACATCACCACCAGTCATGGCAGCAGCTACCATAAAGGTTCCTGCTTCGATACGGTCTTGGACTACATTGTGAGTCGTACCATGAAGTTTCTCAACACCAGTAATGGTAATAGTCTCTGTACCAGCCCCTTTGACCTTGGCTCCCATTTCATTGAGGAGAATGGCTAGGTCGACAATCTCAGGCTCACGCGCAGCATTTTCAATCACTGTCACACCATCAGCCAGAGTCGCTGCCATCATCAAGTTCTGCGTAGCACCAACACTTGGAAAGTCCATATAGATATGGGCACCATGTAAGCGTTCTGCCTTGGCTTCGATATAACCAGCAGTCTGGCTTATCTTAGCCCCCATAGCTTCCAGACCTTTCAAATGAAGATCGATAGGGCGACTACCAATCGTACAACCGCCTGGCATGGATACCTTGGCATGACCTACACGGGCAAGGATTGGCCCCAAAACAACGATGGATGCGCGCATCTTGCTGACATACTTATAAGGGGCTTCCTCAGTGATGTCGCCAGTAGCATCCACCTCAACAAGATGGGCTTCCTCATCAAAGTCAACCTTGGCATTCAAACCACCAACCACCTGATTCATAATAAAGACATCCGACAAGATCGGTACATTCTGTAAGACTGTCTTTCCTTCACTTGCTAGAATAGTCGCTGCCAACAAGGGCAAGACTGCATTCTTTGCTCCTTCGATGGTTACACTTCCTACCAGACGATTATCCCCACCTTGAACCACAATTTTGTCCATACTCGTTTCCTTTACTCTTGATTTTATAATAATCCTCTAAGCGCTTCTTGCCACAACTGATATAGGCTGATAAAGAAAGAACTCAGGATGTAGCCCATGACAATACTGAAAAGAGCTATCAATAAACGGACTTTTCTTGTATTCTCAGCTGTCACTTTTAAAACCTTTTCCCATCTAACAAGATCCTTTAAAAGATAAAAACTCACATAAATAAAGAGCATATGACTGCTTAGAGTGAATAATAATTGAACCATTTGACTATTATACCATCTTCTCTGTTTGTGCGCTAGTTTGGAAACTTCACTCAAAAATTAGGGATTGTTTTTCAAGTAATCAATTGCATCTTGTAGGGTTTTAACAGGCACGATTTTCATATCTGTCTTGATTGTTTTGGCTGCTTCTAGGGCTGTTTGGTAGTTGTTTTTTGCATCCGGGTGTGCTTTTTGTTCTTCTTCGCTAACAGGGTTATCAGGGGCAAAGAAAATCGCGGCACCTTCTCTAGCCGAAGCTACAACTTTCTTATCAATACCTCCAATGTCCCCCACATTCCCATCACGGTCAATGGTTCCTGTACCAGCAACGATACGACCATTACGAAGACCTGGGTCAGCTATTTGGGTATAGATGGCCAGACTAAACATGAGACCAGCACTTGGTCCGCCGATACCAGCTGTTGAAAAGCGAATTGGGACATCACTGGTTACTTCTGTACGGTCAATCAAGCCGATTCCAATTCCATTTTTGCCATTTTCCAAGGTGATAATCTTACCTTCTGCGGACTTGGTTTGCCCATCCTCTTCATAGGTGACCTTGACGGAGTCCCCTAGTTTTTGAGAATTGACGTAATCAATCAAGTCTTTGGAACTGTCAAAGGTTTGATCATTGACTGCTGTGACCGTATCGGAGATGTTGAGAATCCCTTTAAAGGTCGAATTATCCGTCACAGTCAAGACATAAACCCCAAGGTATTTAAGTTCAATATCCTTACCAGCTGTTTTTAGCCCTTGATACTTGGCCATATTTTGCGATGTCTGCATGTAGAATTGATTGATCCGCATAAATTCAACATCGGAAGAACCACCTGTGGTCTCCTGGGCACTACGAATATCTGTAAAAGGCGTCAACCAAGCATAAACCATATGAGCTAATGTGGCATGCTGGACACCAACCGTAACAAAGTGATAGGCACCAGCCGCCTGATCTTCTGTGTCATTGATTTTGAGGACTTGGCGAATATCTTCCGAACCACCTGGAACCTCTATATAGTATGGCAAGGGCACTACAAATGCCAAGAAGGTCACAATCAAGGCCGCAATGACATATAAGGGCCATCTAATCTTTTTTTTCATTTCTTATTTCCTCCAAAATACTCTCAGGAACATAGCAGGCAACATCCTGACCAAACTTCAAAAGCTCTCTAACACCGGATGAACTGATATAGAGATGTTCAGGTCGGCTATGTAAATAAATAGTCTCCATATCAGGAGACAGCTGATGGTTGTAGTAATCAAAACTGGCTTCATATTGCAAATCCACCGCATTCCTCAAACCCCGCACCAGGCAAGTAGCTCCCAGTCTTTTTGCGACATCAACCACCAATTCATCATGAGAAGACACAACTTCAACATTTTCCAAATGTTTCACAGCCTTTTCTAACCCCCGTTTACGATTTTCGATAGGGAGAAATCCCTGTTTGTGGGGATTAAAAAAAATACCGACATAGAGCTTATCAAAGAGTTTGCTAGCCCGTTCAATCATATCCAGATGCCCATTTGTCATCGGATCAAATGAGCCTGTGAATAAGCCAATCTTATCTGACATAGACTGTCACCTTACTAATTCCATAAATCTTTTCCTTCCAGATGCCCAGGCAGGCAATTTCTTCTGGAAGTTCAACGGCCTTATCCGTCTCACACACGACCATGACATCTTCAGAAAAAAGCTCCCTCTCAGCCATTTTTTCAATATCTGCTACGATTTGTTCCTTGGCATAAGGAGGGTCTAAGAAAATGAGGTCAAATTCCCCAGATACCTGTTCCAATGCCCTTTCTGCATCCATCTTGAGGAGTTGAAATTTTCCAACTTCCTTGGTCATCTGAATATTTTCAGCTACGATAGCCTGAGCCTTACGGTCTCGTTCCACCAAAACAGCGCTGGACATGCCACGCGATACTGCCTCGATAGATAAACCACCACTACCTGCATAAAGGTCTAAGACGCGTCCCCCTTCAAAGTAGGGACCAATCATGTTAAAAATAGCTCCCCTAACCTTATCCGAAGTTGGTCTTGTCGTCTTACCTTCTAGTGTCTTAAGGGGACGTCCCCCATAGATTCCTGATACGATTTTCATACCGTTTATTATACCAAATTATAGGCGAAAAGAGAAAGAAAACCGAACCTTGCGGTTCGATTCTCTACAAAATATTTTCGTAAGTATCGCGAACTTCTTGAGGCCAAACACTTGTTTGCACCTCTCCGATGTGTTTCTTGCGAAGTAGGAACATGGCCATACGAGATTGTCCAATTCCTCCACCGATTGTCAATGGGAATAGGCCATTCAACAAAGCCTTGTGCCATTCCAATTCCAAGCGGTCTTCATCACCTGTGATGGCGACCTGACGGCGAAGCGTTTCTTCATCTACACGGATTCCCATAGAGGACAACTCAAAGGCTCCACCCAGAGACTCATTCCAGACAAGAATATCACCATTTAGACCCTTGTAGCCATTTTCAGACTCACTTGTCCAGTCATCGTAGTCTGGTGCACGTCCATCGTGCGGTTTACCGTCTGGCAACTCGCCACCGATACCGATCAAAAAGACGGCACCAAATTCTTTACAGATCTCATTTTCACGCTCTTTTGAAGTCAAGTCTGGGTAGCGTTCTACCAACTCTTCTGTGTGGATAAAGGTGATTTGTTTTGGCAAGATAGACTCGATGTCATAACGGGCTTCAACAGCTAGCTCAGTCAGGCGAATAGCCTTGTAAATCTTCTCAACTGTTTCTTTTAGATAAGCGATATTCCGTTTACCATTTGGGATAACTTTCTCCCAGTCCCACTGGTCAACATAAACAGAGTGGGTCGCATCCAACGAGTCTTCGTCCGGACGAAGGGCCTTCATGTGGACGAAAAGACCTTCACCTTCACCGAAACCAAAACGAGCCAAGGTATGGCGTTTCCATTTTGCAAGCGAATGCACCACTTCATAAGTAGCATCAGGGATTTGGAGAACCTTGACCGATACGGCATTCTCAACACCTGATAAGTTGTCCTGCATCCCGTCGCCGACCCTGCTCAAGATAGGACCTTGAACTTCGACAACTTCTAACTTATCTTTCAAATACTGGGTAAAAGTGTTTTTGACAAAGGAAATTTCTTCTTGTTGATGGATAAAACTTTTCTTCATAAACTACTCCTCAAAAATTAGTTAAAAGCATTATACACCTATTTCCAAGAAAAGAAAAGAGAAAATTTAAAAAAATCAGTGTCACTCAAAACACTGATTTCATAGACCTTTTAGTCATTGCGACCGAAGATACGTAGAATACTTAGGAAAAGATTGATAAAATCAAGATAGATGCTGAGAGCCATTGACACAACCCAACCTGTCGCTACACGACCTTGTGATTGTTCATAAGCAAGGCGAATCTTTTGGTTATCCCAAGCAATCAACCCTGAGAAGACCAAGACCATGGCCACGCTAATCATATAATCAAAGAAACCACTAGCCAAGAAAATATTGACTACCATAGCAATCAGTAAACCAATGAGAGCTGCCATCATCGCTCGACCAATCCCACTCAAATCTTTCTTAGTGAACATACCAACTGCCGCCATGACAAAGAAGAGAAGGGCGCTTGATACAAAGGCAGATAAAACTGTACCTGGAGTATAGAAAGCCACCACAAAACTGAGGGTAAAGCCGTTTAATACTGAGTAAAGTAAAAATACTGGAAGAGCCGCTGGACTATTTCTTGAAGCCATGCTACTGGCAACGAAAACTAAGGCCAACTCTGCAAAAGTAGCAATGGTCAACCAGAGACGCCCCTGCATCAAAAAGTAAACCAACTGAGATTGAAAGACCGTCAACATAAGGCCTGATACCAAAGCGGATAGTCCGATTCCCAGACCAACAAAGGCATAAACCTTAGCGTAAAATTGATTGAGACCTGCGCGGTCGTGAATAATAGTGTGATTCATCCTTTTCTCCTTTTCTATGAACATCTTTCCTTGATTATAGCAAAAAAAGTTAAAATTAACTTAAATGGAAGACTAAAATACCGGCTGCAACCGCAACATTCAAACTCTCGGCCTGCCCCTTCATGCTAATATGGACCAACTGGTCTGCACTTTCAGCCATAAGGGGACTAATTCCTTGACCCTCATTTCCCATGACTAGTACAAAATTTTCTATAGAAGGCAGTTCTCTGTAATCAACAGAATCTTTAGATAGGGTTGTTGCTAGCACTGGGATAGCTACCTCTTTGGTTTCCTTAAGAAGCGCTTGACTAGACATCCGGTAAATGGGCAGATGAAAATGACTGCCTTGCATGGAACGTAGAGTCTTGAGACTAAAGATATCTGCCGACTTTTCTGAAACAATCACTCCAGTAAAACCTGCTGCATCTGCAGTTCGAATGATAGTTCCCACATTACCAGGATCTTGCACATCTTCCAAAAACAAGAACTTGCCCTGACTCAAATCAACTTGTCCTACTTCTTCTTTTTGAACCACGGCAACAATTCCCTGTGGAGTCTGAGAATCCGCCAAATCTAGCAAAATATCCTCTGACACCCAGACAGTTTGCGGAAAAGCAACTAACTGATCTCGGTAATTTTCTAGGGCAAAGATTTTCTCAATCGTCACTCCAGCTTGAACAGCTTCTTCAAACAAGTGCCAGCCTTCAATCAAATAAGCAGACTTGCGGTATTTTTTTTGGTGTAATTTCTTGGCATTTTTTACCACAGAATTGGCTTTTGAGGTTATAATAGTCATAGAAATATTATAACACAATCAAAGGGGTTTGGTATGCAAAAGGTTAGAATGATTGCCCAAGGTAGGGTGCAAGGAGTCGGCTTTCGTTGGGGTGTTTACAGCTTGGCACTTGAAATTGGTGGCATCACAGGTCGGGTATGGAATAACGACGATGGCACAGTCGAAATCTTAGCCCAAGCAGACTCATCTGCTATCATAGCAAAATTTATCCAAGAAATCCGCAAAGGACCCACACCTTTTTCAAAAGTCAGCTATTTAGATGTCAAACTAAGCAACTTTCCTCCCTACTCTGACTTTAAAATCGCAAATTAGGTCTCCAGAACTATTGTATATTTTGTAAAAAAACAGTAGAATAGAAAGGTATAATTTTTAAAGAAGGAATAAAAACAGTGAAATCTATTAAACGTTTTGCACTCTCGGCTATGGGAGTGGCTATGTTGCTAGTCTTAACTGGCTGTGTTAGCGTCGATAAAACCACAGGTCAGCCAACAGGAGTCATTTGGAATACTTTCGGAGCGCCTATGGCTGAAGCTATCAAGTACTTCGCCAATGATAAAGGTCTAGGCTTTGGTGTCGCTATCATTATCGTAACCATTATCGTGCGCTTGATTATCTTGCCACTTGGTATCTACCAATCATGGAAGGCAACGCTTCACTCTGAAAAGATGAACGCCCTCAAGCACGTCCTTGAGCCACACCAAACGCGTCTCAAAGAAGCAACTACTCAAGAAGAAAAACTCGAAGCCCAACAAGCTCTCTTTGCTGCTCAAAAAGAGCACGGCATCAGCATGTTTGGTGGTGTAGGATGTTTCCCTCTCCTCCTTCAAATGCCTTTCTTCTCTGCAATTTACTTTGCTGCCCAACATACTGAAGGGGTTGCTCAAGCAAGCTACCTAGGAATTCCTCTAGGCTCTCCAAGTATGATTTTAGCTGCCTGCGCTGGTGTCCTTTACTATCTTCAATCACTCCTTTCACTTCACGGAGTAGAGGATGAAACGCAAAGAGATCAAATCAAGAAAATGGCTTACGTGAGCCCAGTCATGATTGCCGGCTTCTCCCTCATTTCACCAGCCAGTGTCACACTTTACTGGGTTGTCGGTGGTTTCATGATGATTCTCCAACAGTTTATCGTCAACTATATCGTTCGTCCAAAACTTCGCAAAAAAGTCCGTGAAGAACTGGCCAAGAACCCACCAAAAGCAAGTGCTTTCTCTAAACCAAGTGGACGAAAAGACGTTACCCCTGAACAACCAACTGCTATCACAAGCAAGAAAAAACACAAAAATCGCAACGCTGGAAAACAACGTTCGAGATAAGAAGAAAAAGGCTTAGCTGATTTGCTAAGTCTTTTTTGCAAGTCATACTCTTCGAAAATCTCTTCAAACCACGTCAGCTTCGCCTTGCCGTACGTATGGTTACTGACTTCGTCAGTTCTATTCACAACCTCAAAACAGTGTTTTGAGCTAACTTCGTCAGTTCTATCTACAACCTCAAAGCAGTGCTTTGAGCAACCTGCGGCTAGCTTCCTAGTTTGCTCTTTGATTTTCATTGAGTATCAAAAGCCCGATGTTTCCATCAGGCTTCTTTTTATCCATGTACACGTTTCATATAGTCTTGGTAACTTTCGGTATCCATGAGTTGTTTAGCGTTCTTGACGCGGTCTGCTGTCGGTGGTTTAACCCCTTCGAGTGAATAAGGAATTCCCAATTCACGCCATTTGAATTCTCCCATGGTGTGATAAGGTAGAATTTCAAACTTATCAACATTTTTGAGGGTCTTGACGAACTTACCAAGTTCAATCAAGTCATCATCTCTGTCTGTCAAACCTGGAACTAGCACGTGGCGAATCCAGACAGGTTTTCCAATATCTGATAGATACTGGGCACAAGCCAGAATGTTTTTATTGGTTTGGCTAGTAACAATCTTGTGCTGTTCTTCGTTGATTTCCTTGATATCCAAGAGAACCAAGTCAGTGACAGCCATGAGTTTGTCAAACTTTTCAAGGTAACGTGGTTTATTACGGAAAGGAAGGGCACAGGTGTCCAAGGTACAGTGGATTCCTTTTTCCTTGGCCTTGGTAAAGAGGGCAATCAAGAAATCAATTTGCAAGAGGGCTTCTCCCCCACTGACAGTGATTCCTCCCTTGTCTCCCCAGAAACCGCGGTAGCGCAAGGCTTCTGTCAAGACATCATCTACCGTCCGTTCACGTGATTTATTGGATTCCATAGCCCAAGTATCTGGGTTATGGCAATACTGGCAACGCATGTGACAGCCCTGCAAAAAGACAATAAAGCGAATACCAGGGCCATCTACCGCCCCAAAACTTTCTGTCGAATGCACCATTCCTGTCACTTGTCCATAATCAATTGTTTCTTCAGACATATCGTTACCTTCCTTGAAAACGTTTTATAGTTTTATTATATCACGACTTGAAGGAAAAACAAGGTTTTTGCCTATTTTTTAGAAAGCAAGCTGTTTTTCAATTTCATTTTCAATCTATTCTCAGATTCTTCTTCAAAATCAAAACCATACAAGGTTGCAAAGTAGTCCTCAGGGCGCTCTGCTCGGCGAATTTGACGGGCCTTACCTTCTTCGGTATAGAGGATTTCTGCAGAACGAAGTTTGGCATTGTACTGGTAGCCCATTGAAAATCCGTGAGCACCTGTATCATGAATGACCAGCAAATCACCGATTTCTGTATGAGGCAGTTCGCGATTGACTGCAAATTTATCATTGTTTTCGCAGAGTGAGCCGACCACATCTACCACTTCAGCTAGTCCATCTGGATGGGTCACGTTAGTAATATGATGGTAGGCTCCGTACATAGCTGGACGCATGAGGTTGACTGCTGATGCATCCACACCGAGATAGGTACGGTAGGTTTCCTTCTTATGAGTGACTCTTGTGACTAAAGCTCCATGAGGGGCTAACATAAAACGACCCAATTCAGTAAAAATCTTAACCTGATCAAGACCTGCTGGCGTAAGAACCTCTTCATACACCTTACGAACTCCCTCACCAATCAAGGCGATATCGTTCGGCTCCTGCTCAGGACGATAATTGACACCAATACCGCCAGAAAGATTGATAAAGTCTAGCGAAATGCCCAACTTTTCTTTGATTTCAACAGCCAATTCAAAGAGCTGACGCGCCAACTCTGGATAATAGAGATGGATCACGGTATTGGACGCTAGGAAGGAGTGAATCCCAAAAGTCTTGGCTCCTTTTTCCTTCAAGATGGCAAAAGCTTCAAAGAGCTGATCCTTGGTCATGCCAAACTTGGCTTCTCCAGGATTGTCCATGATGTCTGTTCCCAGTTCAAAAACGCCTCCAGGATTGTAACGACATGAGATGATTTCTGGAATGCCTGCTGCTCTCTCCAGATGTTCAATATCTTCAAAGGCATCCAAGTTAATGGTCGCACCCAATTCACGCGCATAGGCGTATTCCTTGTCTGGCGTGTTGTTAGAAGAGAACATAATCTCAGAACCAGAGAAATCCAGTTTATGACTCATCAAAAGCTCTACATAACTAGAGCAGTCCACACCACAGCCTTCCTCTTGGAGAATTTTTAAAATAGCTGGTGTTGGAGTAGCCTTAACTGCAAAATATTCCTTAAAGCCCTTGTTCCACGAAAAGGATTGATTGACGGCTCTTGCCTTCTCACGAATTCCCTTCTCATCATACAAGTGAAAAGGAGTCGGGAACTCGGCAACAATCGCTTCTAAGTCTTCTTTATTGATAAATGGTGTTTTCATAAGTTTCCTTCTATTCTATTTGCAAAGAAAGGCTGGGACAATCGTTCCAACCTCTAGTTCTATCTCTTATTTATCTTCGTCAAAGATATTGCCAACCTCAACATCGATAGCTTGGTTCTTGACATCAATATTGGTTACCTTCAAGAGTGACTTGTAGTCAAACTGCTTTTCGCGTTCTTCTTGAGCATTATCCGCAAAGACCGCTACACCTGCCAATTCTGAATCAAACTCACGCAAGAGGCTGATCATCCCATTGACAGTTCCGCCACCTTTCAAGAAGTCATCCACAATCAAGACACGGCTGCCTGCCTTGAGACTACGTTTTGAAAGGAACATTTTCTCAATGCGGTCACCACTTGAACCTGAAACATAGTTGACGCTAACAGTTGAACCTTCGGTAATTTTCAAGTCACGGCGCACAATGACAAAGGGAACATTGAGGACATTGGCAACTGCATTTGCAAGTGGAACCCCCTTAGTCGCTACTGTCATAACCGCGTCAATCTTTTGGTCCATAAAGCTCTTGGCAATAATGCGACCAATATTTTTCAAGATGGCTGGTGTGCTAAGCAAATCAGACAGGTAGATGTAACCACCTGGCAAGATACGGTCACTTTCTGACAACTTGGCACACAAGTCTTCAACCATTTCCTTAGCATCCTGACTCGAAATAGACGGTGTAAAGACAACACCTCCGCCAGCCCCAGTTACAGTCTGGATGTGACCAATTTCGATTTCCTCAAAGGCTCGTTTGATAATGACGATATCTTCTGATATGGATGATTTAGCAGATTCATACTTTTCAGCAAAAGTATTGAGACTAGTTAGTTTATAAGGATTATTAATCAAATAGTTGGAAATGACAACCATCCGATCACTTCTTCTTAATTTCATTTCTATTTCCTATTCCATTTTTATTCAAAAAATCAAAAAGCAAACTAGAAAGCTGGTCGCTGGTGGTTCAAAACACTGTTTTGAGATTGTCGATAGAACTGACAATTCCTGTAATATACATGTATATATACATACGACAAGGCGATGCTACCCTAGTTTGAAGAGATTTTTGAAGAGTATTCATTTTTGTCTTTTATTTATTATACCATATTCACATAAAAAAACGAACATTCTTATCCTAAAAAATGCTCATTTTTCTTAAATTATTAATCTAAATCTGGTTTATAGAAGGAACGATTATCCATAGCGAAGATTTTATTGGTCATCTCTCCTTTATCCACCAAAGCAAGAGCTGTTGACATCATCATCATGCTTGCATCCAGATTGTCAATCATATGGATAATCTCTGCTTCCATAATGCGTGGACGGACTGGGCTTCCATACTCAAGTAAGCCGTGGTGACTGAGGATGACATGACGAAGCAGAACGACTTCTTCCTTGGTATCATCGATACCGAGTTCCATCACTGTCTTAGTAATTTCGCTATCAATTAGAGCAATATGCCCAAGGAGATTACCTCGTACTGTATACTCAGTCTGGTCTGGTCCAGTCAACTCGATGACCTTAGCCAAGTCATGCAGCATAATCCCCGCATAGAGCAGGCTCTTATTGAGCTGAGGATAGACTTCGCTAATAGCATCTGCCAAACGCACCATGGTTGCAGTGTGGAAAGCCAAACCCGTTTCAAAGGCATGGTGGTTGGTCTTGGCTGCTGGATAAGAATAGAATTCCTTATCGTACTTGGTGTAAAGATTTCGGACAATTCGTTGCCAGACAGGATTTTCTATTTTGAAAATCATTTGCGACATGTAGTCACGAATTTCCTTGACATCAACTGGCGACTTGACCTTGAAATCAGCTGGGTCATTTGGTTCGCCAGGTTGAGGCAAGCGTAGGGTGATTTGATTGACCTGTGGAGTGTTGTTATAAACTTCTCGGCGCCCTTTCATGTGGACAACCTTACCTGCGGTAAAGGCCTCAATATTATGAGGTTGGGCATCCCAGAGTTTCCCATCAATCTCGCCACTATCATCTTGGAAGGTAAAGGCTAGGTAGTTTTTCCCAGCTCGAGTTTGCCTCAGGTCAGCTGACTTGATTAGGTAAAAGCCTTCAAACAGCTCATCTTTTTTCATGTGACTAATCTTCATATTCTTCCTCATTTTCTTGGAAATGGAGTAAATCAAGCGCAGGCTCACCTTCTGACAACTCAATGTGACGGAGCGTCCGCTCGATAGCTGTGGTGCGACGGTTTAATAATTCATCAATATTGCCAGAGGCATGTTGGAGATGCTTTTGTGCCTTGACCAGAATACCACCAAACTTGCCAAACTCCGTCTTGACGCTGGCAAGGGTCTTACTGATATGGTCGGCACTCTTTTGGATATTGAGAGTTTTGAATCCAACTGATAGGGAATTGAGGAGAGCTGACAGGGTACTTGGCCCTGCGACAATAATCTGCTCCTCCCGTCTCAAATCATCAAAGAAGACCGGATTTCGGACAATTTCTGAGTAGAGACCTTCTGTTGGAACAAACAAGACTCCAAAATTGGTCGTCCGAGGTGGTGCTATGTACTTGTTCCTGATATCCTTGGCAAAGCGCTTGACGCTTGCTAGGAGTGACTTGCGACAGCGTTCAATCTCATCCTTGTCACCAGCTTCATAGGCTTCTTCCAAGCGGTAATAATCTGCCAGTGGAAACTTGGAGTCAATCGGTAAGTAGACATATTCCAGGTCACCCTGTCCAGGCAGCTTGATGGCATACTCCACTCGTTCACTGGAGTTTTCAACCGTTGCATATTCTCGTTCGTACTGGGCAGGTGTCATGATGTCTTCGATGATTTGCCCCAGTTGCAATTCTCCAAGAATCCCTCGCGTCTTGGTTCCAGAGAGAACCTTGTTGAGGGTTCCGACATCGCGGGCAACTGTCTGCATTTCTCCAAGGCCACGATTGACCGACTCCAGTTGTTTGGAAACTGTCTCAAAGGAAGCCTGCAAGCGTGTCTGCAAGGTCTTTTCTAACTTTTCCTCGACCGTCTGGCGCATTTGTTCCAAACGTTGCTCATTGGATTCCTGTAAAGCTTGGAGACGTTGGTCAGTCTTATCCCTGGTTTGGAGGAGATTCTCAGTCATTTCTTGACGGACTTGCGTCAGACCTTGGTGCAATTCTATTCTCACCTCTTGCAAACGGTCACTGACAGCCACTTCCAAATCTTTTTGATCTAGCTGGCTGGCTTGCCTGGCTTGTTCAAAGCGGTAGTCCAACTGGTCTGACAAGTGATCTGCCTGATCCTCCAAGCTCTTACTGAGATGTTTTTCCTGCTTATCCTGCCTCTGCCAAATCAGAAAGAGTCCAGCTAGGTTGGCAATCAATAATAGAACAAGTAAACTTTCCATCCTACCTCCTGTCCTTACTATGCAGCACAACCACATAGCCATCTGGGCAAGTCACTGACACTTCCCTATCTATATATTCGTTAGAAGCGTACACTTTTTTAAAGAAAAAATTTTCCTCTGTCAACTCATACTTAGCACCGAGAATAGTCAGCTGGCTATCCCGAACTGGCATAAAGGCAAGATAGTCGTAGTCTGAACGAGGTTGAAGCTGACTGGTCCCTTCTGGACAATAGGCAATCAAATTTTGCCCATCCTCAATTTCTATCTGGCGCATATAAGGTGCCAACCTGGGATTGCTAGGCAGAAAGACGTTAGCCAGCATATGATCAATACGACCACCCAAGGCACCGAAAATAGTGACCTCAGCCTGAGGATTTTTCTCAAAGATGGTTAAGAGAGCCAACTCCAAATCGGTATCATCTTTTTCTGGTCTTGCTTGGACAAAATGCTGGGCACGTTTTTGAATCACCTGTCGCTCTTCTTCGGTCACAGAATCAAAATCTCCAACTGCTAGAGCAAGAGGCAAGTCTTCTTCCAAGACCCAGAGCGAGCCTCGATCCACACCAACAAAAGCATCAAAGTCCGTCCGATAATGACCACGGTCTCCGCCTGCAAAAACGGCAACCTTAGTCCAGTTGTTTTCTGAGAGTTTGTACTCGCTCATTGACATCTCCCTTAAAGACATAGGAACCTGCTACAAAAACTGTCGCACCAGCTTCTTTGGCTTGGGCAATAGTTTGATCATCAATCCCGCCATCCACTTCAATCTCAAATTTCAAACCTTTTTCCTTACGAAGTGCAACCAACTCACGGACCTTATCCATGGTTTCAGGTAGAAAGGCTTGCCCACCAAAGCCTGGGTTAACTGTCATGACTAAAACTTGGTCAACTAGGTGAAGGACATGCTTAATCGCCTCGACAGGCGTACCAGGATTGATGACAACTGATGGCTTGACACCGAGTGAGCGAATTTTTTGGAGGGCGCCATGAATATGAGGTGTCGCTTCCACATGAATGCTGATGATATCCGCACCTGCACGCGCAAAATCCTCTAAATGATGCTCAGGATTAGCTACCATCAAGTGGCAATCGAAAACCATCTTACTATGAGGACGAAGACTCTCGACCACACCCGCACCAAAACTGATTTGTGGCACAAAATGACCGTCCATAATATCAATATGGGCATATTCTGCCCCTGTTGCTTCTAGGCGTTTGATTTCACGTTCAAAGTTGGCATAATCTGCTGCCAGAATTGACGGAGCAATCTTGTATTGAGACATAGGTTTCTCCTTATTTTGGAATTTTTTTGCTGACTTTTTTATAGGTTTCTCTGCGATTTTCAATCTCACTGAGGAATTGCAGGTAGTTGTCAAAACGGAAGGACGCGATGACTCCCTCGTCGACTGCTGGCTTCACTGCACAGGACGGCTCGTGGGTATGGGTACAAGTACGGAATTTACAGTCTCGACTGACAGTAGCAATCTCTGGGAAGGCCTGATTGAGGTCTTCAGCCGTTGTTACTTCATAATCCAGTGATGAAAAGCCTGGTGTATCTGCGATTTTACCCCCATTAAGATTGTAAAAACTAACTGCTCGAGTAGTGTGGCGCCCGCGACCCAGACTGTCTGAAATTTCTCCTGTTTCAAGATTGAGATCTGGTGCGATTTTATTGAGAAGAGTTGATTTCCCAACACCTGTCTGCCCCATAAAAACTGTAACCTTACCTGTTAATAAAGGCAGGAGTTCCTCTTTGCTGGTCACAAAGTCATAGCCGATGTCACCATAGGTCTGCTGGTAAAAATCCAGTTCTCCCCCGTCTTCCAACAAATCCATTTTAGAAATATAGACGATGGGATGAATACCCTTATGCTCCAAAAGAACCAAGAAACGATCCAGCAAATTGCTGTTAAAATCAGGTTCCTTGACGGACATGATTACTACAGCTTGATCAATATTAACAATAGGCGGACGGACTAGACTGTTTTTGCGTTCATGAATCTTAAGGATATATCCCTCAGAGTTTTCCTCGGCAGAGAAATCTACCCAGTCCCCAACGTAAGGGGTATGCCCTTTTTTACGGAAATTCCCACGCGCCCGTGTTTGATAGACCTGACCATCACTCTCTACATAGTAGAAGCCTGCCAAGGCTTTAATAATTTGTCCCTGCATCTTAGAGTCCTTGCCCTTTAAGTGCGTCTGCTAGGCTGGCAAATTCTTCCAAGCTGAGAGCTTCCCCACGTACACTTGGTGACAAACCTGCTTGGTCCAAGGCCTTGGTCAGCTTGTCCTTGACTTCCTCAGTCTTGCCAAAGTAACCTGTCAAGTTATTCCATAAGGTCTTGCGACGATGAGTGAAACTTGCCTTGGAAACCTTAAAGAAGAAGTTCTCGTCTTCTACTGCTACAGCTGGCTCTGGACGACGCACCATTTTCAAGATGGCTGAGTCCACGTTTGGCGCTGGCACAAAGACCGTACGAGGTACGATAAAGGCAACCTTGGCTGTCATGTAGTACTGAACCGCAATCGACAAGCTACCATAAGCCTTGGTATTCGGTTGGGCTGAGATACGATCTGCCACTTCTTTTTGCATCATGACGACAAACTCACTAAAAGGAATGCCACTCTCAATCAAGTGAATGAGAATAGGCGTTGTGATGTAGTAAGGCAAATTAGCCACTACCTTGATTGGCAGGTCAGGATTTTTGAAATTCTGGATATGTTGCGCCAAGTCTACCTTGAGAATATCCTCGTTGACTACGGTCACATTATCAAAATCACGCAAGGTATCTGCCAAAATCGGTACCAAACGGTGGTCGATTTCAAAAGCCATGACCTCTGCTGCACGCTCAGCCAAAAACTCCGTCAAGGCACCAATACCTGGGCCAATTTCAATGACATTAACTTGGTCATCAATCTCAGCCGTATCCACGATTTTTTGTAGGATATTGGTATCCGTCAAGAAGTTTTGCCCGAAAGACTTTTTAAAGGTAAAACCGTGACGCTCCAGCACTGCCTTGGTCACGCTATAATCTGCAATTCTCATCTATTCTCTTTTCTATTATCTGTTACTACTATTGTAACACATTCCCCTTGTATTTTGGGGGTGAAAATCATACCAAAAAACTATCTTCCCTCATGAAGAAAGATAGTCTTGAAAATCTTTAAAGGGGGAATTAGCGCTTCTCTCGAAACATCCGTTCATACTCTTCGAAAATCTCTTCAAACCACGTCAGCTTCACCTTGCCGTACTCAAGTACAGCCTGCGGCTAGCTTCCTAGTTTGCTCTTTGATTTTCATTGAGTATCAAAAAAATCAGCTTCCTGATAACTTCGATTTTCGGGTAGGGTCAAATCTACATCCTCCTCCACATCATCCACTGTCAGTTCAACCGTTTGAGGTAAATTTTTCAAACGATAATGCTTTTGTCTTTGCACTTCAATGCTAGCAAAATCAAGCAAATAGCCATTCACTCGGATTTGAACTAAAAGAAGATGATTGGTCATGTTTTCCATGATGAGAATATCTTCTAAACCACCTCTGGCACTCGGATAATCAGATACCCTGCGAATACGGATTTTTTCACACATGAGCAAGCTCCCTCATATCAATAATTTCATCGGCCTTATTCCAGACTAGGGGATTATGGGTCGCAATGATGATCATTCGATTTTCATCTTTCAATCCCACCAAGAGATTCATAACCTCCTCTGAATTTTCAGGATCAAGAGCTGCTGTTGGTTCATCTGCCAAAATCAAGGGTGGATTTTTCAAAATAGTCTTCGCAAGGGCAACTCGTTGAGCCTCTCCCCCAGATAAAGTATAAATTTTTTGTTCTAGATCCAAATACCCTAGATTAACTTTTTCTAAAGCCTCCACTTGCCTTTCCAAACGTTCGACTTTTGAAATTTTCTGACCGACAAAGCCCAAATCCAAATTCTCTTTGATTGATTGGTTTTCTAAGAGGCCAAAATTTTGAAAGAGATAGCCCATCTGGTCTCGAAAATACTCACGAGTGGGAATGGTTTTTAAATCTTTCCCCTGATAGAGAACCCTTCCTCCATCTATCTTTTCTAGCTTTCCTAAGATATTCAGCAGCGTCGTCTTTCCGCTCCCACTCTTCCCGATTAAGGCATAGACCTTGCCCTTCTCCAGCTTGAGATTCAAACCAGAGAAAATCGCGCGGTCATTAAATTTCTTTTCCAATCCTTGAATATCAATCATCTTATTTTCCTTTCAATACTGCCATGCTACCAGCTTCTTCTTTTTTATCCTGCCTTACTAAAATCAAGAGGGCGTTAAGCGTAAATAAAGCTACAACTAGAGCGCTAATCAAGCTATCTCCTGTCAAAACACTAGATAGGATTAGACCAAGCAAGAGAACTCCTCCTTGCGCCAGTAAGTACTTGCCATGAAGCTCATAGATTGTCATACCAGCAAGACGTTTAATCATAAGCTCCCGTCTGAACTGCTCAAAATAGAGAAGATTCATGGAATCAAATAACAAGATAGCCGTAGACAGGGTCAAAATCGTCCCAATAAGGAGAGAGTAAAACTCCACCCGTTTGTCATTTAGTACCTTGGCAAAAAATAGCTGGCTTTTTACCAAGTAAGAAACCTTGTGATACAGACCTTGCTCTTTTAGAGCTGTGATGCTGTCTCCATATCGATCTAGTTTCAAGGCACTATTAGCCGTAGTTCCCCACAACATCCCTGCAACAGGTCTTGTTCCAGTCGCTTGCGGCGTTAGAATTACAATAATCGGATCTTTTAGGTACTGGCGTGTCGTCTTGTACCCATCGTTATAGAGGAAGCGTTCCTGTCCTGTTTCTGTAAAAGCTAGCCTTAACTGTGGAAGGTAGTGTTTCTGACTCGTCACTTCTACACTTTCAGATGAAAATCTTTGCAGGTAATCTGTAAATAATCCTTGGTAGTAGGCAGACTGCTCTCGCAAGCTCTCAGGCAAGATCAGCCCAAACTCTCCCTCAGACAAGTTTTGCATCTTATCCATAAACTCTGAAGAAACGGTAATCTTTTCTTCTATCAGATAGCGCGGTGAGACATAGATAACATTCCCTGACGGTGTGTAGTCACTGAGACGATTGCCATCTAGGTCCACTTCTGCTCCATCTGAGAAATTATCAACATTGCTCATGATATAAAAAGAGTCTGTATTTGCTAACCGTTCTTCAGTAAATGTCTGCCACTCACGATTATCCTTACGCATTCCTTCTTCATCGGCAAATGCACTAGACCAACCAAAGGATAGACGGTAACGATCTGAGGACTGACTCCATTTATCGCTTGCCTTCTCCATCTCCTGCATTTCACGGTAGTTGGGGAGGAGAGCTGTCGCACTCGATCCGACCACCAATACAGCTAAGAGTTGCCCCACCATCATCAATGTCATCATACGTTTGAGAGGGAGTTTCCCTTTCAATAGATCCACCAGACTATTTTCCTGTAAACCAAGTAGATAGACGACACTTAGTAAGGTAGAAATCCCGGCCAAGGTCAATCCATAAAGTAGAAGAGCAATGATGACCAGTTGCACCGTTGCCATAAACAAGGCACCTTGATACCAGAGAATCCCCAATCCTAAAAGACTGGATACCAGCACCGAGAAAATAAGCTGTCTCACATCTTCTAACACTGGTCTGAGAGCAACCCCAAACAAGCTCTCACCAGCGATTAAGCGAATCCCTGCCTGACGAAGGGACTTGATCCGATAAATCAGGGTCAGACTCATAAAGGTCAGCAGAAAAATAGCTAGACTCAGTAGCACCATAGGGGTGGCCGTCAATAGTAAGACTATCGAAAATGGATCTTCTCCATTCGAAACAAAGCCTTGATAGCCAAGTTCTTTCAAGGTGGTCTGTAAGCTCACTCCATCCAAACTTCCTGACACAATCAAGTAAGACCCTAATAAATCACTCGTTTCTGCACTCTCCTTGGAGGAAATGGTCAGACCTTCTGGAAGCTCTCCCTCACCATAAGTGGCATAGGTAAAGCGTGTTTCTCCAGCTTCATTTGGCTCAACGATTCGACGGGCGATGAGACTATTATGCTCTACCGCCAAGTGACTCAAAGTCTCTGTCAGTTTTTCTCGATCAGCTACTGATTGGTCTAGCCCAGTACCCATCACATCAACAGAGGGATAGTTACCAAATAAAATCTCTTCTCGATGATCAACGGAATTTATCACCATATAAAGCGATACCAATACCATTGAAATCAAAATAAATAAGCGTTTCATCATTTCCTCCAAAAAGTTACTTGGTCACTTAGTGAGAAGGCGACCACAGTCACTGCCATGTTAAGAAGTTTATTAAGTTCTTTCTACTAGCAACATCTTCAAATATATTATATCCGTTTTTTCAAGAACTATCAAGGACATCAATGTCCTTAAAATCTAACTATTTCATATTATTTTTGGCTTATATCTAAAAAAACAGTTCTAAAGACGAACTTTAGAACTGTTTTGATATGAGGACAAGGACATTTTTGTCATTGCTTCACGATATTTATAAATATTTTTTTACATCCTCTTGCCATTCCTCTGTCAATTTCTTTACTAGAAATTCATCTCCAATTAGCTTCGCAAATGTTTTAGAAGACTGATAAAATGATTCAGCTAAACTAAAATCTCTTTCTACTCTTAATGCTTGCTTCCACAAAAACATAAATACAAGAGGTTTCTTTTGATAATCTTGAGTTTTATCCATAATTTCTTGTAAACACGATAGATAATCATTAAAACAATCAGTTACTCCTACCTTTTCAAGACAACACATTCCTGAAATAAGAGTATCTCTAATTATAAAGAAGTTTTCTAATTGAGTTACCTTCTTCTGTTCTAAAAGAAAGAACATTAGCTTTTCGATTTGATTCACAAATTTGGCAAGATCTTTTCTAATGAGTATTTGATAAAAAAACAAACGAATCAACAACATATCATTTATTGAATAAGCTTCTTTTTCTATAATCTGAGGCATATGTTCCTCAAGTATTAACTCTGCGTATTCAGGCCTTCTAGTTCTAGAAGTATCTAAACACGCCTGCAATACTTCACATACTAATTGTTCTTCTTTAGGAAGATTATCAAAGTATATTTTATAAATCTCTTCCAAACACGCTTCTTTCTTATCATACTCCTCTTCTTTACCATAGATTGGTTCACGTAAAATCTGGTATTTCAATTCTAAATAAGCAGGAGGAAGAGCTGAAAAATCCGGCATAAGGCTATAAGCTGGAACTCCTAAACGGCGAGCAATATAGTCTAACTTGGGCAAACCCGGTTGCGAAGCTCCACTTTCAATTCGCGACAGTTGACGAACTGTCAGTTCTTGCTCATCTCCACAAAAATCTGGACGACTAATTCCTTTTTCTATCCGAATCTCTTTAATTTTTTGACCAATTAACATCAGACGCCTCCTCTTCTACCTGCTTCGAAAAATACTGTGAAACTTAAAAAATTGTAACGGCTACATCTTTCCTACTCATAAGATTTCATAGCTTCTTCCACTTCTGCCAAAGTAACCCCAAACAACTCTAGGCGTTTGAGGAGTTGCTTGCCGTTGGAATAGCCAATTCGGAGAGCCTCTCCTAGATATTCTCGTCGCTTACGGCTGTCTGCCCCTGCTAGAAAACCAAGGCGAATCAAGTCGCTACGACTGATGTCAAACTGACTCTCATGTTCAAATTGTTCTGTCACCTGAGCTAGAGCCGTTTTCAGGTCTTCATAGCTGGCATGCTCAATTCCCAGAGAACGCCCCTTGGTCTTGGACTTAGGAACAGCTTCATCTCGCTTGAGAAAGGCATGCTGAACTGTTGGAATGGCCGTCATAATCATGCGCCGAATCCGCTCCCCATTAAAATCTGGGTCTGTAAAGACAATGACTCCATGACGTTGGTGTAAGCGCTGAATCCGCTCTAGATCCTGATCATTGATGGCAGAACCTCGTGTCTCATAGGTCTCCACATCGAAATAGCGTTTGAGATTGGCCGTATCATCGCGACCTTCAACCACGATGACTTGAGAAATTTTTTCCTTCATCACTTGCTGTCCAATCCAAAAATTCGTTCTGCATTTGCAGTTGTTACCGCCGCTAGCTCTTCTGCCATCATGCCACGCAAATCTGCAATAAAATCCACTACATAGCGAGTATAGGCTGTTTTGTTTTCGCGACCACGTTTAGGAACAGGAGCCAAGTAGGGAGCATCCGTTTCCACCAAAATCTTGTCCAAAGGTAACTCTTTAGCTGCTTCTTGGATGTCAGTTGCTTTCTTAAAAGTCACCACTCCTGAGAAGGAAATAGTCATGCCAAGCTCCACAAACTTCTCTGCCCATTCAAGAGTTCCTGAGAAAGAATGCATAATGCCACCACGAGGACCAACGCCCTCACTCTTGATAATCTCATAGGTATCTTCCAGCGCATCACGGGTATGGACAACAAAAGGCAAATCCAAGTCCTTAGATAACTGGATCTGACGGCGAAAAACCTGTTCCTGCACCTCTTTTGGCGCTGTCATCCAGTGGTAGTCTAAACCAATCTCACCCAAGGCAACCACCTTAGGATGCTTGAGCTTATCAAGCAAGTAGTCTTCAATTTCCTCTGTGTAAGTCCCTGCTTCTGTCGGGTGCCAACCGATAGTCGCATAGAGCTGGTCATACTCATCTACCAACTCCAAAGCACGCTCAATCGTCGGTTCATCAAAACCAACAATATTCATCTGTGTCACACCCATCTCAGCAGCCAAGCTAATTTCTTCTGCCTCACGACCTGCAAATTCTTCTACATTCAAGTGTGTATGTGTATCAAAAATCATCTCTTCTAACCTCGTTTTCTATCTTCTATTATACCAAAAAAGAGGAGGGGCACCCAATTTTTCGGTTTCCCTCCTCTCTTTAATAGAGCTATTCTGCTAGCTTTTCTATCCGATATTGCCCATCTTCTATTCCACAGTTAGAGACAGAAGAGACTGGTTACATTGATAGAATATCCCTTTTCAGCTAAAGTGTGTAATTATCTTGGGTTCTCACTTTTCTCACCCATCACTAGGATTGATGACTTCTCAAAATCCCCCTTATAATCTCACTTTAAGTAGAGAATAGAATTTTCTAGCTGTCCTATTTTCTACGTCTAGCCCTTCTTCCTAGCAAAGCAAAACCACTGGTTGCCGCCACTAGACCAAGACTAGCAAGTGCTGCACTTGATGCTGAACCTGTGTTAGGTAATTGTTTGCCAGCAGGTGACTGGTAGGTAACATCTTGCATTGTTCCTGCAGTTGCTTGCGGTGCACTTGTTGCCTGAGGAGCAGCATTAGGAGCCACTGGTCTCTTAGGAACTGTAACCATGGCAATGGCTTGCACTCCAATCGTTTCTGCTTCCTTCACATCTTCCACAGTTTTCGCATTTTCAATCTCTTTGAGAGCTGCTTGTTTTTCTGCTTCCACTCTTGCTAAAAGTTCTGCTTTTTCTTTATCAGAAAGCGGTGAGCCTTTGATTTCATCCTGCTTGTCCTTGGCAGCTTTTTCAATGGCCTTTTTAGCTGATTCTTTTTCAGTAGCTAATTGCTTAGAAGCTTGTGATTGAGCTGGGTTTTGTGAACCTGTGTGAGCTTGTCCGCCTGCCTGGCTACCACCGCCTGCATTCGCATTAGCATCTGAGCTTCCAGTATTGCCTCCATTATCTCCACCTGGTGTAGTTTCTGGCTTATACTCTGGTGTAGCTTCTTGAGTTACAGATTCACCTTTCGCAGATTGTTGAACTGTATCTTTTCCTAGAATCGTCACTACTGAACCATCTGGGAATGTGATTGTTGCTGTACCATCTCCAGCTACATTGATTGTCGCTCCGTCTAATGCTGAACCATTTGCTTGTAAAATAGCAACCTTAACTTTTTCTTTTTCTTCATCTGTTAAATGAGTTATATCTTTTACATCTACTCTTTGAGCAGGCGCTTTAACAGTTGATTTTTCAGCAGTCAGTTTAGTGCTATCTTTTGCTTTTGGATCTTGTGCTACCAATTGATTTCCTGGAATTGTAATAGCTGAACCATCTTTAAAGACGATTGTCGCTGTGCCATCTCCAGCTACTTCAACTTTAACATCGCTTCCGAATCCATTTGCATCTACTACAGCTTTTTTAACAGCTTCTTTTTCTTCATCTGTTAATCTTGTAGCTTCTGCTACTTTTGTAGGGTTAGCTGGGATGATTACTTTTGTCTTCTCTGCGATTGTTGGTTGCTCTTGTGTTGAAGTTTCCTCTTTTTGAACTACTAGACTGGTTCCTGGGATTGTATTGACTGAACCATCTGAGTATGTCAATGTCGCTGTTCCGTCTTTAGATACCTTAACATCTGTCGCCGCTGGGTTGGCTGCTTGTACTTTAGCTGTTACTGCGGCTTGTTCCTCAGGTGTTAAGCTATGAGCATTTCCAATTTCTGTAGTTGCTGGCACCACAGCTGGATTTTGCGCAGCTTGTGTTGCAACTTCATTGTCAGTATCTTTGGCTACTACTAGACTGGTTCCTGGAATTGTGTTTACTGAACCATCTCCATATGTTAGCGTTGCTGTTCCATCTTTAGATACCTTAACATCTGTCGCCGCTGGATTTGCTTCTTTGACCTTAGCTGCTACTGTATCTTGCTCCGCCTGTGTCAAGTTGTGAGTATTTTCAACAGGTACAAAGTTTCCTGGAACTTGCGCTGGATTCTTCTCTGCATCTGTCTGAACTTTTGGAGTTTCTTGTTTACTTCCTTTTTCAACAAGTTTATCCCCTGTTATTGTATCTACAGATTTATCTGGATAGGTGATGACTACTGTTCCATCTGGTCTTACTTCTACTGTTGTTCCTGCTGGGAAGTTGTTCGCATCCTCAACCGCTTTTTTAACCGTAGCTTGTTCTTCAGGTGTTAATTTCGTGGTATTTCCTACTTGTGTTTTTCCTGGGATAACCGGCTCGGTTCTTGACGCGATTGTACCTTCATCTTTTTTAGCTGGCGCTACTAATTTATCTTTAGAAATTGTATCGCTTGAACCATCTTTATATGTGATTACCGCTGTTCCATCTGGTTTTACTTCTACCCTAGTTTCGTCTGGGAATGTGTTCGCACCTTCGATGTTTTGACGAACTTGTTCTCTTTCTTCATCTGAAAGTTTTGCTGGATTTTCCACTTCCACTTTGTTTTCAGGAACTTTCGGTTCGAATTTAGATGCAATAGAGCCATCTGGTTGAACTTCATTTATCTTATGAATACCAGCTTCTTTCGCCGCGTTGATTTCATCTTTAGATTGACCTTTGTTGATGTCTTCAATCGCTTTATCTTTGGCCTTATTGATTTCTTCGATAGCTTTTTGTTTCGCTTCGTCTGATAAATCTTTATTGTTCTTGATTTCGTAAATACGTTTTTGAGCTTCTTCTAGTATTTCAGCTTTTGCTTTCGCTTTTTCTTCATCAAGGTTTGTTACATCTGGTTTCTTAACTTCTGTATCTGCTTTTGGATTATATTTTTCAATATTTTCTTTTGCTTGATCTGCAATTTGTTTAGCTGTTCCTGCTGATGATGCTTGGTCAATAGCTTTGTTAGCATCTTCTTTAGCTTTCTTGATTGTTTCTTCAGCTTTTTGCTTTTGCTCTTCAGTTAAATCTGTATCTTTCTTGATTTCATCAAGTTTTTTCTTAGCAGCGTCTTCTACTTGTTTTTTAGCGTCTTCTTTCGCCTTAGCAAGATCATTATCTTTATCAGCTGTGCCTAAGGAATCAACTACTTCAACCGGTACTTTTACAGTGACTTTGCTACCATCCGCTAGGGTTACTTCCACTTCTGCTTCTTTAGTTCCTGTTTCAGTTGTAGTTGGTTTAGAAATAACTTTCGCTGTTAGTCCATCAGCTAGTGCTAATTGTTTTAGGATTTCTTTGTCAGTTAAGCCTTTACCTTTTTCTACAGTTACTTTTCCTGATACTAAAGCAGTTTGTAAGTCTAACTCTGGTTTGAAGATACTTGTTGATTGCCCTTTAGCAGTTTGTACTACTACATCTTCTTTTGGTAGATTTCCTTTTGGTGTTTCAACATTGCCTTGACCATCAACCTTGACATCGTCCTTGTTTAAGCCTGGATTTGCTTCAACAATAGCTTTCTTAACATCATCTTTTTCTTTGTCTGTTAAGTTATTCGGATCTTTAACTTCTATAGGTGTGACAGGTTTCTTCAAAGCTGGTGTTACTACATCTTTTGCTGGTAAATTACCTTGTGGTGTTTCAACATTGCCTTGACCATCAACCTTGACATCATCCTTGTTTAAGCCTGGATTTGCAGCTACAACAGCATCCTTAACAGCGTCTTTTTCTGCATCTGTTAAGTTTTTAGGATCTTTAACTTCTACAGGTGTCACAGGTTTCTTCAAGGCTGGAGTTACAACTTCTCCTGCTAGTAAATTACCTCTTGGCGTTTCAACATTGCCTTGATCATCAACCTTGACATCGTCCTTGTTTAAGCCTGGATTTGCAGCTACAACAGCATCCTTAACAGCGTCTTTTTCTGCTTCTGTTAAGTTATTGACATCTTTAACAGGGACAAGATTTGTCGTTTTTTTCAAGGCTGGTGTCACTACATCCTCTGCTGGTAAGTTGCCTTTTGGTGTTTCAACATTGCCTTGATCATCAACGTTAATTTTATCTTTTTTATCCGCTAAATCAGGATTATTTTTAATAATCTCTTCTACAATCTTAGATTTCTCTGGTTCTGTCAGTTTAGATGGATTAACAACTTCAACTGGTGTTGTTGGCTTCTTCAAGCTAGAAGTTACAACATCTTTTGCTGGCAAGTTACCTTGTGGTGTTGTGACATTTCCTTGATCATCGACTTTGACTTTATCTTCAGTTAAACCTGGATTTGCCTCTACAACAGCTTTCTTAACCGCTTCTTTTTCTTTAACTGTTAAGCTATTTGGATTTTCTACTTCAACAAGTTTATTTGGTTTATTTAATACTGTTGTGACAACATCTTCTTTTGGTAGATTTCCTTTTGGAGTTGTTACACTGCCATCAGGATTTACTGTAACATCACCTTTGTTTAAGCCTGGATTTGCAGCTGCGACAGCATCCTTAATGTCCTCTTTTTCTTTTTCTGTTAAAGCATTAGGATTTCCAACTACAACTGGTGTTGTTGGTTTGTTCAGGGCTGGAGTTACTACATCTTTTGCAAGTAATTTATCACCATTCTTAGTTGTTACATTACCTTTGTCATCGACTGTAATATCATCTTTGTTTAGACCAGGATTTGCGTTGGCTACAGCTTCTTTCACTTTTTCCTTTTCATCATTTGTTAAACGATTTGGATCAGCTACTACGACTGGTGTCGCTGGTTTGTTTAATGCTTGAACAACAACTTTTTCTGCTTCCAAGTAACCTTTAGGAGAAGCTACATCTCCCTTATCACTCACATAGACTTCAGATTCTTCTAGTTGAGGGTTAGTCGCCACAATCGCTTTTTTAACAGCTTCTTTCTCTTCATCTGTTAAATGATTGACATCTGTAACTTTAACCTTTTCTTTTGGTGGAGTTAACTTTCTCTTAGCTGTTTCTGTAATATCTTGTGGAGTATGAACAGCAGCAATTTCCTGTCTACCTTTTTCTGTTGCTGATGCTATAGCTTCTGGTGAAGTTGCATTGTTGATGTTTTCTTCGTGTTTTGCTTTCAGTTCATCAACTTGTTTCTTCAATGCTTCTTTTTCTTTTTTAGATAATGCATTGTCTTCATCAATTTCAGCTTTTTCAGCATCTGCTGCTTTTGTTAGGTCAGCTTTTGCTTTTTCCTGATCAGTTGCTTTTCTTACAGGTACTTCGATTTCGTCTTTTGATCCATCTGGATATGTAACTTCTACTACAACTACTTTCTTACCTTCATTTGCACCTGTTCCATTCACAATTTTTCCGTCATTTTTGACTTGTTTATCTTTTGGTTGTGGTTGGTCTTTCGGTACTTCTACTGCTTCTGTAATTTCTTTTTTATCTGCTTCTGCTACTTTAGGAGCATTAGCTGGGTCTACACTTACGGGAACTCCTCCTGCTGCAGTTACTGAATCTTTTACATTTGGAGTTGCTTGCTCAGCATTAGTTTTATGAACAGCATCAATTGCTTTCTTACCTGCTTCTGTTGCTTTCGCTACTTCATCAGTTGTTCCAGCTTTATCGATGTTAGACTCTGCAGCTTTCTTAGCTTCATCGACTTTTGCTTTTTCAGCTTTCTTCTGATCTTCTGTTAAGGTCTTGTCTGATTCGATTTCTGCTTTTTCTTTGTTAGCTGCTTCTGTTAAGTCAGATTTCGCTTGCTCTTTGGCTTTGTCTAACTCTGTTTGGTGAACTTCAGCAATTGCTTTCTTACCGTCTTCTGTTGCTTTTGTTACATCTTCTGGCGTTGTCGCTTTATCGATATTTTTTTCTTGTTCTTCCTTAACTTTATCAACTTTGTCTTTTTCAGTTTTCTTTTGATCTTCTGTTAAGTTTTTGTCTGCTTCAATTTCTGCTTTTTCTTTGTTAGCTGCTTCTGTTAAGTCAGATTTCGCTTTTTCTTTAGCTTTGTCTAATGCTTTTTCTGCTTCAGTTTTCACTTCTACAGTCTTAGATGCAGGCAGTTCATTTTGTGATTTGTCAGAGTACGTTACAGTTACTTTCCCTGTATTGTCTACTGAAATTTGAGCATCTGTTAAGTTTGTGTTTGCTTTCTTAACTGCTGCTTTAACTGCTGCTTTTTCATCTTCTGATAAATTAGACACATCATTAACTTTAACTTTTTCTGGATCATTTAGTGGAGATTTTGCAGCATCAGTTCCTTCTACTGGTACGTCAACTGTTTTTTCTACACCGTTGCGTGTTACTGTTACTGGTACGACTTTCTTACCATCTTTTTCAGCAATAGTTCCGTATTTTACTGTATCAGTAGCTTTAAGTGCTTCTCCGTTCGCTGTTACTTTTTCTTTTACTTTCGCTTCATCTTCTGCTGTTAAGCTTTCTCCTGCTACTGGTACTTTTGAAATTTTAGCTGGTTTTGTTTCGTCTTTTACAGCTAATGTTAATTCTTCCGCTTTCTTAGTTACTTCTACATTGATTGTTTTTGATACACCATCACGTGTTACTATTACTGATACAACTTTCTTACCATTTTTATCTGCAATAGCTCCGTACGTTACTGTATCAGTAGCTTTAAGTGCTTCTCCGTTCGCTGTTACTTTAGCTTTTACTGCATCTTTATCGGCTTGTTCTGTTAAGCTTTCTCCTACTTTAGGTACAACAGAGATTTTCGCTGCTCCATCTTTCACAGCCAGCGTGAAGTCTGCTGCTTGTCCTGCCAATTCAGCTCGTGCTTTCTGTAATTTATCTAACGCAGCATCAATACTTTCTTGTGATGCCCCATCATCAGCTAACACTGTTTTTGCTTCATTCAGAGCTTTGTCATACTCATCTTGTTTTGCCTTTGTATCTTTAAGATAAGCTGTTGACTTGTGAACTTCAGCCTCTTTATTTACTTCTGCTTGTAAAGCTGCTTTTGAAACTGGTTTAGCGACTTCTTCACCTGTTAGATTTTTAATAGCTTCTTTCAATTTATCAATTAAGCTATCTACTTCTGAAGCGTCAGCCTCTTTTCCTGTTTCTTTATTTGCTACAGCATCAGCATTAGTCAATGCAGTATCAAATGATGTCTTTGTTCCTGATGTAGCGTTTGTATATTTATCAGTATTCTTCACATCATTAGCTTTCGTTACTAATTGTTGCAGAGAATCCATCTTAGCATCTAAACCTTGAGCTTTTGTTACAACATCCTCAATCTCTTCTTTATCAGTAGCATCTTTAACTTGTTCAATTAAGTCTGCTTTTTGCGCGTTATTCAAGTGAGGTAGGTTTGTTATTGTTTCTATCGCTTTATTACGAGTTGCTTTTGCCTCTGCATCTTTAATAATATTATCTAATTGATTTTTTGATGTTGCAGCTTCAATTTGTTTTTTATATTCCGTCTTATCTGCTTCTGATAATCCAGGAATTTGGTCTATTTTTTTCTTATACTCATCTTTTAAAGCATCTGCTTTTTGTTTTTCTTTCTCTTTGTCTTTAGAAGCTTTTTGATTTTTAGCATTTTCGACAATCTTTTCTACTGCATCTGTTGAACCTGCGGCTTGGATTTGTTCCTTATAGTTATCTGCTGTTGGATTTGTTAAATCATCTTTGATTTTTTCTATTTCAGCTTTGGCTTGTTTCTTAGCTTCTTCTAAGTTTTTAGCGTTAGCATTTGTTAAAATGTTATCAAGTAAAGTTTTAGTATTATCTAATGCTTTAGTTCCTGTTCCATCTCCATCTGCTGGATCTGTAATAGCTTGATTGTTAACTCGATTTATAAAACCATCTTTTTCTTCTTTTGTTAGATATTTCAGTTTGTTAATGGCATCTTTTATTTCACGTTTTTTAGCTTCTAAAGCTTTTTCATTACTTGAATTTTTTGCAATAGCATTATTCACAACAGTATTTAACTCATCTTGTGTAGTTTTCGATGCTAATTCAGTTTTGAAGTTTTGTTTTTCTTTTGGTGATAAGTAAGTCAGATTTTCAATTGCCTTTTCAGCATCTTGTCTAGCCTCATCAATATTAAATGTTTTTTTAGGTTTTTGTTTAAATAAATGGGCTTTCGGAATAATCGCCCCTGTAGGCCCTGACCCACTATAGATATAGCCTAACCCAGTTTGCTTATCTATTTCTAATCTCTTATTTACAAATGCTGGAGAAGTTTTCAAAGGTTCTCCTACTGCTGTAATAACATCCTCATCAAACTCATTTTTTTCTACCATCATATTATTGACTGTATAGAATTTTAATTTTGCACTTTCAACATCTGTATTTTTAAGATTATTAATATCATCTACTTCAAACGGATTTGTTAAATATTTATAATCACCAAACTGACTTTGAGTTGTTTCATTATTATCAATTTGTGGTTTTTCATAGACAAGTGATGTTCCAGGAATAGTATCTTTTGAACCGTCTAGGTAGGTAATCGTTGCTGTACCGTCATTTCCAATTACAATACTATTTTCTCCATCTTTAAGATTATCTTTAAACTTATTATTAGAAGTCACTGGGATAGCTGAACTAATATTATCTTCGTTTGCTTTTAAGATTTTACTTTTAATATCAGCTTTTTCAGTTTCTGTTAATTCTTGAGCATTTACTACACCTGTACGTTGCGGCACTTTAACTTCGAATAATTCACTATCCTGATATAAAACCGGAACTTCTACTGTTAGAGTTTTGAAGTGAGTTACCAACGATCCTCCATGACCAACTTTAACCCCAGCACCAAATTCTAATACTAGTTTTCCATTCTTCAATGTAGGATCTACCACTTTATAAGTTGCTTTAATAGTAGCAGTTGGATCAGCTGCTTTTTGCCAGTCAGAATACATAGACTTGGTATTGTCTCTGAAGGATTGATAAATCCCTTGTTCACTCGGACTTCCCTCTATATTGTCTCCGATACGACGCCAAAACATAGTATTAAGGTCACCGCGATAAGTGCGCCCATCCTCACCGGTCGCGTCATTATATCGTTCCCATTTTGTAGGATCCCCAACACCAAGTTTGTCTGCCATTTCCTTATTTTGATAACGTGATCCGACACTATTCGAAAAAGAAACCCATCCTTGTTCGCCTGACCAACTTGTAATTGTTCTTCCTGTCTTATCTGTATTTAGATTATATAAAGTGATTGTTTTAGGTTCTGAAACTCCCACCGGGGTGGTAAACCAAAAGTCTGGACGTCCACCTCCGTAGTTATTCAAAGCTGCAGTTCCATAACCACCATTATATTTATAGGTAACTGTTACGTAAGGGTTTGTTTTAGAATACTCTGACCAGTCTATTTCAATTCCAATTTCTTGGTCTACATTTACTTTATCATAAACCCCACTTCCGCCAGCTTCAAAAGGATTATCCCCTTGATTGGCATACAAAGTAGTAACATTTCCTCCTTTTTGATCTCTGAAAGTTGATATAGTAGCTTCTACAGGTTGTACCGTCCCAGCAGCCCCAACTAAAGATGCCCCAATCAAACACGACGCTGCTCCAAAGCTAAACTTTCTAATCGAAAATTTTTCCACACGCTGCCACATCTGCTTAGAGCGTTTCTGCGTTCTCTTATACTTCATTCTTTGATCTCCATTTTTTATTTTTATTTCTTCTTATTCAAAAAATCAATAAACTATAATACTATTTCATTATAATATTTTCACTTTATGCGATAAGAATATACGTACATTATAGCATAAAATCCCCCCCCCCGTCCACTTTTAGCCTAATTTTTACTTTAATTAAAATATATAGAAATTTACCCTATTTGCTATCGTTTTGTCACTAATTCCTTATACAGATTTATAAATTTTAATCGATTCCCATTCAAAAACATAAAACAAGTCATTCTAGGTATTTGAAGCCCTATCCCCCTCCAGTTACTTCATCAAAAACCAAAATAAAGAAAAGACCCTACCAGAACCAAAAGCGTCCGGTAAGGTCTTTTTCTAAATCCAGTCACTATGCTTAACTAAAAAGCATGACTAGGAATATCATTGAATGTGGTTAGCCAAATCTTCCTGAGCTTTTTTATTTGACTCAGCTTTTTCTTTTAACCATTTTTCATAGAGTTCTTGGTACTGTTTCGCAGTTACCGGCTCTTTTTGCAGTTCAACATATTTGTAGTTGTCAGCATCTCCCTTATGACCAACGAAAGAGAAAGCTCCTGTAAACGGTACAGTCTTACGGAAGATTGGGTTGGCTCCGCCACTTTGAACTGGTAGGAAGAGGGCGCTGTCAGTCAACCAAGCTTGGACTTCAGCAAATTTTTCATAACGAGCCTGAGTATTTTCAACTTCGCTATCTGCTTCATCTAGTAACTTCTTATAAGCAGAAAGTCCAATTTTTTCTTTTACTTCATTATCTTTTCCAGCAGTCAAACCAATATTGTTAAGCTGTGAACCTGACTCTGGATCCAAGAGATCAAGATAAGTTTTCGGATCTGAGTAATCTCCGCTCCAACCTGAAATATCAATGTCATAGTCCTTTTGTTCAGCTGTATCTGCAAAGAATGTAGCTTGATCCTTCTCGTCTGGAGAAAGTTGAATCACGTCAATCACAACGTTGTCCGCCCCAAGGGTTTCTTCCACTGTCTGCTTAAAGGAACTTGCTTGTTGCACATCTAACTTGGCCGTCTGGTCAACCGGCATATCCAAATGAATTGGGAAGGTCACGCCTTCTGCTTGCAAGGTTTCTTTAGCCTTAGCAAATGCTGCCTTGGCTTTTTCAGCATTCAAAAAGGCAGGTTGCGCATCATTCAAATTGATATTCGACCACTCTGTACCATAGTTAATAATCTTTTCATTGACAACATCTCCAAAGTTTTTACCACCGATTTGGACAAAATCACTTGGGATAATCGTGTTACGCAAGATACGGTCTGCTCCATCTTCACCATTTGTCTGCGCTGCATAGGCATGACGGTCAAAGGCAAAGTTGATAGCCTGACGGAAATCTTTATTTTGCATAGCTGCGCGTGAATCTGTCTTTTCCTTATCAGACTGTTTCATAGTCTGCTTGTAACTTTGACGATTCACGTTGAAAAGATAATAGAAAGTAACTGAGTTTTGCGGTGTATAGGTAATCTTGTCCTCATTGCCCTTCTTGAGTTCAGCAAAGACTGAACTTGTTGGGAAAATACGGCCATCCGTATAGTTACCATCCAAGAAACCTCTAGCAATGCTGTCTTGGTCAGAACCGTCAAAGAAAGAGAGTTTCACTTTCTCGATTTTAACATTATCTTTATCCCAGTAATTAGGGTTTTTGTCAAACTCAATCAAAGATTTTGATGTGAAGGACTTAAACAAGTAAGGACCATTTGACAAGATACTTGATGGTGTCACACTTCCAAAGTCATCTCCCTTAGACTTCAAGAAGGCTTCATTTACAGGACTCAAAATGCCCCCAGTAGTCTTAGAATTCCAGTAAGATTCCGGCTTATTCAAAGTATATTGAAGAGTATAGTCATCCACTGCCTTAACACCAACAGTTTCAAAGTCAGATGTTTCCCCCTCAACGTAGTCTGCGAGGCCCTTGATAGAGTCTTGGACCAAGTACAAGTTTTCAGCCTTTTTATCAGCTGCATACTTGAGACCTGTCACAAAGTCATGAGCCGTTACATCTGCATACTCTTCGCCCTCTGAAGTGTACCATTTCGCCCCCTGACGGATTTTATAAGTGTAGGTCAAACCATCTTTTGATACCGTCCATGACTCAGCCATAGATGGAATGAGATTACCATACTGATCATTTTCTAACAAGCCATCAATCAGGTTAGTCGTAATACTAGAAGTGGAACCACGTGTTGAAGTAATGTAGTCCAAGGTATCAGGATTACTAGTAAATACATAAGAGTAGGTTTTCTCAGCATTGCTTGATTGGGATGACCCACATGCCGCTAGAGCTAGACCTGCTGTCAAAGCCATAGCTCCAAAAAGCATAACTTTTGATTTCTTCATGATTATTCTCCATTTTTTACAGTATGTGAAATATTATACACCATTTGAGCAAAAATATAAAGTCTTTTGAACTTTTTTACAAAAATAAAAATCAGTAGACTCGAGTTCCTACTGATTTTTGTTATGGTTCGTTTGGATTATGCAGCCAAAACTTTGCGTCCTTTACGACGACGAGCTGCCAATACGCGACGACCGTTTTTAGTTGACATACGGTTACGGAATCCGTGTTTGCGCGCACGACGAAGTTTACTTGGTTGATAAGTACGTTTCACGATGAATACCTCCTCATAGATTTTGTATTCGTTTAGCCGGCTATAAAGTGATCAGTTACTAAACATACTTTACTATTCTATCTGATTCTTTCACTTTTGTCAATAGCTCAAGGCAAATGTTTCCAGCTTTTTCGAATGTAAGCCCTATCTACGATACTGTTTCAAGAAACGAGTCATTTTTTCTTGGATTTGGGCTAGTTCATCAACACGAGGAAGGTAAACGATACGGAAGTGGTCTGGTTCTTTCCAGTTAAAGCCTCGACCATGAACCAAGAGAACCTTTTCCTGCTTCAAGAAATCAAGGACAAACTGCTCATCATCATCAATACGGTACATATTGCGGTCGATTTTAGGGAAGATATAGAGTCCAGCCTTGGGTTTAACCGCAGACAAACCTGGAATCTCTTGAATGGCATTATAAATGAAATTTCTTTGCTCGTAAATTCGTCCACCAGGAAGGAGCAATTCATCGACTGACTGGTGACCACCCAAGGAAGTTTGTACGACTTGTTGGGCCAAAACGTTAGAGCAAAGGCGCATATTGGATAGCATATTGAGCCCTTCGATATAGCCCTTGACATGAGTCTTAGGACCAGACAAGACCATCCAACCCACACGGAAACCAGCGATACGGTGGGATTTTGACAAACCGTTCATACTGACACAGAAGACATCTGGTGCCAAGCTCGCCACAGGCGTATGCACATGCCCATCCATTACCATACGGTCGTAAATTTCATCCGCAAAGATAATTAAATCGTTTTGACGGGCAATCTCAATAATCTCCAACAAGAGTTCCTTAGGATAAAGGGCTCCAGTTGGATTGTTTGGGTTGATAAGGACGATTGCCTTGGTATTGGAAGTGATTTTTGACTTGATATCGTCAATATCTGGATACCATTCTGCAGCTTCATCACAGATATAGTGAACGGCATTTCCTCCAGCTAGGCTGACAGCTGCTGTCCAGAGAGGATAGTCTGGCATTGGGACTAAGACCTCGTCTCCATTATCCAAAAGCCCCTGCATGGACATGACAATCAGCTCACTGACACCATTTCCAAGGTAAATATCATCAATATCTACGTTTGGGAATTTCTTCAATTGGCAATACTGCATGATGGCCTTACGGGCTGAAAAAATCCCTTTGGAGTCAGAATAACCTTCACTATCACGCGCATTCATAATCAAGTCATGAATGACTTCATCTGGCGCTGTAAAGCCAAATTCTGCTGGATTTCCTGTATTCAAACGTAAAATCTTTTCTCCATTTGCTCGCATTCGCATGGCTTCTTCCAAAACAGGACCACGGATATCATAAGCAACATGTTCTAACTTACTAGACTTGTTATATTCTTTCATCTTGTTTCCTCAATTCATCAGGATAGTAACATTATACCACTAGAAAGAAAATGCGACAAGTTTGCTGAAATGTTTTACTAAAATCCTACAGAAGAAAAGCCTCGCTAAAAGCGAGGTCAAGACAGGGGAGATAGCAGGTATTTTGCGAAAAAAACACATTACATACCAAAAGATAAACCTAGAAAAAGCAAGCCTAAAAAGGAGTCATAGAGAAGATTGAACATGAGGAAAAGCCCCCATATCATCAAGTAATCCCAGCGACCACTTCGTTTAGCGACTAGGAATAATACCAAATGGTAGAGTAAATGAAAGACTAAAAAGCCAACAAAACCTGGATAAAGAAGCGGAATCAACCTATCTAATTGCCAGATCATGATAACTTCTACCAAGATCGAAGCTAAGATGATTCCATAATAAAGGAAATTTGTTTTTTTGATTCTTGAAAAGAGTTTTTCATAACCACTCCTCTCCAATATATTCTATCTTTACTCTCACCCTTTTTATATATTTTAACATATATACATATATATGTCAAGCGCTAACATTTTTTTGAAAAATACTTTTTTTGCTTTACTTCTATAGTGAAAAGGTTTACAATTATAGTAAGAAAATTTCAGGAGGTTTCATTATGGCACAACGTTACCAAAATATCATGGTCGCAATCGATGGTTCTAAAGAAGCGGACTTGGCTTTTGTCAAGGGAGTTCATTCTGCTCTACGAAACGACGCTAAACTCACCATCGCCCATGTCATTGACACACGCGCTCTCCAAAGCGTATCCACCTTTGATGCTGAAGTTTACGAAGAACTCCAAGTCGACGCTGAAAGTCTGATGAAAGAGTACGAAAAACGTGCTAAAGATGCTGGTGTGGCAGATGTTCATATCGTCATTGAAATGGGAAATCCAAAGACCCTACTGGCACGTACTATTCCCGATGCTGAAGAAGTGGACCTCATCCTCGTTGGCGCAACTGGTCTCAACGCCTTTGAACGCCTCTTGGTCGGATCTTCATCTGAATACATTCTCCGCCATGCTAAGGTCGATTTGCTGGTTGTGAGAGAACAAGAAAAAACCTTATAATTACAAAGAAAAGGAGCTCAGCGCTCCTTTTTGTTTACTATTTATACTCTTCGAAAATCTCTTCAAACCACGTCAACGTCGCCTTGCCGTAGGTATGTTACTGACTTCGTCAGTTTCATCTGCAACCTCAAAGCAGTGCTTTGAGCAACCTGCAGCTAGTTTCCTAGTTTGCTCTTTGATTTTCATTGAGTATTATTTCTCTCTTTATGACGTTCATAAGCCTTAAGCTGACGCTGCAGTTCCTTTTTAATAGCAGGTTCTGGAGCATATTTTTCTTCCCAATCATCTGGCTTTAAGATTTTGTGGGTCACTGGATCAAAATGAGCCTTGCCATCTGGGAAAATTTTCCCCATATTGGCCTGATGGACAATATCAAAAATACGTTCTGGGTCCACTCCCATCAAGACAAAACTGCCATAGGTGAAGTAAAGTGTGTCAATCAAGGCATCCACTTGCCCTATCAAATCTTGCTGAGCAGGCGTCTTCTTGGCTACTTTATCTGCCGCCTTATCAAGAGCTTGATGAAGTTGCGATAGAGCTTGACCAAAATCCTCTTCCGAAGGACTGGCAGCTCGAACAAACTCCACCAATTCTTCTATTTTAAAGCCAGCCCTATGGGTTGCACCTTCTAAATCCCAAGCTCTAGGTTCTTCTTGGGTTCGTTCATCCATCATGTGGTGGAAGGTCTTGACCTTATTGAAATGATAGTCACGGCTGACAAAGACTTTTTCTGAAGACAAAACACCAAAATGTTCCAAGGCCTTGTGGATTCCGTCTTGCTGATTGCTAGTGGTAATGTGCTTGGCAACTTCCTTGACACTGCTACTACCATTTCCCATAGCGACCGACATACCGACACCAGCCAGCATTTCTAAGTCGTTATCTGAGTCACCAAAGGCCATGACTTGATTAAGGTCAAAGCCATATTCTTTTCCGACTCGGCGTATGCCTTCCAATTTAGAGTTTCCTTGATTGATGACATCCGCTGCAAAAGGATTGCTACGTGTCAATTTCAAATCTTCAAAATCAGCTGCTGCCTTCTCAGATTCTTCTGGCGTCATCAGCATCAAAACTTGGTAGATAGGCTGATTCATCAGATGAAGCAGGTCTTCTTCCTTTTGGGGAACAACCTTGCTGACCATGCGATTAAAAGACTGATTCACTGTTCGGGTTAGAACAGAGGGAACGAAGCGACTGATTCGTTGGGAAAAAGAACCCAGACCAAAGGACATGATTTTGGAACCCAGCATGGCATCCTTGGTCCCTAGGGCAATCTCCTTGCCCTCTTTTTTAGCATAGCTAATTAGATGACGCAAATGCAACTTGGAAATAGGGCTCGTGAACAAGACTCTGTCTTTAGTAAAGATATACTGGCCATTATAGGTTACCGCAAAGTCCAAATCCAAATCGTCCATCAATTCCTTAACAAAAAAAGGTCCTCGCCCTGTCGCTACGCCTACAAGCACCCCTTGTTCTTTGACAATCTTAATCGCATCCTTAGTGGATTTCAAAACACTCTTGCGATCGTTGACCAAGGTTCCATCGATATCAAAAAAAACAGCTTTGACTTCCATCCTATCCCAATCTCCCCTTTTGTGATACAATGATTATACCACATTTCAGAAAGAGTGAGTAAATCATGCCTAAGAAAATCCTTGTTTTACATACGGGTGGGACTATTTCCATGCAGGCCGATGCTTCTGGCGCTGTTGTGACGAGTTCAGATAATCCCATGAACCATGTGTCCAATCCTCTTGAAGGAATCCAAGTCCACGCCTTGGACTTTTTTAACCTGCCAAGCCCCCATATCAAACCCAAGCATATGCTGGCCCTCTACCAGAAAATTAAAGAGGAAGCTGCTAACTACGATGGAGTGGTGATCACACATGGGACCGATACTTTAGAGGAAACAGCCTATTTCCTTGATACCATGGAAGTCCCCCATATGCCTATCGTTATAACAGGGGCCATGCGCAGCTCCAACGAACTCGGCAGTGATGGTGTTTATAATTATCTAAGTGCTTTGCGAGTAGCTAGCGATGACAGGGCTGCTGACAAAGGAGTTTTAGTCGTTATGAACGATGAAATCCACGCTGCCAAGTATGTTACCAAAACGCATACGACCAATGTCAGTACCTTCCAGACTCCTACCCACGGCCCCCTTGGTCTCATCATGAAACAGGAAATCCTCTACTTCAAAACAGCTGAACCTCGTGTTCGCTTTGACCTTGATCACATACAAGGTTTAGTCCCTATTATCTCGGCTTATGCTGGTATGACAGATGAGCTGATTGATATGCTGGATTTGGAACAATTGGACGGTTTGATTATCCAAGCCTTCGGAGCTGGTAATATACCCAAAGAAACCGCTCAAAAATTAGAAAGCCTTCTGCAAAAAGGAATCCCAGTCGCCCTGGTTTCACGATGTTTTAACGGTATAGCTGAGCCTGTTTATGCCTACCAAGGTGGGGGCGTGCAGTTGCAAAAGGCAGGTGTTTTCTTTGTCAAAGAACTCAACGCCCAAAAAGCCCGCTTGAAACTCCTAATTGCCCTCAATGCCGGACTAAAAGGGCAGGCTTTGAAAGACTATATGGAAGGCTAATACTCTTCGAAAATCTCTTCAAACCACGTCAGCTTCCATCTACAACCTCAAAGCAGTGTGTTGCGCAGCCTTTAACCAGCCGCCTAGTCCGCTCTGTGGTATTCATTGAGTCGACATCTCTTGTTTAAGAGCACAAAATCAGGAAATCTTCTCGATTCCCTGATTTTTTCTATTTCCGTTTTCGTGTTGAGCGACGTTCTGTCAAACCATGAGGTAAGAGAACTTCACGTTCTTCCAACTCTTCCTTATGCATAATCTTAGTCAACATACGCATACTAATGGCACCAAGGTCATAAAGAGGTTGGGCAATAGTTGTCAAGTTTGGACGGGTAAAGCGTGCAATTTGCGAATCATCACTAGTAATAATCTCAAATTCTTCTGGTACTGACACACCCTTATCAGCCAAACCGTTCAAGACACCTGCTGCCAACTCATCACCTGTCACAACTGCTGCAGTTGCGTTTGATGAAATCAAGCGCTCTGCTAAGGCGTAACCATCATCATAGCTATATTTAGATTCAAATACCAAACCCTCACTATAAGCGATTCCTGCTTTTTTCAAGGCTTCCTTGTAGCCAACTAAACGAACCTTACCATTGATGTCATCCACTAGCGGACCGCTAACGAAAGCAATACGCTCATTTTCTTTAGCAAGGTAACTCACTGCATCAATCGTTGCTTGCTTATAGTCAATATTGACACTTGGCAACTGGTGCTCAACATCGACAGTTCCTGCGAGAACAATCGGAGTACGTGAACGCGAAAATTCTGAGCGAATTTTATCTGTCAAGTGATAACCCATAAAGATAATGCCATCTACCTGCTTTGAAAAGAGGGTATTGACAACAGAAACTTCTTTCTCGTTATCTTCATCGCTATTAGCTAAGACAATATTGTACTTGTACATTTCTGCAATATCATCAATCCCCTTAGCCAAACTCGAAAAATAACCATTGGTAATATTTGGAATCACGACACCGACAGTGGTTGTCTTTTTACTTGCAAGACCACGCGCAACTGCATTTGGACGATAATCCAAACGATCAATTACCTCTAGCACTTTTTTACGGGTATTCTCTTTTACATTTTTATTGCCATTGACCACACGGCTGACCGTCGCCATGGAAACACCTGCTTCACGAGCGACATCATAAATGGTTACTGTATCATCTGCATTCATTCCTTTTCCTGCCCTTTCTATCCCACACATTCTTTTACAAGTAGAGGCACCGATTGAAACTCTATATCTACTTACAAAAGTGAAGATGTGAAAATTTCGTTTTCATGTTTCTACTTATTCCATTCTATCACTAATTGTAAACACTTTCAAGTGTTTTTTGAAGATTGATTGAAAAAATTTCATAGAAAGCCTAGGTTTAGCTCTTGCTACCACCTTAGAGTAAACAAAAAGGAGGAAACTAAGCCCTCCTCTAGTTACAAATTGTTTGATTGAATCACTTCAATTTTAGCACATAATGGTTTTAGAGTTATAATAGTATCACAACCAACCAGATTCTTTCGCGATATTAGCTGCCTCTGTTCGATTACCTGCATCTAGTTTCGAAAGAATATTGGTGACATAGTTTCGGACGGTTCCGTTGGATAAATAAAGTTGATCTGCAATTTCTTGGTTAGACAAGCCTTGAGCAATTCCCTTTAAAACAGCAATCTCTTGTTCTGTCAACGGATTGGGATGCGTCATCACCACTTCCATCAATTCAGGCGAATACTCCTTGCGCCCTTCGAGGACGGTGTGCAAGGTTTGCATGAGCTCTGCAATGTTTCTTTCTTTTAATACATAAGCATCTACTCCAGCCTTGACCGCACGTTCAAAATACCCAGGACGCTTGAAGGTCGTCACCACAACCACCTTTGTTTCTAGATTTTCTGCTCGTATCCACTCCAAAACTTCAAGACCTGTCTTAACAGGCATTTCTACGTCAAGGATGGCTATATCTACAGACTCCTTTTCTAATAGTTGGATTGCTTCTTGCCCATTCTTGGCTTGTAAGACAGACTCTACATCTGCTTGAAAGGCAAGCAACTGGCACATGGCATCTCGCAACATACTTTGATCTTCTGCGACTAATACTTTCATCTTAGTTTCTCTCCTTATAAGGTAGTCGAACTTGCACTTCCGTTGGATGTTTCTGACTGATTACACTTACTTCTCCTGAAAATGGAGAAACACGATCTCGGACTGTATGGAGCTCATCTCCTTTTAGAAAAGCAAAGCCGCAGCCATCATCACTTACTGTTAAAATGAGTTCCTTCTCTGTCCGTTCTAATTTTAAGTAAGCTTTAGACGCTTTGGCATGTTTGATGATATTGGTCACTAACTCAAGCAAAATCATGGAAGCCATTGACTCCAATTCTTGAGTAAGGCTAGCAGTATCTAGTTGGTTATCCGTTTCCACCTCAATTCCAGCAATTTCTAACATCTTTTTCACAGTCTCTAGTTCGGATGTCAAAGTTCTAGACTTAAGATTTTCCACAATGGTTCGCACTTCATTCATGGAATCCTTGCTGATCTGGTGAATTTCTTTTAATTCCTTTTCCACCTGTGGATAAGCCTCCATCTGAAATAACTGCAAGGCTAAATCTGTCTTGACACTCAACATAGCAAAGGTATGCCCCAGACTATCATGCAAATCTTGACCGATACGACTGCGTTCATTTTCAGTAAGCAATAGATTTATCTGGGCATTTTGCTTAGCCTGTGCTTCTTTCAAATCCTCCACAATCCGAATCCGAACCAAGCCAAAAGTCATTAAATCGACAAAAGCAAGAATTACAAGTAGATAGAATAGAAACTCAACTTCGATTCTCTGAAAAATCAACAGTTGGCCCACAACAAGGACTTGAGCAAGAAGAAAAGTCCAGACATGTAAAGACTTTAAACCACCTACGCTGAAATGATAACTTAAGAGATTGGATAGGAAAAAGAAAAACCAGATATAATTAACAGCAACAAAGGCAGTATTCCCAACTACATAAGTCAGCATGAGGCCCCAATATAGCCAAGATAGGCGCTGGCTCTTAGTTGTTAAAACACCCAAATACGCCACTACAAATAGAATATCAATCAATAAATGCCAGGCAGAAAGCCACCCAGTCACTACAGGTAGGATGGGGAAAATCATAAAAATTAAACTGGCCCAAAACATATAGTGTATGCTTTTCAGTCTTTCAAGCATTAAGCATTCTCCTTATGACCTTGAAGGTAAATGGTCAAACCAAACAAAACTGCTGAAAAAACAAGTAGATAAACTGTGGCTGATAGATTGATGCTACCCTCGTTTAAGAAGGTCTTGAGCAACTCCATCAACTGATAAGTTGGTAGGCACTTCCCGATTGCTTGCATCCAGTCTGGAAATAAAGAGATGGGCATCCAGAGTCCACCTAAAACAGCCAAACCTATATAGAGAAGATTGCCCACGACAGACATCAGCTGACTAGAAGGCAAGAGTGTCAAGGTCAAGCCAAGCGCTACAAAAGCTACACTTCCTACTATCAGCAAGAACGCAGCCCCAATCCAGCTTGCTAGAGGCATGTCTACACCTCTTACAAAATGTCCAACTGTAAAAACAACCAGAATTGAAACCAAATAATCAACCAGCATACTTGTTATCTTTGATAGATAATATTCTACCATATTTACAGGGCTATGACGCAATGTTTTCTGCCAGTTGTTCATCTTATCGGTATGTAAGACAGCTGGGAATGAAAAGATAGCGGTCGACATCATGGAAAAGGCAGTCATGGAGATGAGGTAATCACGCATAAAATTAGCCGGTCCACCTGGTGTGTCCTGGTACATGCCTGAAAAGAATAAATAGAAGGCTGTCGGCATCCCTACGGATAATAGATAATAGACTAATTGTCGTTTGGTCAATAGAAATTCTATCTTGTTTAGTGCGATCCATTGTTTCATCTTAGTCATCTCCCTTTTGTGTTTCTTCAAAGATTGTATCCAGCAAGCTACGATTATTGACTTCAATTTCTTGAATCCTACATCCTGCTCGGACTAATAGTTCCCAGAAAGCATTTGCCTCTCGTGTGACAACTTGCAGAGCATCTTGTTTTTGTACCCACCTTTCAACCAAGACTGACTTCTCAACGACTTCCTTGTAAGCCAGCGGAAGGATAAAATGCTTTTCAATCTCCTCACTACGCATAGCTAGAGGCGTCGTATCACGAATCAACTCTCCCTTATTCAAGACCAAGATTCGGTCCGCTGTATGCTCTACCTCTTCGATATAATGGGAGGAATAGAGAATGGTAACTCCCTTAGCTTTTAGTTCCTGAACAATTTCCCAAAAGCGTTGACGAGTTGAAGTATCCATGGCCGCAGTTGGCTCATCTAAAAAGACAAGTTTTGGTCGGCCAATCAAGGTCAAGACAAAAGAGAAAAGACGCTTTTGCCCACCTGACAATTTTTCTGCAAATTGCTCTTTCTGTTGCTGATCAAACTGCAATAGTTGATCGATTTCCTGGTTGCTCAAGGGATTTGGATAAATACTTTGAAAGAAAGCAATCAACTCTTTGACCTTTAATTTCTGAACGATAACATTTTCTTGAGGGAGATAGGATCTTGTGTAGTCTAACTGAGAACTCGTCACTGGCAAGCCTTGGATGGATACTTGACCGCTTGTGACCAGTTTATCTCCAAGCAAACAATCTAAGAGTGTTGTCTTCCCAGCTCCATTTGGACCAATTAAGGCAACACATTCACCATCGTTGATTTCAAAGGAGATGTTCCGCAAAATCTCCTTGTCTTTTATTTTCTTACTCAATTTCTCAACTTTAATCACAGTCATGAGACTCTCCTTTCAACCACTCCATTCTCATAAGGAAAACGACGAAAATCATAAATCCAAACCCCAAAGCACCACGGATGAATTGGTGAAGGAAGGCTTGATCAAACCAACCTGTAAACATTTCTACCAACCATACCACTAGTGATAGTCCAATAAAAAGATAGAGAAACGCTTTTTTCATTTTTCAAACTCCTTTTTCACATCTGAGACTAATTTCAAACCTTCTCGGATAAGCCAGGACATCATTCCAAATCCTGCAAATAGCTCCCAAGGAAAATGATAGAAATCTTCATCCAATCCTGAGAACATGAGATAAGTCATGACTCCTGCTGCTACTAAACTCATTGCGACAATTACTTTATGTTTCATTTTTTCTTCCTCCACTTGATACATCTAGTATAATTCTTTGAAGGTAGAATCACTAGAAGCTTCTGTCATGAGGAGATATGACAAATGTCATAAAAGATTCTGTTCAAAACAAGCAAGATACACTATACAATAAAACACAAGTAGAAAAATCTAAGGCAACTTCCTCAAAAGAGATATCAAACCCCATTCACACTATAATGTAAACTAATACTTATTTAAAATCAAAAGAGCGGAAATTTTTATCGTACAAACATATATATTATATGTAGGACAAAAAACTCTTCAATTACTTTCTTAAAAGTTTGTAAGAATTATACAATCTGTTAAATTTTAATTTATGTACCTAAACTACAGTATTCATTGAACAAATCAGGAAACAAAAAAATATACGCAATCAAAATGAATTGCTGAAAATCAAAAAAGAGAGAACCAAAATAATTCTCTCTTAATGTATATAATATCTCGTTATAAAAACACACACTCACATATCTCTGTAATGTATCGGGAAGACAGGATTCGAACCTGCGACACCTTGGTCCCAAACCAAGTACTCTACCAAGCTGAGCTACTTCCCGAGTTAAAAAGAAAAATGCACCCTAGAGGAGTCGAACCTCTAACCGCCT
>NZ_CAMPPO010000006.1:0-160000 GCF_946901205.1 Streptococcus sp. Marseille-Q5619
ATCTGCTGTATCTGCATTAGCAGGTTGCTTATCAATAGCCTCGGTTTGTGCTTGAGCTTTAGCTGTTGCCTCTGCCTTGGCTCTATCTTTTTCATCTTGACTTAACTTATCGTTGTCGTTAATGGCTTGAAGCTTCTTAGCGAGCTCATCTTCAATGGCTTTTTTAGCCTTGTCTTTTCCTACTGGGTTCACCTTCTGAATGTCGGCTTCTCCTGTAGTTTGAGCTGTTGTGACCGCTGTTTGAGAACCAGCACCTGTAATAGCAAGGTTCGCTTTTCTAGCTTCCTCTTTTGCCTGCTCCTTAGCCCTAGACTTTTCAGTTGGCGACAAGTGACCATTATCTTCAATACTTTGCTCTTTTTCAGTCAACTTAGCAGTTACAGCATCGTTTGCTTTCTTTTTAATTTGCACCTCTTCATTCAACTTTTTCTGCTGCGCTACAGCATCTTCTGCTACTGTTTTGTAGCTAGCTGTAGTACTAGTGTCAGAATTCAGTGCATCTTTAATTTTTTGCAATTTTGCCTCATAGACTGCTTTGGTTTCTGGCGTTGACCACTTAGTATCGTCATCTAATTGTTCTTTTAATTTATCATACGTCTTAGTCAACAACGCTTTAGCTGCTTTTTTAGTATCCTGAGTTATACTAAATTCTAGTCCAGCGATAGGTAGGGCATAGTGCTTCCACGGAATTTGGTATCCCATACCCAAATGAGTATTATCCGCAGAACTGATACGCACAGTATATTCAGTGTATCCAGGAGGAATCTCAATATCTTTACTTGTAAAGGTCCCTGTCGTTCCGTTAGGACTCTTTCCTCTTTCAGCTAATTTTGTGTTTAGGGTATCTGTAGATGTACTACCTCTAGAAGTATCAATATATGAAGATTTTCCATCCCTAGCCGCAATCACTTTCATATCAGGAGTAGTGTTTTTCCTTGAAGGATCAAAAGTTACACTATAAAGACTGACAGGGGTGCTAGTCTCGTCAGTTCTTCCCAGAACCTCAACCTTATATTTAGCTTTACTACCATCTATATCTCCTGTATATCCCGTCTTAAACGAAACCTTTGTAGTTGATCCGACAGTAGGAGAAAAAGCTTTAAATGTTTTTTCTATCCCATTATAGCCTGTTAAACCTCTAGCAATTGTCTTGCTCTCATAATTGTCTTTATACTCTGTTTTATCAAATACTTTTTGAGTTCTAGTTGCTTGAGTTCTTACTTCTGATAAAAGCAAGACATGTTCATTTCCACGATCTAAGACAGACTCTGAAGTCCATGTCCTATTTGTGTGATCATTTAGTTTTACAGTATTCACTGTCTCAATTGGAAAGACACCGTTTGCTGTTTTTCTTGCAACAGCAAACTTCCCCTGTCCTTCTGAATCTCTTACAGCCTTCCACCCTCCGAACTCATTTAATTCTTGTACTGTACCCGGGGCTATATTCTTGTCAGCCGCAACCTGATCTATGTTTGCAAGTTTTGTTTCGTTGTTAATTGTATCAGATAAATTCACTAGCTTAGCCAGCAGTCCGTCTACATTTTCATTCTCATTCGGCGCTTCAAAAACTTGATTCGCATCAGGATCGTCAGTTTGTTCAGAAGATGTTGAAAGGTCTCGGCGCGACCTCTTCTTAGGTTTATCTTCTAAGGAGTTGGATGGAGTAGTATCAGAGACAGATTGTTCTTGAGAATCTGTTCCATCTTGAACTCTATCTGAAACTGGATTTGTATCTTTAGAAGTAGTAACAGCTCCAGTTGCTCCACCTTCAATTCCTTCAGCACTACTAGCCTTCTCCTTTACTACATTTGTACTATCAGAATTATCCAAATTTTCTTTATTAGAATCTCCTTGAGAATGCTCTATCTTATCTGAATTACTCCTTGAGTCAGGTCCTTCTACTTGGTGCACTCCTCTATCTCCAGAATCTTTTTCAGCAGCAGATACAACTCCGCTTCCCATAAAAAGATAGAGCGTTGCCACCGCTACCGATGCAGCACCAAAACTAACCTTACGAATCGAAAACCGCAAGCGTTTTTCTCTATCTTCGCTACCTTTATAAAACATATATAATCTTACTCCTTTTGCGATAATTATCTGTTGATATATACTAAGAAGGGCAAATAAAAAGCCCCCCCCTAAAATATTTAAGTACATTTTAGACTGGCATAATTTATTATACTCTTTTTTGTTTTATAAATCAAATGTTATGAACTAAGCTTGATATGATGCATCTTATCCAATTCTTCTGTTTCACGCGAAACACCCTGCGCCAGGCAAGGTGTTCTTGTTTTTATACTCAATGAAAATCAAAGAGCAAACTAAGAAGATAGCCGCAGGTTACTCAAAACACTGTTTTGAGGTTGCAGATGGAAGCTGACGTGGTTTGAAGAGATTTTCGAAGAATATTAAACCCCAAATTATTCATATCTCACACTAACCAAACAATTCAAAAACCACCAGAAGAGCCTTAAAATACTGCCCTTCTGGTGATTTTCATTGATAGCTGAGTCTCGAAGAAGGTAGAGTTTAAATTGAAACTACTATCATACAAAACTCTTTGATCCTATTTATTTTTATCACAATTTTGATTTATAGTTCTCCGAATACCTTTTAAATGTGAAAGCATTTCATTGGAGCTTTGAAAAATACATACACTGTTTTTATTCGTATGTTAACTTGATAGAATCTTTGTCTTCAAGCATTTTTTTAATGTTAACGACAGGCAATATGAAGTTGGGGAACTCATTACCCCGAGTAATCATATCAGATACGATAGGCCGAATATAGGACCAAAGAATTGCTAAGCCATTCTCTTTAAGAAAAGTTTCAAAATCAATATCAAATTCTGTCTCATCATATATAAATGAAAATTCTCCAACAATATCTACAATAAGCTCAAAAGCAGAATCATCTGAATCTATATTTCCTTGCTTTGTTATCAAGTTAACATAAGCAAGGTTTTCAGATTTTCTTATTAAAATCTGTGCAGACAATTCAGGATGTAAATTAATAGTACTATTTGTTTGGTCAAAAGTAGGATTTCTTCGGTATGATACTTCATTTAAAAAATAATCTTTAAATTGTAAAGAGGACATTAAGCTGCCACCTCACTATTTTCTTTTGTTGTAATTAAGTTTTCAGAATCTATTGGTAAATATGAAAAACATGACTTCTTGTTTTTTATATTATATTCAGGCATTGCATTTACTTTAGTTACAGAATTCAAATCATCAAACTCTTTTTGATTATTTAATTGAGGAGTAAAATGGATTTCATCTTTATATTTTTTAAGACTTCCTGATATATTCAAATCATAATCAAATTCATTGTTTACTGAATAAATTTTGTTGGCCTTAATATTTTCAACTAATTCTTGGAACATTGGAGAATCCATCAAAGAAAATTCTTCAGTTCCTAAAAAGTTTGACAATAAACTCATAAAAGCCTCCTTATTTATAAAATGTTTGTAATACAATTTAAATCACGGATACAAATTTCCTCTCCATTCTTTCCGTCAATTACTGGTAAAGATGGAATAGCAGTATATGTTTTGGACTGCACTGCTTCATAATTCTTCCCATGCTGAGACGCTAAATCAAGCAACAGTTCAATAATTAATCCTTGATTTTGGTTAAGAAGAGTAGCTCTATTTTTGGCTCCGCTACCTGAAATACCTGCAATCTCACGTTCAATTTGAATAGATGCCGCTTGTCGATATTCCTCTAATAACCTTTGGTTTTTTGGGTTATCTAAAATAAAAATCTTATCTATAGATTTTAGGGTGATTTTAGCATGAATTAACTCAGGCCTAACCCCAGGTTTGCTTAGTTCAAATGACTTATACTTTGCGACATAAGCAGAAGCAATCGTTTTACCAGTATCTTTGTTAAAAGGTAGAAAAAAGTAAATACCATTACCCAAATCGTTCGGATGTCTCTGTTTATGAATACCAGGTTTATATTTCTCATAAGAAAACCCAGCAGATAGAATCTTTTCTTTCCTTTTATTGGTGGTGCCGTGCCACCCACTATATTGTAGCATAGAACCTCCTGATGAAGCTACTAGCTTAATTATACTGTTAAAGCTTAGATAATTCAACTATTACGGGCTTTTTTGAAAAAATTCTAGCGATTTCCAGAACGTAACTGAGCATTAAGACAATAACTACCTCACCTTATCATGCCGAAATTATCGGATTTTATCAGAATTAAAACCCCATAAAATCGGGCTTTTTTGAAGAATAGAGTGAATTGGAACTAGAACAGTACACTTCGACTACTAAAACATTGCTAGAAATTAATTTGACTTTCCTAATCAATTTGTTCAAATCTTATTTCAATCTACTATAAAAAAACACAAGCCTAAGCCTGCGGAAACATTATCTATTCTAAATAGTCTTTTTCTGTTATGACTCTTAATCTAGTAGAATAATTCTGGAATGTTGAGAATTTAAAGCGTTTAGGATCTTCAAGTTTGTTTCTATCGTTCATTTCTAAAGCACGGTTATAGTCTATAATAGCTTTCACTAACTTATTGATTATAGCTTTATCATTATCCATTACTTTATAATAATCTTCGACTTTCCGAAGGCGAAAAGTGGTATTTAGTAAATAACTTTTATCTTCTAAAATCAATGTTTTACCAATATCTAATCCTTCAACATATCCTTCTTTTGCTGAATTTCTAAGCTTATACTTCAATTGATACTTTTTAGGAATGTAACTTCTAAATGGAATCAAGAAAGTTAGCCCCTGTATTTTGACAACAGTTACCGCAAATCCCCTTCCTTTATTCATTACTTCCTTCGTCTTAAAGTCATAGTCCATCGCTTGAATAAGGTCGTAATCCTTGCACATTTTTAAATCAATTTGACCTAATTTTAATTTTTTGCTTTTCATTTCTATTCCCTAGATAAAAAGCTCACTAAAAAGTGAGCAACATTTCCAATGAGATACTTCTGTTGACGAGCGCGTCTCTCCGCCCCCTCATTGCCTCACGAAAAGGCTAGACGAATCGAAAGGAGGTGAGTTTTCCTGTTTTCAATTCTACTTATTCTTACACATTTTTTTAATTTTGTCAAACAAAAAAACGCAAGCCTAAGCCTGCGGTGAGTGTAATCTATTTTGAAATTTTTAAATAAAAAAGGAGCATTTAAGCCCCTCCTTTGAAATAACGGACCCTTTGGCTGGTCGGTGTACCCAGCATCTCAGATACCCTTTTGCAAGGTGTGACAGGAACCTTTCTGCCCTCAAATGTCTTTCGTTAATGTTATTCTAGCACTATCTAATTTTTGTCAAGTTTTCTCAATCTACCAGACTTGATACGTATTAGCTACACGCTCAACAAATTTATACTCTTCGAAAATCTCTTCAAACCTCCTCAGCTTCCATCTGAAACCTCAAAACAGTGTTTTGAGCAACCTACAGCTAGCTTCCTAGTTTGCTCTTTGATTTTCATTGAGTATTAAAAAACTCTCTTATCTGAAACCATCACAAAAAAACACTTGTTTTACTAATTTTAAGTGTACCACAATACCTCCAATTGCTAATCGATAGAATTGCTCTTAGGAAACATTCCCTTTCTGCTATTTTATCATAAGTTTGTCTAACTGTGGCATTTGAAACTAGATAATTCTTCTGTTTCACGCGAAACACCCTGCGCCAGGCAAGGTGTTCTTGTTTTTAAGTTGTATAAATCGTTGAAGCTGTCGCAATGGTATGCCATTGGTTGGCTGTTGTGGCTGCGAAGCCCTTGTCTGCGTAGAAGTCGTTAAATGGCAGGATTTCCACTTCTAGTTCGTCGATGCGGTCAAGCTGACCAGCCAGATAAGCCTCGATACGGCTTTCTGCTCGCTTGATGCGTTGCAAGAGTCCGCCCATACGGATGTCAACTGTATCCAAACCAAAGACCTTGTTTTCCTTCAGCCATTGATGGCTAAAGAGGGCATGGAAGTCTTCAATTTGGCTTCTGAGTTCTGGTAATTCTTGTCTTGCGATTTCTTGCAGACTTTCTTTATCATCTGCTTGATAGGCTTGACGAATGTGTCGTCCCACATCGACTTTGCTACTTAAAATAGCATTCAACTGGGCCTGAGTTTCAAAGAGGTAGGCATAGTTGCCAGCTTTTTCTTTAATATCAGCAAGCATCTCAGCAGCCTGAGCAAAGTGTGGTTTGTCCTGTTCAGGTGTCATGTGCCGGTCAAGGATCGGACAGAGAACATCCTGATAAAAGACATAGCGGTTGGGATTGATGCCACTGAGATTTTCTGGTAGATCTGGCAAGAGGTTGGCAAGGTCAAGCTGCATAAAATCTTCAACCGATAGACCTGTATTGGTCTGGAAATGAGCAGACAAACGGTCTAGGTCATTGCGGTAGCTGAGTTCTGCCCAGATTTGCAGACTTGGTAGGATAGAAAACTGGGCTGTTTCACCACCATTGTCCCCCCAACCCGTTACAATGACTTCTTTGATGTCATTGGCACGGCAGGCTTTATTGGCCTCGATAGCCACTAGACGGCTGAAATGGTTGTGAGGTGTAAAGCCAATCCACTTCCAAGCTCCCCCTGCAAATGCAAGGTCATGGCTAATCCTGTGGTGGTTGCGGAAGTTGCGATTGTATTTTTCCTCGCTATCCTGGTAATAATCCCAGTAAACCAAGGTCACACGGTCTTTGAGACGGTCTAGGTAGACACGAGTTTCCTCTGGAATTTCCACATCGCGGTCGTACTGACCATCTGCTGACATAAGTTTAAAGAACATATCGCTCCACATCTGGCAGTGGAAACCATATTTGTCTGCAATATCCAGCACGCGCTCCAAGTGTTGGCACATGAGGAGACTACGATCCACAACACCGTTCAGAATCAAGTAGCGTCCCAAACCAACCAAGTGGGCTTCGTCCATCCCAATATTGACCTTGCGAGTTTGTAGTTTAGATAGAGTAGCAAACATGCCATCAATCAGGTTATAAACCTTTTCTTCGCCAATGAGAAGAATATCCTCCACATCACGAAGCTCCTGGACTTCTTTGACACCCCATTTGACGAAGGCTGACAAGTGGGCCAAGGTCTGGATACAAGGCACAAAAGTCATGTCAAACTGCTGGGCATAGGCTTCGATTTCCTGTAATTCCTCTGCTGAATAAGCTCCACGGAAATAGCCAAAGTAAGGCTGCCCCTCAATCTGGTAAGTGTCTTCCATGTAAAGTTCAAAGGTTGAATAGCCCATGAGAGCTAAGAGTTCAATCATCTGCTTGGCAGAAGCGACATTCAGCACCGCATTGCGCGAACAGTCAGCCATATAGGCTAAATCTTCGTAAGCTGCTTGTTCCTCAATCTCTACCTTGTCACCTTCTGCTAGAGCTGTTGCCAACAAGGACAAGGCACGATAAAGTTGGTGAGGTTTGCGGTAGGTCAATTGATAGTGACCATCCTCACCCTTGATAGAGATAGAAGCTTGATCAGACTGAGTGACTAACACCTCAACATCTGGTAAAGAAATATGCTTTGTCAGCAAGTCGATAGCCTGAGTTTGTTTGGGACTAAGTCCTGTAAATCTTACCATTGATTTTCCTCCTGTAGCCAGTTGACAAGGGCACCGTAGAGATTAGCATCTGCATGATAGGTGCAGGCTTGGATAACGGGTGCGACCGTATATTCTTCGTAGGTATCGACAAAGTCTTCAACAGCTTCCTTGACACCTTGGATAAAATCTGGATTTTGACTGATAGAACCTCCCAGACTAATGACATCTGGATCAATCAGATACTGGATATTGAGCAAGCCTTGCGCCAAATTGCGGTTCATGCGCTCAATGGCTTCTTGGCAAATGGCATTCCCAGCTGCAGCTTCTTGGTAAATCTTGCGACCGTCCCAATCAGTCTGACCAGATTTTTCAATCACGTAGCGAACCATATTCCCAGTTGACGCTAGTTGCGACCAGTTGTTGAGCTTTTCAGCAGGGGCAAGGGTGGTCATGTAGCCAAATTCTCCACCCAGACCGTGGCGACCTCGATGAAGTCTGCCATTGATAATCATAGCTCCGCCAATCCCTGTTCCAATCACGACACAGGCTGCATTTTCAAGTTCTGGATGAGCCAGTAATTCACTGAGTCCAACGCAGTTGGCATCATTTTCCAGATGGACAGGAATCTGATAAGAACTAAGCGCCTCATACCAAGAAAAGCCGTGAATGTAGGGCACCGCACTGAAGCCATCAATCACACCTGTCTCTTGATTGACCGCACCTGGAACGCTCATAGCAATCCCACTGTAATCCTGATCTGACAAGCGCTGGTCTAGCCACGCTAGTAAATCCTCCAAACTTTCAGGCGTTGGAATGCTTGTCTTATCTAGTATTTTCCCATCAGGAGTCAGACTAGCAAACTTAATCCCAGTCCCTCCGATATCAATCGTTGCAATGGTCATTGTTTTTACCATAAAAAGGGGCAAATCAGCAGTTAGTTCTTACCTTTTCGCCCCTCCTTTCTTTTGATGTTTACTTTTTGAAATTAAATTTCTTCTTTTTTAATCAATTCTGTACGAATCTCTTGTGGTGAAATGAGGCCTGAATGAACTGGGTATGGTCGTTCAAGTAGGTCCAGGAAGAGATGTTGACTTTCCGGTACACGCACATTTTCACTACACATATTGTAGTAACGAAGTACATAGCCTTCTTCATTTTCAGCTACCTTAAAGGCTGTTGGACAGATTTGCGGTATGCTGAGAACAGAATGGCTCAAGAGGCTACCAGTCGCAGCCACGCTTCCTTCTTGTCTAGCAAGCTGAAGGCTGGTAAATGGTGTCTGCAAGGCTTTAGCACGACGATAGGCTGAGAAGCGTTCTTGGGCTTGGTGGCATTCAAGCGCAAACTCAACTTCAAACTCACGCAAGCATTGAGCTTCTGGTGTTGGGAAATAACCCCAGTCACCTAGCTCACCTGATGCACGCAAAATAGTCACTGCAATGGTGTCGTCCCCAAGGATTTCGTATTCATTCAATCCCTTGTTAGATACAGTCACCCCTTTTTCATCGTCATACAGACTGACAAAGGCTTGTTGGTGTTGAGGATTTTCAGGATTTTCCCATGAAGCTGCTGGTTTGTTTGGTCGTGTCACCACCTCATAGATGCTTTCAGAATCATTACTTGGACGCGTGTTATGAGTCTTGACCAAGAGACGGATACGGTGGTCTTTGGCAGTGTTGGTAAAGCGAGTCTTGCAACGAATTTGTGGATTGTCAACGAAGACAGTCATCTCAGTTTCAAGAGGAATGCTTGTCAATTCTTCTGAACGTCCAGCTTCACGCTTCATAAACTCGATGATGCCTTTTTGCTCTTCTTCTAGCTTTTCATCTGCACTGACAGGCACGGTCAATTCATGTTTGAGCAAAATCTTAGCATAGCGAGCTGTGTTTTCCAAGACCTCGTAGCCCTTAAGCTCTGCATAGATTGGCTCTGTTCCTTTTGGTTGGAAATAGATATACTCGTTTCCGATGTCCCCACGGTCTTCAAAGCGGATAAAGTCTTCATAGGCTTCGTGAGTTGTCTTGTCATAGACTGTGATGTTGTCATCCACACTTACCGTTACAAATGGCGTATCAATCACTCCGTTTTGGTAAATACCGTCGCGGTGTTCTTGCTCTCCTTCCAGCAATTGGAAGGTTGTCCAAGAAAGCGGTGCCAGGTGAACTGGAATGGTCACGCGCACTTGTCGAGCAATACGAGCTTGGCGGAACTTATCTTTTGGTAAATCGTACTCAAAATTAGCTCCGAGGTCTTCGATTTTAGCCTCTACAGGACGCCCATCCAAGTCCTCCACACGGTAACTTGGCAAGGTAAGATCAGCCATCTTCTTATAACCTTCTGTTGGGTGCAATTCCTTAAAATCACAAATCGCAACATCAATCACTGTACTGACAGTATCGACCTTATCATGCAAACCTGTGTTAATGACAGTAAAGAGATAATCACTTTGAGCCTTAGCTGTAGCGATTTTGCCCTTCCACTCGTTGAGCAAGTTACTTTTAACAAAGTCTCCGACTTGATTGACCTTGGCAAAACGTGTTTCCATCTCACGGTGAACTTCGTCCACGCTACAGCCACAGATACTATCATGCGGCGCATTTTGCAAAAGAGTTTTCCAAGCATAGGTCAACTGGTCCTTGTGGTTATGACCCCCAGTGATGATAGTTAGTGGCTCCACTACTTGCTCTAGGAGGTTGCTATTTTCTTGGAAGGCTTGTTTGAGATAAATACGAGATGAAGAAGTGTTGGCAAGTGTGTACCAGCCGTCTGTTTCCTGACTGGTCAACTCACCTATAACCGTTGATAATTGCTCTGGTAGGGCACTTTCCACGGCTTGGACATATTCATCAAAAGAACTATGAACAAAGGTTACATCTGGGAAGAGTTCATTTGCCACACGAATGGCTTCACTCAGATTTTTCTGGACAGGCTGGTGGTCACATCCGTTCATCATCAACCACTGGTTGGTCGAAGCGTAGGCACGCACATCTGACAATTTTTGTTTCCAGAAGGTCAAGGCCTCGTCTTTATCAACTGGAATTTCATTCCCATTACTGTACCAGTTGGCAAAGAGAATCCCGAGGACACGACTTCCGTCCGCACCCTGCCAGTACATTTCTGAAAACTGGGAAGTAAACTGCTCATCTTCGAGAACTTGGTTATCAAAGCCAATCGGTTTCACCCCACGACCAAAGGCCGCCACGTGAATGCCTGATTTTTGAAGAATTTGAGGCGCTTGTCCCATATTTCCAAAGGTATCTGGGAAGTAACCAATCTGGGTTGATTTGCCCCATTTTGCACATTCTGCTTGACCAATCAAGGTATTGCGGACGTTGGCTTCACTTGAAATCAAGTAATCATCCTGCAAAATGTAAAAAGGACCAATCTTCAATTTTCCTTCGTCAATGTAGCGTTGAACTTTGTCGCGATTTTCAGGACGAATCTCCAAGTAGTCATCAAGGACAATGGTTTGTCCATCCAAGTGGAAACTCTTGAACTCAGGGTCATTTTCAAAGAGATCAAAGAGATTGTCAAACAATTCCACCAACTGCATACGATGGCTTTCAAAAGGCAAGTACCACTCACGGTCCCAGTGACTATGTGAGATAATATGTACGACAACATTTTCCATGAAGTAAAACCTCATTCTAAATTTAAATTTTTATTGTTAACGTTTTTGGATGTAAATTTGTGATTCTTTCCAAGAATCAGTTGCGCTAAAGCATGTTCCTTAGCGAATATCTAGGTAATCCAAGACCAATTCACAGAACATCATGTTGGCCCAAGAGAACCATTCACGAGAGTAGAGAGTTGGGTCATCCACGTGGAAGCTTTCGTGCATGACACCTGTACCACCATCGCAAGCAACCAGCTGATCCAGCAAGAATTTCTTCTCTGTCTTATCTCTTGTTGTCAGGCCTTGGATAGAAAGGGCGATTGGCCAGATATAGCGATAGAAGGTATGAGAACTGCCGAGGCCACTAGCGTATTCTCCTTGGTAGAAATATGGATTTTCAGGGCTCAGAATGGTACGACGAGTGGCTTGATACACTTCATCGTCAATATCGCAATAGCCCAGATAAGGCGCAGCCAACAAACTTGGTACGTTTGGATCATCCATGATGCTGGCATTTCCTAGACCATCCACTTCAAAGGCATAAATCTTTTCGCCCTTGCTGTTGCTTGTATAGGCGTAATTTTCGATTCCTTCTTGGATTTCAGCACGAAGACGCTTAGCATCAGCAATAATGCTCTGGCTATCAGCTAGGTCTAGTTCGACAAAGATTTCTTGCACATAACCCAAGACTACTACAGCAAACATATTTGACGGAATCAAGTAACTATACTGACAACAGTCATCACTCGGACGAAAAGCGGACCAAGTCATACCTGTCACTGCAAAATCAGGGCCAAAGCCATCATTTACCAAGGTGTCTTCCTTGCGGTCCGTATCTCGGACAAAACGATAAGGAGAGTTCTTGTGGTCTTGTTCCACCGTCCAAAGATGGAGAATTTCCTTAGTCGCTGCGACAAAAGTCTCATCAAACTGGCTAGTCTCGCCAGTCTCTTTCCAGAGGAGATAAGCCAACTGCAAAGGATAGCAAAGCGAGTCCACCTCGTACTTGCGTTCCCAAATCCAGCCATTAAGGTCGGTGTGGTCGGTCTCGTGGTGCCCCTTCCAGTTTTCCTCAATGTTGAAGGAGTTGGCATAAGGATCCTTGAGCACCAAGGTCATCTGACGTTTGACTAAACCTGCAATGGTCTGACGCAGGAGGGCATCTCTTTTAGCCACATGTAGGTAGGGTCTGAGTTGGGCTGTCGAATCTCGAAGCCACATAGCAGGAATATCCCCAGTGAGTACAAAGGTTGAACCGCCTTCTAGGATTTCAACCGTATTGTCCAAGGTATCGGTGTAGCAACGCTCGAAAACATCCACCCACTCTGGATGGTCCTTAGCCCGCTCTGCCACTTCATCTAGCCATTCTCTAACAATTTCTTTCGAATAAATCATCGTGCAGTATCCTCTTTCAAACAAGTTTCATTTTCAGTATATAGCTTTTGAGACAGAAAATACATACACAAATGATAGTCATTTTTCTACAAAATAGTTATCTTTGAAACTCCTTTTCTATAGGCTATCTTTTTCTGATATAATGTAGAAAAACAGCTAAAGGAAAGACTATGAAACCACTACTTGAAACCATCGATACCCGCTTTGGAACTGCCAGCAAGCATGCCTTCTCTCAGGGAAATACCCTGCCATACACAGGCGTGCCTTTTGGGATGAATTACTTTGTACCCCAGACCAGCGACCAGGAGGGATCTTGGTTTTTCGACCCACATCTGCCTATCTTTCAGGGGATTCGATTAACTCACCAGCCCAGCCCTTGGATTGGCGACTACTCTTGGCTCCTCCTGACACCTGTCACCGGTCAACTGGGTGGAGACAGCCTCTTTCACCGCCAATCTTCCTATGACATAGATAAGGCCTCTTTCCAACCCCATTATCTGAAGATTTTCTCCCTGCGCTATCAGATTGAAAGCCAGCTTACACCGACTTGCTACGGTGCTTCTATTCGTTTGGAGCAAAAGCAAGGCAAAGCCCTCTCCCTCTACCTTCACGCAGCAGATGAGCTGACAGTAGAGCAAGTAGATAAGCGAACTCTTGCCCTAAGACAAGAAGGAAAAACTGAAACCAACAAAAATCCACTAACTATGTTCACTGCCCTGCAAATGAATACGGATATTCTTGCTATCAGCCAAGAAGGCGAAGACTGGCGAATTGACTTAGCAGATAGCCATGCTGAGATTCAGCTAGCGACTTCTTTCATCTCTCCTTCTCAAGCACTGCTTAATCTACCTCAAGAAGATTTTGATAACTGTAAAGTAAATGCCCAAGCGGACTGGGAAAATCTTCTTCATCATTTTGACATTATAGAGACAGGGGAGGCGGACCGAACCTTCTTTGACCACTGCCTCTACAGACTCTTCCTATTTCCTCAAACTTTTTATGAGATTGATGAATCAGGGCAAGCCATCCACATGGATCTGGCCACTGGCACTGTCAAGCCCGGTGTCCTCTTTAGCAACAATGGCTTCTGGGATACCTTCCGCACCATCTTCCCCCTCTTTGCCCTTGTCATACCAGAGCATTATCGTCTCTTTTTAGAAGGCTTTCTCAATAACTACCGCGACACTGGATTCCTTCCAAAATGGCTAGCCCCAGATGAACGGGGTATGATGCCAGGTACACTTTTAGACGGCATTATCGCAGATAGCGCCTGCAAGGACATGGCCCCCGACCTAGAAGAAGAACTCTTCCAAGCCATGCTTGAAACAGCCAGCAAGTCCGACCCTCTCGGCATCAATGGTCGTCACGGACTAGCCCAATACCAAGAACTGGGCTACCTCTCTACCGACCACCACGAAAGTGTCAGTCACACCCTTGACTATGCCTATAGCGACTTTTGTATCGCCAGCTGTGCCAAAAAACTAGGGAAAATAGAGATTGCTGAGATTTATAAGACTACTTCACACAGTTACCGACATCTATTTGATACTGAAACAGGCTATATGCGTGCGCGAGACAATCAAGGCAACTTCCGCCCTGACTTCTCTCCTTATAGTTGGGGACGTGATTATGCCGAATGTTCAGCCATCCAAGCAACTTTAGGCGTTCTCCACGACATCCCAGATTTAATCCAACTTATGGGTGGAAAAGAAACCTTCAGCAACTATCTTTTGAAAACCTGTCAAGATGCTCCCCTCTTTGAGACAACAGGCTATGGTTACGAAATTCACGAAATGAGTGAAATGGCTACCGCTCCATTTGGGCAAATCGCCATTTCCAACCAGCCGAGCTTCCACATTCCTTATCTCTTCCGCTACAGCAATTACCCTGACTACACTGCCCTTCTTATCAAGACTCTCCGTCAGAAAGCCTTTCACCCAAGTTGGGAAGCCTATCCTGGAGATGAAGACAATGGCAGTCTCTCTGCTTGGTACATCTGGTCAGCTCTCGGATTTTATCCTACCTGTCCAGGAAAACCAAGCTATGATCTCGGAATCCCTCTCTTTGACCACCTCCGAGTCTACCTGGCTAAAGAAGATAAATGGCTAGATATTCATACTGAGCAAAACCACAGCCACTTCAACTTTGTCAAAGAATGCCGACTGGACAAAAAACAAGTATCAACTATTCAACACCAAGACCTCCTAAAAGCTGAGCAACTAACCTTTACACTTAGCTGGTTGCCAAGTCACTCATCCACTTCCTGAAATGCAAAAATCTCCTAGCAGACTTTCCTGCTAGGAGATTTTCTTATGAGAGGTACTTGTTTAAGCTTTGAAAATCGGACTTATCATCTGATAATTATCAAATAATCTACCAATTAAGCTTCTTCGTCTTCTTTACGACGACGGCCTGCAAGACCAAGACCAAGTAAGGCACTTGCGGCTGCTGCTACCATAGCTACAGTAGAATCTGCTGTACCTGTATTTGGCAATTCTTTAGCTGCTTTACGCGCGTTTGCTGCTGCTTGGTTGGCATTTGCTGCTTGAGCAGTAGCTGGAGCTACATCTGATGTTTGAGCAGCTTGGTCCTTAGCTGGGCTTGTAGGGTCAGTTGATGGAGCAACTTTCGCCATAAAGTCTTCGATACGTTTCACCATTGCATCCACTTCATCTTGGCTTGCTTTCGGATCTGCAAATACTTTCTTAGCGTCTGCCAATAAGTCAGTCGCTTCTTTTGCAGTTTCTGCATCAAGCTTAGCTGATTCTTGGATGAACAATTCATCTAATTGATGGATAGCACCTTCTAACTTAGCTTTATTCACTTTTGCGTCAGTGTTAGTAGCTCCGTTATTACCTCCAACATTTGATGGTACATATGGACGTTGTTTGAATGCGTCATCTCTTGGAATTGCTAATACTTGACCTTCTTTTGTAACGATTGTTACATTTCCGGCTTTATCAATGTTAATAGCTAATTCTTTCTTACCATCTTTTTCGACTGTTGCATTACCATCTTTGTCGATTGTAATTTTCACTTTACCATCTTTAGATGTGTAAACTGTATTTCCGTCTTCTGTTGACTTAATGTAAGCATCAAGATCGAATTCTTCTACATTAGTGATAGCACCTAGAACTTTGAATTGGAATTTAGCTTTTTCTTCTGGAGTAATATTTTCAAGGTCTTTTACCTCTACTTTACTCAAGTCGATATCAAGATTATCTCCACCGTGTTTAGATTTAGAAACAGCTTCTTTATCTTTCACTAGTTGTTCTTTAGAAATTGTTGCTGTAGAACCGTCTGGCATTGTTACTGTTGCGTTTCCTTTATCGTCTACTACTACAGTTGCGCCTGGGTTGACTGCTTCAACAGCTTTCTTAACAGCGTCTTTTTCGTCTTTTGTTAAGTTTTCTTTATTTCCAACTAATGTACGGATAGCTGGTGTTTTCACTTTAGCAGTCTTAGCTTCGTCAGCGAATTTTTCTGCTGGGATGACTAAATCTGAAGCTGGGATGTTAAGAACTGTTCCGTCACCTTTGGTTACTGTTGCGTTTCCTTGGTCATCTACGACTACGGTTGATTCTGGGTTGACTGCTGCTACAGCTTTCTTAACAGCTGCTTTTTCTTCATCTGTAAGTTTAGTTGGATCTGCTACTACAGTCTTAGCTGCTGGTGTGTTTGCATCGTTACCACCATTTGGTTTCGTAGCATCATCTTCAACTTTAACTAAGTCTGTTGATGGGATAACTGAAACATTGCCATCTTTCACTACAGTTGCATTTCCTTTTTCGTCTACTACAACAGTTGCGCCTGGATTTGCTGCTTTAACTTTGTCTTCGATGGCTTTCTTCTCAGCTTCAGTTAAGGCATTTGGATTTGCGACTTTTGTCTTAGAGGCTGGTGTAACTGCATTGTCTTTAGCATTTGCATCTTTTTCAGATTTTGTTAAATCTGATGCTGGGATAACTGCTGTATTTCCGTTTGGAAGAGTTACTGTTGCATTTCCTTGGTCGTCTACTACTACAGTTGAACCTGGATTGACGGCTGCTACTTTAGCTGCAATTGCTTCTTTCTCATCTTTTGTTAATGAGTCTGGATTTGCAACTTTTGTCTTAGAAGCTGGTTTAACAATGTCATTTCCTGCTTTTGGTGCCTTTTCTGCATCTGCATTCTTCGTTAAGTCTGCCGCTGGAATGACCGCTGTCTTACCATTTACTGTTACTGTTGCGTTTCCTTGGTCGTCCACTACAACTTCAGCACCTGGATTTACTGCTTTAACTTTAGCAACAATTGCATCTTTTTCGTCTTTTGTTAATGAGTCTGGATTTGCTACTACAGTCTTATCTGCTGGTTTAACGATGTCGTTTCCTGCGTTTGGTTTAGCTGCGTCTGATGCTGTCTTAGTTAAGTCTGATGCTGGAATTACAACTGGTTTTCCATCTTTAGGTGTAACTGTTGCATTTCCTTGGTCGTCTACTACTACAGTCGCATCTGGATTTACTGCTTTAACTTTAGCTGCAATTGCATCTTTTTCGTCTTTTGTTAACGATTCTGGATTTGCTACCACAGTCTTATCGGCTGGTTTAACTACGTCGTTTCCTGCGTTTGGCTCTTTAGCTGAATCTGCTGTCTTAGTTAAGTCTGATGCTGGAATGACTGCTACTTTACCATCTTTAGTTGTTACTGTTGCGTTTCCTTGGTCATCTACAACTACAGTTGCTCCTGGATTTACAGCTTTAACCTTGTCTTCGATTGCTTTCTTAGATGCTTCTAAGTCATTTGGATCCAAGACTGTCTTATCTGCTGGTGTGTTGACATCGTTTCCTGCGTTTGGCTTAGCGGCTTCTGCTGCTGTTTTCACCAAATCTTTCGCTGGGATAACCACTGTCTTACCATCTTTAGTTGTTACTGTTGCATTTCCTTGGTCATCAACAACTACAGTTTTAGCTTCTGGATTCACAGATTTAACTTTAGCTGCGATTGCATCTTGCTCATCTTTTGTTAATGATTCTGGATCTTCTACAACTGTCTTGTCAGCTGGTTTAACTACGTCGTTTCCTGCGTTTGGTTCTTTAGCTGAATCTGCTGTCTTAGTTAATGCCGCCGCTGGAATGACCGCTGTCTTACCATTCACTGTTACTGTTGCGTTTCCTTTGTCATCTACTGCTACAGTTGCACCCGGGTTAACTTCTGCTACTTTAGCTGCGATTGCTTTTTTCTCATCTTCCGTTAATGGTTTAGTAGAATCAACCGCTACTTTATCAGCTGGTGTATTGACATTGTTTCCTGCATTTGGTTTAGCTGCTTCTTCTGCTGTTTTCACTAAATCAGTAGCTGGAATTGTTGCAACTTCTCCATCTTTAGTTGTTACCGTTGCATTTCCTTTATCGTCAAATGCCACCTTAGCTTCTGGATTTACTGCTTTGATTGCTTCTGTAATCTTAGCTTTATCTTGGTCTGATAAATGATCTGGATCGCTTACAACTACTTTATCTGCTGGTGTGTTAACTTTGTTTCCTGCATTTGGTTGTTTAGCTTCTTCTGGACTTGTTACTAAATCTGCCGCTGGAATTGTTGCTGTTTCCGTATTACCATCTTTATCTTCTATAGTTACCGTTGCATTTCCTTTATCATCTACGAAGATCGCTTTTGCATCTGGATTTACTTCTTTAATCTTAGCTTCAATCGCTTTTTTCTCTTCTGGAGATAATGGTTTAGTTGGATCAGCTACTACTACTTTATCAGCTGGTTTGTTAATGTTGTTTCCTGCTTTTGCATTTTTAGATTCTTCTGGAGTTTTCACTAAATCTTTTGCTGGAATTACAAAGCTTCTACCATCTTCTGTAGTTATCGTTGCATTTCCATTGTCATCAACAACAACCGTTGAACCTGGGTTCACTTCCTCAACAGCTTTCTTAATAGCTTCTTTATCCACGTTAGCTGGATCTGTTACTAATACCTTATCAACAGGTTTCTTAATTAAATCTTGTTTCTCAGGTTTTAATAGATCTGCTTTTGGTTTCGCTAAAGCTTCTACAGGGATTGTTGCGATGTCTCCATTTGCATTCTTAACAGTCGCATTTCCTTTTGCGTCAAATACTACTGTTGCTCCTGGGTTAACTTCTAAGATGTTTTTCTCAATTTCTTGAATATCTTCCGCTGTTAATTTATCTCTATCTTTCACTAACACTCTGTCTGCTGGTGAATTGATTTTATTTCCTGCATTCACTTTAGCTTTATCAGCGTCAGTCTTCGTTAAATCAGCTACTGGAATTGTTGCAGTTTTACCTTCTGGTGTTGTTACTGTCGCATTTCCATTTTCATCTACGAATACTGTTGCTCCTGGATTTATACGTTGAACTTTAGCAGCGATTTTTGCTTTAACATCATCCGTAATTTGTCCATCTTTAACAAACACTCGATCTGCTGGTTTGTTGATAAGGTTACCTGCTTTTGCATCGCTTAATACTTCATCATCAGTTTTCACTAAATCATCCGCTGCGATTACAGCTGTCTTACCATCTTTAGTTGTTACTGTCGCATTTCCTTTTTCATCAACTACTACAGTTGCTCCTGGGTTAACTTCTGCAACTTTAGCTTTAATAGCTTTACGGTCTTCATCAGTTAATGCATCTTTATTAGCAACTACTGTTTGATCGATAGGTTTCTTAACTGGGTTTTGTTTAGCTGGATCCAATAGATCTTTTTCAGCATTTGATTTCACTAAGTCACTTACAGGGATTGTCGCTGTAGCTGTAGTTCCGTCTTGATTTGGTACTGTTACTGTTCCGTTTCCTGCTTCGTCAAATACAACTTTAGTTCCTTCAGGGTTTACCTCTTGAATCGCTGCAGTAATCTTAGCTTTTTCAGCATCAGTTAATTCAGCTGGATTTGCTACTACTGTTCTTTCTGCTGGAGTGTTTACTTTGTTTCCTGCTGATGGAGTTTCTTTAGCTGCTGGATCTTTCAATAAGTCTTCAACTGGGATTGTTGCTGTCTTACCGTCTGGTGTTGTGACTGTTGCGTTTCCTTTGTCGTCAACGAATACAGTAGCACCTGGGTTTACTGATTCTACAGCTTTTTGGATTTTAGCTTTAACTTCATCTTTATTCGGTCCAACTAAATCTGCCGCCGCTGCTGCTACTTTATCCGCTGGCTTGTTGATGTTATTTCCTGCTTTTGCACCATCAACTTCTTGTGGAGATTTCACTAAGTCTTCTTTGGCGATTACTACAGTTTTTCCTTCTGGAGTTGTTACTGTTGCATTTCCTTCGTCATCAACTACGATAGTTGTCTTCGGATCTCTATTTACCTTAGCGATTTCTGCTTTGATTGCATCTTTTTCAGCTGGAGTTAATTTACCTGCTTTCTTAACAAGTGTTTTATCTGCTGGTTTCTTAACTGCATCTTGCTTGTCTGGGTTCCTTAAGTCAGCTGCATCTTTTGCTAAATCAGATGCTGGAATTGTTGCCACAGCTCCATCTTTCGTTGTTACTGTTGCGTTTCCTTTTTCGTCAAATACAACTGTTGCACCTGGATTCACTTTAAGGATTTCTGCTCTAATCTTATCTTCATCAGCCTTGATATTAGCAGGATCTGTTACAACAACCTTAGTTGCTGGAGTGTTTACTTTGTTTCCTGCATTTGGTTGAGTTGTATCTTTGATAAGATCTTCAACAGGGATTGTCGCTGTTTTACCATCTGGAGTTGTTACAGTCGCATTTCCTTGGTCGTCTACGAATACTTTTGAACCTTCTGGATTCACTGCTTCTACAGCCGCTTTGATTTTAGCTTTAACGTCTGCTTTCTTCGCATCATCAGCTAAATCAGCTTTTGTTGCTGCTACTTTATCGGCTGGTTTGTTGACGTTGTTTCCTGCTTTTTCATCTTTAGCTTCTTCTGGAGATTTCACTAAGTCAGTTACTGGAATTGTTGCTGTCTTACCGTCTGGTGTAACTACTGTTGTATTTCCTTTTGCATCAACTACTACTGTTGCATCTGGATTTACTGCTTGAACTTTAGCCTTGATTGCTGCGATATTTTCAGGAGTTAAGGCATCTTTATTAGCAACTACTTTGTCTGCTGGTTTGTTGATGTTGTTTCCTGCTTTAGCAGTTTCTTTGTCAGCTTCTTTCTTCACTAAGTCAGCTTTTGGAATAACGACAGTTTTACCTTCTGGTGTTGTTACTGTTGCATTTCCTTTGTCATCAACTACTACAGTAGAATCTGGATTTACTGCTTCAACTGCTGCTTTAATAGCGTCTTTAGCTTCTTGTGGTAAATCTTTATCAGCTGCTACTAGTGCTGGATCAACTACTACTTTATCTGCTGGTTTGTTGACAGCATCTTGTTTCGCTGGGTCAGCTAAGTCAGCTTTAGGTTTTACTAAATCGCTTGCTGGAATTGTTGCCACAGCTCCGTCTTTCGTTGTTACTGTTGCATTTCCTTTTTCATCTACAACAACTGTTGCATCTGGATTTACTGCTTGAATTTTAGCTTTAATAGCGTCTGTAACTTCTTGTGGTAATGGTGCATCTGTACTGTCCACCACTACTCTATCAGCTGGAGTGTTTACTTGGTTTCCACCGTTAACATTCTCTTTATCCGCATCTGATTTGACTAAATCTGCCACTGGAATTGTTGCAGTTTTACCATCTTTAGTTGTTACAGTCGCATTTCCTTGGTCATCGACTACTACTGTAGCATCTGGGTTCACTGCTTCAACTGCTGCTTTAATTCTAGCAAGTTCAGGGTCTGTTAATTGCTTACTGTTATCAACACGTACTCTGTCAGCTGGGTTGTTGATGTTGTTACCAGCTTTGGCAGTTGATGTTTCATTAGGTTTTTTAATTAAATCATCTGCGTCAATAACTGCTGTTTTACCTTCTGGTGTTGTTACAACTGCGTTTCCTTGGTCGTCAACTACTACAACTGCACCTGGATTTACAGCTTCAACTTTTGCTTTAATTTCAGCTTTTACTTTATCAAGTTTTTCTTTATTTGCTTCACCTTGTAATGCTGCAATATCTTCTACAACTGTTTGAGCATTCGGTTTATTGATGTCATCGCCACCGTTTGCTTTCTTAGCATCTTCTTCTGTCTTGAATAAGTCACCTGCTGGAATTGTCGCAATTGTTCCGTCTTTAAGAACTACTGTTGCATTTCCTTCATCGTCATATTTAACAGCTTTAACTTTTTCGTCGCCACCATTTAATTTTTTCAGTTTTTCAGTTACTTCAGCTTGTGCTGCCGGGTCTGTCGCTAGTCCAACTTTTTTATCTGCTGGCTTACGAACACCTGCATTACCTGAATCAGGATTTGCTGCATCAGCTAAAGTACGCACCAATTCTTTGGCTGTAAATCCTGCTGTATTTCCTTCTGGTGTTGAAACCGTTACTGTACCATTGTCATCAATTGTCACAACAGCATTAGGATTTACTTCACGAACAGCTTTTTTGATGTTTTCTTTATCTGCATCTGTCAAACTTTCAGGATTTCCAACAATCACTTTATCCGTTGGACGGTTGATGTTGTTGCCACCACCTGCAGTATCTAAAGCATTTACATCTTTTGTTAGGTCTGTTTGTTTTAATGTTTCAGGTGCTTGCTTCCCTGGTAAGGTTACTTCAGCACTTCCATCATCCTTAACAACTACCGTCGTTCCAGGAGGGTTTACTGCTTTAATAGCATCTTCTAGTTTTTTCCGTTCATCCTCATTTAAGGCTGTTGGATTTTCAGCAATTACCTTGTTCGCTGGTAAACGAGCAGAGTTGATGGCTTTAATCGCTGCTTCTGCTGATTTCTTAGCGTTATCAACATCGGCATTTTTCTTAGCACCATCGATTGCCTCTTCCGAAGCTTTCTTAACAGCATCTACCTCAGCTTGAAGTTTTGCTCTAGCTTCTTCAGTCAAGGCTGCGTCTTGAGCAATTTCTTGCTTTTTAGCAGCGGCTGTAGTTTCTACCGCTGTTTTAGCTGCTGGTTTTTTAGCAGCAGGTTTAGTAACACCCTCTACCTGTGTTTTTCCAGTATCGCCTGCTGTATCGATTTTACCTTGCTCTTGTGTAGCTGCTTCAGGCGTTTCTGCATTATCATTTTTCGCCTTAATTTCAGCTTTTTTAGCATCAGCAAGTTTTTTAGCTTCTGCCTTCGCTTCTGCCTTTTCTTCCTCTGTTAGGTCAGTTCGGGCATCCATTTCTGCTTCTTTAGCTTTTAAGGCTTCATCGATTTTGTCTAATGCTGCTTGTTTACCGATTGGGTTGATTTTAGCAACTTCTTTGGTTCCTTCAGCTTGTTTATCGTTTACAGCTTGTTGCGCTGCTGTTGCCGCATCTGCTGTTTCTGCTGTTGCTGGTTGTTTTTCGATTTCATCAAGGGCTGCTGCTGCCTTGTCTTCAGCAGCTTTTTTAGCTTTTTCCTTCTCGGCTTGTGTTAAGCTATCATTGTTCTCAATAGCATCCTTCTTAGCTTCCAAAGTCTTAGCGATTTCTTCTTTAGCTTTTTCTTTACCGATTGGATTTACTTTTGCTACAGCACCAGTACCTTCATCTTTACCTGCAGTTACATCTGTTGCATTTGTAGCATCAGCGATTTTGTCTAATGCTGCTGCTTTATCTTTTTCTACATCAGCAATAGCTTTATCTTGTTCAGCTTTTGATAATGCAGTATTTTCCTTAATAGCTTTGATTTTATTAGCAGCTTCAGTTGTTACCGCATCAATAGCTGGTTGTTTATCTAATTTCACAACTTTCTCTACAGGAATTGTATCTTTAGAATCATCTTGATAAGTTACTACTAAGTTCGTACCCTCTTGAACAAGATCTTTTACAACCTTCTTAGCATTTTCAGCTTCTACTGCTTTTCCTTTTTTATCTTCTAAGTTCTTATCTTCATTTTTCTTAGAGTATTCTAATGGAAGATTTTCTTTAATATTAGCTAACTCATCTGCTGGAATATTATCAATGTTTGATACCACCGGTTTCTCAGCATCAGCCAACTCTCTAATGTCATATTTTTTCGTTTGAGATTTTAATACAATACTGAATGAACCTGGGTCAGTTTCATATGAAGAACCTTTAGCAACATTACGAATTTCTTTTCCATCTGTGTCAGTTGCAGTTGCATAACGAGTTACTAGACGATATTCATCATTATCACCTTTAGGGAATTTAGCCGCGTCAAGTTTAGGTGTCTCTTTCGTTACCTTACCACCAATTTTCACAATTGCAGGATTTTCAGCTGTCGCTACTGTTTCTGCAGTAATTGGCGTTAAAGTCATATCATATTCGTTATCTAAAACTGCAGGATTCGCAGTTGCACTTAAATCATTGTTTCCACCTTTTTTAACTGTTGCAGATTTAATCTTACCTAAATCATCTGTATATTTAATATCGATATTGATATCTTCATTAGCATAAATATAGACATCTTTTTTACCATTTGCAGTTGTAGAGTAAGGGATTGTTACTTCTGGAGCATTGTTCGTACGTGCAAAATCAGTCAATGGTCTAGTATCTGTTGAACCATCTTTATAAGTTACAACTAGATTGTTATCAACTTTTTTAATGCTTGTGATACGTTCTTCTTGATTTTCTACAGCTTGACCTTTTTTATCAGCTAGACGAGCATCGATGTTATTTTTAGAGTATTCAATCTTAATCTTATCTTTGATTTTATTAAATTCTGCTTCACTCACATCTGACGCGTCATCCACTGCTACTTTATCAGCTTCTGCTGGTGTTTGAATGTCATACTTTTGAGTTTGTGGTTTCAATACAACTTCAAATGCTCCTGGGTCTGTTTGGAACGAATTACCTCGAGCAGTATTTTTAATTATTGCATTATCTAAGTCAGCCGCTGTTGCATATCGCTTACCTAACACTAAACCTTTAGTTCTGGCTGTTTCTAATTGTTTATTTGTTAGCTTACCTCCAGGCATTCCTGAATAACTAATAATTGCCGGTGAATCTTCTGTTGCTGTTGTTTCAGCATCGATAAAGTTCGCAGTGTATCCCCACTCAACATCTACTTTATTTTCTTCACCTTCTACTCTATTAAATGCATTATTCCCGCCTTGAACTACTGCAGCACTCTTGATCTTACCTGAGTCATCTTTGAATTTAATATCAAATGAATTTTCTTCTCCTCCATAAACATAAACCTGCTTTGTTGCAGCATCAGAGAATGGAATTTCGACTGTTGGTGCGTTATTGGTACGTGCCACATCAGAAATTGAAGCTGTGTCTGTTGAATCATCGTTATAGGTTACAGTGATAGTTTGTCCATTTACTTCAATACTTTTCACTACAGAAGCTTGATTATCTAAATCTTGACCTTTTTTAGATTCAAATCTAGCATCTTGGCTTGTTTTAGAATATCCAATTTTGATTTGGTCTTTAATTTTCTGAATATCAGTTTCCGTTAAGTTGTTAATATCTGAAACAGCAATTTTATTCGCATTGTTTTCTGGTTGTTGGATGTTGTATTTATATGTTTGAGGTTTAACGACAACATAAAGAGCGCCTGGTTTGTCATCTCTTTCATCTATCGCTCTTAAACCATTCCCTGCTTTATCTGTCGCCTTAACATAACGCCAACCTAGATTTAATCCTGTAGTTCTAGCATCTTCTAATTGTTTTTGATTTAATGTACCACCAGGAAGACCTGTATAATGAATAACAGCTGGATTAGACTCACTCGCTGGAGTTTCTGTTGAAAAGACATTTGCTTTATAACCAAATTCCACGTCAAGTATATCTGTTTCACCTGAAACAGCAGTAAATGGCTGATTACCTCCTCGTACAATAGTGGCATTTGCAACAACTCCAGAATTATCTTTGATTTTTATATCAAACCCTTCTGATTCTCCACCATATACATATACATTCCTACCCTCGGAATATGGTATTTCTGCCACTGGACCTTCCGTATCAGTCGCTTCTGTTCTAAACGGATTATCTTTACTAATCTCTTTCTCATTACGTGGGTCATTTGAACCTGTGTTTTCGATTGCGTTAGATTCTGATTTTTTCTCAGTGTTTTCGGCTTTTTTACCTACAGTTGGTTGTCCGTTAGTAGTGTCTACTTTCGGAGCGTCTTTTGAATCTTTTGGTTTGTTTTTTAACCCTGAACTAACAAACGTCACTAGTTTCTGATAAGCCTTTGTCAATTCATCTTGACTAGTTGCAGAAGCGAGTGTAGACTCAGCAGAAGCCAATTCACCATTCAAAAGAGCAAGGCTCTCCTCTGTTTTATTAGCATACTTACCTGCAGAAAGTTTTGATTTAACTTCTGAAATGTAGTTTTCAAGTTGCTTTTTGTCCAAAGCTGGAGTTGTTACTTCTGCTGCAGCTGGTTTTGTTGGTTCTTCTACAACTGGTTGTGCTGCTGGAACGCTTTCTGCTGGAGTTGATGGGGCATCAAGGGCTGGCGCTAGAGCTTCTACATCTGGTGTATCTTGTTTACTTAGCTCATTAGCTGATACAGCTCCATTTCCCAAGAACATGAACAGGGCAGCAACTGCTACGCTGGCTGCTCCAAAACTATATTTACGGATTGAGTAACGTGTGACCTTTTCACGGTGCAAGCGTTCAACACGACTCATAGGCGATTTCTTCTCCACTTATTGTGTTCTCCTTAAAAATATTTTTTTATCTCCATATCTACATGCAAAGATTCCTCGCCATGGACGAGGTTTTGCATATGATACTTTACTTCTTCATTGTACATGATAAGTGATATATATGCAAACTAAATGCTCATCAAATTTACTAAAAAAAAAAACATTTTCAGACAATTTTCACAATTTGTTCGTTTTTATAACCAAAATTATGAATTTTTTAACTTTAAAATCAGGAAAATATTTTGGTTTTCTGCATGTTATTATATTGTGTTAAAACCTGAAATTCGGAAATGAATTTGGATAAAATCTTTTTATTTTGAAAAGCAGATAACTTTGATACCTAAAAGGAACTATTCTACTATTTTTAAACAAAACATTCGTAAAATAAATATACAAAAATTTTTAGGTTTTTAGCTTTTTTTCTTCCAAAAAAGAGAACCTATCAGTTAAATGCCCAGATTCTCTAATAGCTTTCTAGCAGAGCCCAACAGAACCAGACCCTATCTCTCATATGCACTATTCTCTTAAAATTCAAAGGCAAAATACGCCAGAGTCGCCTCACCGTAGAAATATGACTGACTTCCACATCCTAATTACGACCTAAAAGTGTTAGCATTCTCTGGCTGGTCTGCCTGTTGCAACTAACAACTAAAGCTAAAATAAAACATGCTACCTCATTCTGGCAACATGTCATCTGTTCCTATTTACAGCAATGCCTCAAACTCAGCGACAGTCATGCCTAATTGCTGACTGGCAATCTCAGGTGTCAGAAGACCTTGACGAACTAGATTTGCTAACATCGCGAAACCACCTTCAGCTCGACCACGCTCCTCCGCTTGTTCCAAGGCATAGTCCTGTGCTAACAAGGCTTGTTCTTCACGCATACGTAGTTGACTAAACATTTTCCTGTCCTCCTCGGACCAGCTCTTGTAGTCTAGCAGTTGGTCTGCTTGGCTGATAGCTCGCTCAGGTTGTTGGGTAAAGGGCTTGTTGCCGAAAAACTCTAACCACGGCTTGCGAACCTCATCTTTGCTGGTTTCTCTGTATTTTTAGGTCTTATTTATTACGGTCTTTCAGCAACGCTTCAAACTCCGCGACTGACATACCCAGTTGCTGACTCGCAACCTCCGAAGTCAGAAGACCTTGACGAACCATATCTAGGAAAGCAAAGACTCTTCCTTCAACTTTCCCACGCTCCAATCCTCTTTCTTCAGCTTGTTCCAAGGCATAGTCGTGTGCTAACAAGGCTTGTTCTTCGCGCATACGTAGTTGACTAAACATTTTCCTGTCCTCCTCGGACCAGCTTTTATAGTCTAGCAGTTGGTCTGCTTGGCTGATGGCTCGCTCGGGTTCCTGAGTAAAGGGTTTATTACCGAAAAACTCCAACCATGGCTTGCGAATGCTATCCTTGCTGGTTTCTCTGTATTTTTTAGGTCTTATTTATGATGGTTCTTCAATAGCGCTTCAAACTCTGCTACTGACATACCCAGTTGCTGACTCGCAACCTCCGAAGTCAGAAGACCTTGACGAACTAGATTTGCTAACATAACAAAACCACCTTCCGCCCTAGCTGTTTCTAAGGCATAGTCCTGCGCTAACAAGGCTTGTTCTTCGCGCATACGTAGTTGACTAAACATCTTCCTATCCTCCTCGGACCAGCTCTTGTAGTCCAGCAGTTGGTCTGCCTGGCTGATGGCTCGCTCGGGTTCCTGAGTAAAGGGCTTATTCCCAAAAAACTCCAACCATGGTTTACAAACCTCGTCTTTGCTGGTTTCTCTATATTTTTAGGTCTTATTTATTACGGTCTTTCAATAGTGACTCAAACTCAGCAACTGACATACCTAATTGCTCACTCGCAAATTCGGAAGTTAAAACATGTTGATGTACTAAATCAAGAAAGGTAGATATTTTCCCACGTTCTAAGCCTTTTTCTTCAGCTTGTTCCAAGGCATAGTCATGAGCCAATAATGCTTGTTCTTCACGCCTGCGTTGTTCACTAAACATTCTCCTGTCCTCCTCGGACCAGCTTTTGTAGTCCAGCAGTTGATCTGCTTGGCTGATGGCTCGCTCAGGTTGCTGGGTAAAGGGCTTATTCCCGAAAAACTCCAACCACGGCTTGCGAATCTTGTCTTTGCTGGTTTCTCTATATTTTTTTAATTCCAAGAATGCCATCTTGACCAGATGGTTTTCTTGACCGTTATTAGTGATGGTTAAAACCTCACCTGTCGTGTCCTCTCGCATACTAAAACTGTGAAAAGCCAGGTCATCTGAGAAATAATTACTATCCACGATAGCAATAGCATATACTGGTGCAATATGTTTATAACTCTGGTGGGTGTCACCTTCACGCTGGCGAATTTTTTCTAGGTTTTGATTGACCTGACTGCATAGGTAAGCCCACAGGCGATTGATGAAAAAATTCTGATGATGTACTTGTATTTCGATGATAACTTGAGTGCCATTATCTAGTTCAGCTAAAACATCTATACTGGTGTAGAAATCCTGCGCTGAATAAGGCAGGGAAGGCAAGACGTGAATGTTGCTTCCCTCCAAAATGGTCACATTTTTTGCTGGTAAATCCAACATATCGCGAATAAATTGACAAGTGATTTCTGGGTTGCTAAAGATTTTCTTAGCAACCAAGTCATTGGTTGGGCTGATGCCCGGATGTCTTAAAGTCATCTATTTCCTCCTTCTATTATACCATATTTTTAAATCTAATTTTGCTAGATTCGATGGTTCTATCTATTTATTCGGAAAAGAAATGAATTGTAAAGATATTTTATCTCGTTTCAACTAAAATATGAGCTTGATCAACCAACTGTCCATCAACAGTCAGATTCAGATAGAAATCCAAGGTCTTATCAGCAGCAAAATACAGGGTTGGTAGGCACAAATCTTTTTTGCTTTCCCCTGTTTGGAATTGAAGGGTCTGAATCTCGTCCTGATAGGCGACACCATGGACACCTGTCCCCGGTTGAATCGAAATCTTAGCCTCTAAAGGAGTATTACTTTCGCTACGTTCAATCCTAAAATGAAGAGTCTCTCCCTTTGCTACAGCTAGACTTTTTTCTGCAAATGCTAGCCCTGAACAACTTCTTTTTTTGATAATCCAGGAGTTTTATAGAGGGAAATCTTGGTCAATACAGGCATAGATTGTGCCTCGGTAATTATCACGCGCACCTTCTGTGCCTCTACTAGCGGACCTCGCAAGAGACGCTTATGACCAACGGTAAAGCCCATGCCAAATTCTTGCCAGACACCATCCACCTCTACTTGCACATGAAAAGCAGCGATTCGTTGCCCCAGCTTCAAATCTTCTCTTAACTCAAGCACATCGAAAGTTTTAGGCGCCCCTAAGTCTAGTTCTAGCTGGATGGGCAAGTCTGCAGCGCTTGCCCAAGAGCTAGTTTCAAGGCCGTCTGTCAAATGGCGACAAGCAAAGTCTGCGGAAAGAGCAGGACCAGATACCTCAGCTCCCAGAGCCAAATCTTCTTTATAGAGCTCATTGCGATAGGCCGCAAATTCATAGAGGCGTTCAATATCCTTTGCATCAAAGAGCCCATCTTTATTCGGCGGAATATTAAGCAAGAGTGGAGTTCCCCGACCCACCGAGTGAAAGTAGATTTCGATCAACTCCTCAAGTGACTTAGGATCCTGCTCTTCATGGTAAAACCACCCCGGCCGGATGGAAACATCTGCCTCACCGATTGAAAAAATAGTGCCTGAAGAATCTCCATGCTGAAGATAATCCAGCTCTGCTTCTGTTCCTAGTTTGTCAGGATTCACCTTTTGCCACAGTGGATCACCTGCATACCCTCGTTCATTGCCAATCCAGCGGATACTAGTGCCTTCTGTTGAAAAAATTAAGCAATCTCCCTGCAGTTCACGAATGGTTTCAAACCATTTTTCAAATTCATAATTGACCTTTTGAGCGCCCTCTCCTCTGGCACCATCCATCCAGACCTCAGCAAATTTCCCTCCATTTCCATAGGCAGGATTTGATAAAATCTCCTTCAGCTGAGCCAGATAATAGGAATTATAGTCCGCTTCTCGGTCCACATGATAGAGGGGACTGTGGGCGTCCCACGGCGATAGGTAGACCCCCATATCCATATCAAACTCTGTGGCAGCTTGGGATACTTCAAGGAGTAAGTCCCCCTCTCCATTCCTCCAAGGACTGCTCTTGACCGAATAATCTGTATGAGCTGTCGGATAGAGGACAAAGCCGTCGTGGTGCTTGACCACCAAAATCAACTTTTTAAAGCCCGTTTCCTTGAGCACGCGAACCCACTCACGCGCATCTAACCTTGTCGGGTTAAAGCGTTCAGGATCCTCCTGACCCGTCCCCCATTCCTGATCATAAAAAGTATTGGGTCCAAAATGGATAAAGGCTGCTAGTTCATCCTCTAAATAAGCTAGCTGGGCCTGACTAGGCAAGGGCCCATGCGGTTTTATTTCTCTTACCATACTATTTCCTATCTACATTTTTCTTAACTTTTTTGGCATGTACTTGCAACTCTGTTAACGCTAGAGGGCTTGTCAAGTTTTCAAATCCAAGACGAAGGGCATAAGTCTCTACCTTATCAAATTCAAAACGAAGCTCTTCATCCTTGTCGCTTGAAACTTTTCGGATAGCTGATACAGGGCGCCAATTCTCCTCTTGCTTGAGCAGGGAATCCTTATCCAAATGGTTGGGAGTTCGAGGTAAGCTAGGCTCATTCCCTACATAATAATCAATAAAAGTAGGCTCCATCGCCACGTATTCTTGATTTTCAACATAATACAAGGTCACGTTATCCACAAATCGCGGTTTTAAAATCCCTGCATCTCCAAAAAGCATGCCCACGCTGGCTTGCTCTGACTTGGTAATCCAAGTATTGGCTGTCGATTTCTTCCGAGCAATGACCTTGTCATTGAGATATGAGGCTGGGTGATTCGGCTCTGAGTGAGAAGCAAAGACCAGAGGCAGGTTAGACCCTGTCCACTGATTGGAAATAACTTCCCCATCTACACTGGCACCTGTCACATGAATGGTGACTATTGCTGGCAACTCACAGCCCGCTACCTGCCCTGTGAAAACGCATTCTCCTACCTGAGTATAGATTTGAGGATCGAGTTCATCCCAAGTCACCTTGGCTGTATCTCGTCTGCCATCTGATAAGACTAGCTTGACTCGGTCTGGTAAATGTGGGACTTCCTTGACAAGCGTCCAAACCCTTTCAGGTTCAATAGCGGAAATCCCTTGGACACAAACCTGAGCAGAAGCCTTTAAATCCAAACCCTCTAGCTGACCAGATACCGTAAACTCATGAAAGCTTGCCATATCTTCTTCGGATATTGCCTCCCAAACAACCTTGACTCGTTTTGCACTCCCGAGCTCATAGTCCACCAAAACTGAAGATGGCAGCTGTGGATAAGTTCCCTTAGCTGTATACAAGCGAAGTGGTCGTACAGAAACTGCCTGCCCTAGTGAGGTATTTTCTGTGACCTGCAAATGAGTTTGATAGGTTTTACCTTGATACATGGCTCGGATAGCCAAGTCGCCAGCAGACAAACAATGAAGCACTCCCTGCTTAATAATGGCGTGGGCACTACCACTCGTCTCCCAAATCACTTCACTATTCCCCACCTTGTTCACAGGGTTATCCACAGTTTGTGGATAAAGTCCAATGGCTGGGGAATCTCCTTCTTGTAAACCGGTCTGCTTGTCCATTCGAATCTCAAACAAGCGCTGATTTTTTACTGGCTGGCAAACCAAAGTCTCTCCCACTAAGAGATCAAAACTTGCTTGCTCTAGCCCTCTGGCACTGGCCTTTACTCTGACTAGACCCACCTGCTCCAAGCTCTGAACTAAGAGGACACCTCTGCCATGAAAGGCTTTCCTCTGAAACCGACCATTTTTCTGGGCTTGGTAACGTTCACGACTAGCCTGCCTACCATTATCCACACCCACAATGCGAGCAGGGCCTTCAATTTTAAAATGAAGCTGATTGGAAGCGCTCGGCACCCAATTTCCATCCTTGTCCAATACATCAAAATAGAGATAGAGGAGGTCTTGCCCATCTGGCTCCAGTTGTGATTTCTCGGCATGTAACCCAATCTTAGCAGGCTTACCTGCAGTCACCACCCTATCTTCTGCCACAAGCTGACCTTGACGGTCATAAGCTACAGCACGCAATTCTCCCGGTTGATAAGCCAAAGGCCATTCGAGATAGAGTTGGTCAGAACCTTCTCCCTCTTGGTATTTTCTACCATCTGAGGTCCATTTTTCCTGAAATATCTTCCTACCTTGGGATTTTCCATTGAGAAATAGCTCTACCGAACCAGCATTTGAATACACTCGAACAGGTATATCCCCATACTTATCCACAACTTGTTGATAACTCTTGTGAATTTCCCAATTCCAATGGGGCAGGATATGAACCATAGGATGCTGATCTAGGTCCAACCACTGACTTTGATAGAGATAATAATCATTTTTAGGAAGCCCTGCTGTGTCTACAATTCCAAAATAAGAACTCTTGACGGGCGTGTCATTTTGGTTGTGCCAAGGAGTCGGCTCGCCGATATAGTCCACTCCTGTCCAGATAAACTGCCCCGCATAGTCTAGCCGATTTCTATCTGCTATCCAAGAAGCCGTCGCTGTCTTCCCCCAAGGAACCCGATCATTGCCATAGTCTGACTGTTCAAAATTCCGCACGCGGCGATTATCCCCAACCCATTCCTTAGCTGGGCGAAAATAGCTGTCACGCGTCCTTGTAGCCGATGAGGTTTCAGATCCGTAAAGTCGCCACTTGGGATGTCTTTTGCGAATCCCATCAATATTATCTTCCGAGTAATTTAAGCCCACCACATCCAGCAAATCAGCAATCTTTTCATGACCTCCAGACCCATCTCCAAAACGGAACTGATCCATTCCCATGGTCACAAAACGGCTATCATCAACCTCCTTAACCCTTTCTAGCAAGCGTTTGATCGTCTTCAATGAATGAGCATCTCCATTTGCTTCGCTGACTTCATTTCCCAAGGACCACATAAAAATCGCTGGATTGTTCTTGCCACGTTCAATCATAGTGCGCAAATCATAATCTGACCAGAAATCGCCTGCTTTCGCTTCTGGATGATTCGCTTCTTCCTCAAAAAAGCGACCATAATCATATTCTTTCTTGCCTCCATACCAGGTATCAAAGGCTTCTTCTTGGATAAGTAGCCCCATTTTGGCAGCCACACCCAGCAAAATACTACTAGCTGGATTATGGGTGATTCGAATCGCATTGACACCCATTTCCTTCATCTGGCGCAAGCGTCTCTCAGCAGCTGACCTGTTTTCCACAGCTCCCAGCGCTCCGTAGTCATGGTGCAAACAAACCCCATGAATCTTCAACCAGCGACCATTTAGAAAGAAGCCCTTATCCGCTTGCCAATCCATATAGCGGTAACCAAAGGTCTCCTCTTCTTCATCAACCAAAATGCCATTTTTGTAAAGGCGTGTCTTCAATTGGTAAAGGTGAGGGGATTCAATATCCCAAAGCAAGGGTTGAAAAATTGATATGGCTTGTTGGAAAGAATATTTGTCCCCAGACTCAATCACTAGAGAGTCTGTCGCCTGCCAGTCTGACAGCTGTTGTCCATCATACCAGATACTCTGCTCCAAATACACCGACACGGACTGAGGTCCATCATTTGAAACCTTACTTGTAAGCTGAGTCTCCACCCATCTATCTCTTTGTTCCTTTAGCTTGGGACTTGCTATCTTAATCCCATACAAATCCAGATGAACTGCATCTGTAATCAACAATTTTACTTCTCGGTAAATACCGCTACCAGAGTACCAACGACTGCTAGGTTGCTGATTTTCCACAAAAACCGCAAGCTGGTTGGCCGTCCCATCATTTCTTAGATAAGGCGTGATATCATAAGAAAAGGGTGTATAACCATTGGGATAATAGCCCAGCACTTGCCCGTTGATATAGACTTGGGCATTCATGTAAACTCCATCAAACAACAAACGCACCGATACAAGACTGGCATCTTCTTCCAAGTAAAACTGTGTCCGATACCAAGCCTGACCCCCGTTTAACTGACCACCCTCATTTTGCGCTGGCGAATACTGGTCAAAATCATTGTAAATACTCCAGTCATGTGGCACTTGAATAGCCTGCCAATTTTCTCTCTGAAAATCCGGTGCCAAGGCTTCTTCTTTCCCCACCTCCTGACTAAAAAACCAGTGATTCCGTAAAACTTCTTCTCTTCTCATACAAGCATTCCTCTTTAAACAAGTCTATTGACTTGACTATAGCACAAAACAAAAGCGCTTTCAAGATTTCCTCTATCACTCCCTAAATACTCGGAAAAGATTCTATAATTTGTGGAAAAGTCTGAAAATCACTCCATATTCAAGCAAACTGTCATTTTTAAGAAATAAGATCAAACCTTACAAGAGCGCAAAAAACACCTCTCTGAATGTTCATTCCAGAGAGATGTCCCTTTTGTCTTAACTATTGTAAATCGACTGTCTAAAGTCATCTGAATCTTTGAGATAAGCTTTATAAATCGCTTTTTTCAGTTTTTGAACTGGGGTTTCGATAAAGCTATAGGTGCTAGCAGTTGTTTTGCCTGCTTTAATCTGTTTCAACTCCTCTTGGACAGCTTTCTGCATCAATTCTTTTAACTTCTGACTTGTCAGACTTACTTCCTGACCTTCATATTGGATTGTCAAAGGTTTCAATTGATCAATCTTAGCTACTCTTTCCTTAAACTGTGCTTTTTTGAACTCAGCATAACTCTTACCATTCAAAACTTGATTGAAAATGTAAGTATCGGATAAAGGCTTGTTCTCAGCCTCTGCTTCGTGTTTGTATTGATTTGACACATAAGGAACAAATCCTTCATAATAGCCCAAAGCAGCCATCAATTCAAAAGATTGTTTTCTAAAGGTGATATCCCCACTCATACCAGTGTCATTTTGACTAACACCATAAATGGTATCAAACATATCCACTAAATAATATCCATTAGCTTTTACATCACCTGTTGCATAAAATCCATTTATGATATAACGGTTCACTAAAATATTATTATCAATCAAGCTATTGATATCCGTTAGTTTTTCCGCTTCTGTCAGTGTAATTTCTGAGATTTTTTCACTCTTGTGCGTAGCTTGAACTGCTGGATTTGTGTATGTTACTGTCGCTCTAGGTCCTATCGACGCAATTGGTGTTATTTTTTTGAAATATTTAGTTTTATCTTCTGCTGAAAGTTGCTTTGTTGCTTCTGCCTCTAAATAATCTAAACTATATAACACATCAAAACTTCCATGCATATAAGATTTCAAATCTGCAGCTGTTTTGAATCTATCTGGTGTTTTGTTGTAAAAGCCATTTTTCTTACTTTCATCGTAAACGAAGTTTAAGTTGAAATATGTATCTGTCTCTGGTGTGTATGAATTCTCGAAGATTCCTCTAGCATAAAACTCTGCCGCTGTACCATCTCGACGACCATGATTATTAAACAGTACTGTTCTGTCTAATAAATGCGTCATTTCGTGAGAGTAAGTCGCTGAACCTCTATCATCAAGAACTCTATCTATAAAGTAACGGACACCCACTCCATTGGCTTCTGCACCTACATTTTGCGATGGTGAATACAATCCTAGAGGTGTCATAAAGTCTTTAACCCCTTTATCTGCTGTTGGTCCTGATTCTTTAGACCATGTTGTCGTTATTCCAGCAGTCACATTTGTCGTATATTTCTTCATCGTATCTACAATTACTCTATTTGTAATTAGTTTCGGACGATTTTCTTCTTTTGTAATTCTGTATAAAGTATCAACATAATTAGCCTGTCTTGTCGCAGTTAATTCTATCAATGCTTTAACTTTTTCTAATTCTTCTTTATACTTAACTGGATTCGTTTTCTCTAAAGAAGTATCCATATACGTTCCGATGTTTCCGTAGGTTACCGTCGCTATGTTAGTTATAGCATACACTCTTGGTTCTTTAATATTTACCAAACCTAATAATGTAGCTACATTTTGTTGTCTTCTACTTTCAATTTGAAGATTTTCAGCCCCATATTTCTCAGGAGGCGTAGTTAATTTTGTATATAAGTCTACTTTTTCATCAGGTTTTTCTTTCGAAGCTTTTTCAACTACGATAGCTTTAGTCGCTTTCTTCAACCACGTATCGCCATCCATATTAGTGAATGTAGTTCTATTGTAATCTAGGAAATCTAATAATGTTAGTTTATCTGTAATTTTACCAAAGTATTTCTCAAATGTTTTTGGACTATTGGTTAATCTTAATTCATCATAACTCATAGACCCAAGGTGTGTTAACCAATCTAAAGAAGTAAGGTCTTTTTTACCGAACGAACTTGGATTATAAGCTAGAATATCACGGATGTTGGTATCTCCAAAATCAATATTATAAAAACGATTGATATAGGATAACCCTAGTAATATTTTCTCTTTATTAGCTTCAATATCACCTTTTACTTTTTCTCTATTTTGTTGATTGTCACCTAAAATACTCAAGGTATGCGCCACAACTTTTTTCAAACTAGCTTCTAAATCGGTTTTAGTCGCATCGAGTATTTCTTTAATCGATAATTTTTCAAGATATTCTTTTCGTAGAATTTCTTTTACTTCTTCATCAGTTATCGCCGGATTAGTTTTTTTCAACTCACTGCGTTTTTTATAAAAATCACGCTCTATTTCTAAAGCAGGCGGAGTTAGTTGCGCTTTTATTTTTTCATCTGTTAAGAAGTCTACAGACTTCATTTCTCTACTAGCTTCCATCACATCCACTGCATTTTCTAACTCACTATTTTCTGGCAGTAAATGCGGTTTGTCTTCTTTAGTACCAACCAAGATTACTTTTGGGCGCATAGCTTTAGTTGTTTCAGTCTTCTCTACTGGATTTGTTAACTCTCCTGTCTCCGGACTAACTTCATAAGTTTTAGTAACGGTTGTTTCCCCTTGTTCACCTGCATCTTCAACCTCTTCTTTTCCTTTCGAAAGTTCAGGGTTATCTTTTCTCAACTCAGTGATTTCTATAGGTGACACTATCTTTTCCACATTTCCAACTTTTACTACTTTGTCTTTAACTGGAATATTTTCAGTTGTAGTTTCTTCTGAGATAGCCCCTGTTTCAGGATTTAATGTGTATTTTGTAGTTGATACTGTACGACCGTTTTCCCCTGATGTTTCTTCTATTTTCTGATTGTAATCTAACGCTGGATTTGCTTCATAAACTGTCTTAAAAGGAATTTCTTGTGATTGAACTGTTGGTTTTGTTCCTACTGCCGTTATTTTCGCTTGCATTGGCTTAGCGACTTTTGTCGTTACATCTGGCTCAGTCAAGTCTCCTGTTTGTTCATTTACTTTGTAAACTTTTATTGTTGTCGTTTCTTCATCTTGACCTTGTTCTCTAACTACTTTAACCCCTTTATCAAGTGACTCATCCGCGACAAACTGTTCACCTCTTTTGACTGTTGATCTTGTTTCTTCTACATTCCCAACCTTAACAACTCTATCTACTGGATGTTTTTCTATCTTTGTTGAAGTGTTTTCTACTATTTTCCCAGTACTTTCATCAAAACTGTAAGAAGTAGTTGTCACTTCCTTACCATTTTCGCCTGCTACTTCTACTCGTTGCTCTTTGTAATTTAAAGCTGGCGATGCTGTATAGATTGTTTTATAGTCCAGTACTTTTTCTTTCGTTACTGGACTTGGGACAGTTGGTTGCTCTTGTGAATCTGACTGCTCTTGGGGAGCTAAGGGTTCAGGCTGAACAGCTGGTTCTGGTTCGTTTACTGGACTTGGATTGACCTCTGGAGATGGAGCCGTTTGTTCTGGTTGTTTTTTGGGTTCTTGTGGGGCAGACTCACCAGTATCTTTTACCCCCTCAACTGGATTCTCCAGCTGGTTCTCCTCATCCTTTTGCCCCACAGGGGATTGATTTTCCTCACCCCCTGATTCCACGGCTGGGGTTGCTGGTTCAGAATCTTTGGTCTCAGCAGCTTCTTTAGATGGTTGCTTAGACTCAGTACCTTGTGGGGCATGAGTTTGATTTTCCTCACCCCCTGATTCCACGGCTGGTCTTGCTGGATCTGGTTGCTTCGGCTCGGATTCGGGTTTGTCAGGTGTTTGTTTCTCGTCTGGTGTTGCTTCTGTACCCGGCGTTTCTTCTGCTCCTGGTCTTGGTTGTCCTATTCCATCAGCTGGTTTTGTCTCCGTTTCATTCTCTACTATTGGTTTTTTCTCAATTTTTTCAGGTTGAACTGGTTGAACTTCCTCTGGCTCTGGAGTTACAGGTTGTGTTGGTTTTGGTGCAACTTCTTCCTTAGTCCCAACTGCAATCACCTTGTCCACCGGCTCTTTTGTGATTATATTTTCTATAACTTTGCTAGATTTTTCCCCATTAACGATAGTGACTTCTGTATAGATGGTGCGTTCACCAACAACACCTTCTTGAACAACTTTAGTTTGCCCTTTAGCTAAGGTTGCATCTTCTTGTTCTATCGTTTGGAAAGCAACCTCCTCTGTAGTGACTAGCAATTCTGGTTTCTCTACTGTGGCATTTAACACACCTTCCTCAGGACTTGTTTTATAATCACTATTATTTTCTGCTTTCGGTTGTTCTACTCGGGGATTTCCTGTAACTTCCTCCTTAGCCCCTATAGATCCAATTTCATCAGGAGCTTGTTTGCTTACAGGAGCTTCAACAATTTTCTCAACTGCGTAGGATGGTTGAGGAGATTGCACAAGGTCTTCAGTCGAGCTAAAATGAGATGCAGTCTGTGGTACAATCTTCTTAGATTGAGGTTCTGAACTGTCCTCCTTTTGAGATAATGCTGGCGACTCTACCTTATCAACAGTAAGTTCCTTGCTACCACTATCTCTTACCAAATAATATCCCGTAAATTCATATCCTTGGACTCTTTCAGGACTTGGTAAAAACTGACCTTCTACCCTTTTAACAAGGACTGGTTGCAATTCTACCAGATTTTCGATAGCAGAGATGGATGCTCCCCAGCCACCAACAGCAAAGACGGTCACAAGGAAGTAAGTCGCTCCCTTTTTTCTCTTGATCAAAGTGAAGGAAAGCAATAATAATCCTGCTCCCAAGATAAACATCCCATCATTAGAAAACAGACCTGTTTCTGGTAATCTTGTAGCCAATTTTCGATAGACAAAATAGTATTCTTTTCCCTCTTTTACCTCAATCTTATTTTCTTCAAACCATTGCAACTCAGATTTCAGCTTTTCAGGTAAATCCTGCTCATCCAAATAATGACTTGAAATTAGTGTTGAAGTCGTTTCTGTAGCCTGTACGGATTGAGCCCCCATACCAGCAAAAAATAAACTCGTTCCTAGCAAGACTGAACAAGCTCCTATTGCATATTTCCTCAAAGAAAAACGCTGCTTTCTCTCAAATTGAAATTCTTTCATCTCATCTCCCATCATTCATTATTACTGTATATTTAGTATATCAGAAATAGTCTGTATTCACAAATCTTTCTAGTTATTCTCTTATCATTCCTAATTAAAGTAGACAATATACAATAATTTTTAGTTAAATGTATATCAATGTTCTTTGTTTTTCTTAACAAAAACAATACAAAAAGAGCCTGTTGCCAAGCTCTTTAGTCTATTATTTCTTCTCAGCACGGAGGGCTGACAAGATTTGTGTTCGGATATCATCTACACCATTTGGCGTATTTGGTAAAAAGATGGTTTGATTTCCTTTAGAGGCAAAGGTATTCAAAGTATCCAAATACTGGTTGGTCAAGAGGATAGACATGATTTGCTCTTCTGTCATGCCAACATTGGCTTCCTTGAGTTCAGTGATAGACTCTGCCAATCCATCCACAATCGCCTTACGTTGTTGGGCAATCCCCACACCATGAAGGCGGTCTTTTTCTGCTTCGGCTTCAGCTGCAGTGACAATTTTAATCTTATCGGCTTCAGCCAATTCTTGCGCTGCGACCCGCTTACGTTGCGCCGCATTGATTTCATTCATGGATTGCTTAACTTCTGCATCAGGTTCGACCTTGGTAATCAAGGTTTTCACAATAATATAGCCGTAAGTGGTCATTTCTTCTGCTACTTGGTGTTGAACTTCAAGGGCAATCTCATCTTTTTTCTCAAACAATTCATCCAAGGTTAATTTTGGAACAGAAGAGCGAAGGGCGTCTTCGATATAAGATTTAATCTGAGATTCTGGACGCATGAGTTTATAGTAGGCATCTGTCACGCTCTGCTCATTGACACGGTACTGAGTCGCCACATTCATCATAACGAACACATTGTCCTTGGTCTTAGTCTCAACCACAATATCACTTTGCAACAAGCGCAACTGGATTCGTGCCGCAATCGAGTCAATCCCAAAAGGCAAGCGAATATGAATACCGCTATTGGAAACCTTTTGGTATTTCCCAAAGCGTTCAATAATCGCCACCGACTGCTGACGAACCACATAAACCGTACTCAATGTGACTATCAGCAATAGGAGCACACAAACAATCAGAAAAATCATGAAAAATATTGCCATAATGGAACCTCCACAAGTATTTTTCTAGTATTATAGCACATTTAAAGAAGGCTGTACCGTTTTTACTGCGATTTTTCCTGAAATGTCAATAATTAGAGGTGAATTGTCCTATTGTCGTCCAATCTCTTTCTAAAACAACTGGTAAGAAATTAGGTGCACCATGCCAGTTCTCTCTAACTCCGTTGCTTATCAACGTACTATCTGAGCTTTTAAAGCCGTGGACAAAGAAACAATACAAGTAATGGCTAATTCTTTAAGAGGGTAACAAAAAATATCATTACAGTGAACCGCACTCCAATAGTTCAAGCGTTAAGCAATGTTGATGATCTAAATTTAGTGTGGTATAATACTTTTGTCATCGGTTACCGATTACGTTCCTATGGGTTCGTGAGAGGAGGTGAAACTAATGAGCCTTATCATAGAGCTCGCTCTTACTATTATAGCGGATGTTATAGCTGGAATTATCTTGTATTTCGTCTGCAGATGGCTAGATAGTAAGGAGTAGACCGACTGACTAGCCTATCAACACCCGTTAAATCGCTAAGATACGTCAAAAAAGCCCTTAACTACGGCAATAGTTAAGGGCTTTGGTGTTCTAATGAACCTTATCAATTAACTATATTCTAGCATATAATCTACAATAGTTCAAGCATTAAGTGAGGTTGATGATCTAAATTTAGTGTGGTATAATACTTTTGTCATCGGTTACCGATTACGTTCCTATGGGTTCGTGAGAGGAGGTGAAACTAATGAGCCTTATACCAGAGCTTGCTCTTACTATTATAGCAGATGTTATAGCTGGAATTATCTTGTATTTCGTCTGCAAATGGCTAGATGGTAAGAAGTAGACCGACTGACTAGCCTATAAACACCCGTTAAATCTCTAAGATACGTCAAAAAAGCCCTTAACTATGGCAGTAGTTAGGGGCTTTGGTGTTCTAATGAACCTTATACACTAACTACATTCTAGCATATAAGTCCTAATATTTCAAGCATTAAGCAATGTTGATGATCTAAATTTAATGTGATGTACTATTTTTGTCATCGGTTACCGATTACGTTCCTTACGGTTCGTGAGAGGAGGTGAAACTAATGAACCTTGCCCCAGAGCTCGTTCTTACTATTGTAACGGACGTCATAGCAGGAATTATCTTGTATTTCGTCTGCAAATGGCTAGATGGTAAGAAGTAGACCGAATGACTAGCCTGTAAACACCCGTTAAATCGCTAAGATACGTCAAAAAATCCCTTAACTACGGCCATAGTTAAGGGATTTGGTGTTCTAATGAACCTTACCCGATAAAATTATTCTAACACACAAGCGCTAAGATTTCAAGAGTTTTATTTATTATTTAAAGTTCCTTAGTTCTGAAAGGTATTTGATTTTTCATCAATTCATTTAAAAATACTATACAAATTTCTTACATTTTCCATAAGTGTGATATAATGGACTCAATAAGATAACTTGTGAAGGATAAACGCTGGGTCCCAGAATGGGGTAGACTGAAAGGTTGAGCATTCCTATGTGCCTGGGGTTATCTTTTTATTTTGATTTTTTAAGGCTCTCTACAAAGTTTAGAGGGTCTTTTTCTATTCCTGTAGAATATACCAAAACACCCCTTAACTATGGCAGTAGTTAGGGGGTAGTATTCTAATGAACCTTATCCGATAAAATCATTCTAGCATATAAGCCCAGATATTTCAAGAGTTTTATTTATTTTTTAAAGTTCTGGAAAGGTCTATAATGAAGTTAGCCATCTAATATCTAAAAACCGACTAGCTCTTATGAACTAGTCGATTTCTCATCAATGCGCCAACATTTCTTGGGCGATTTCTTGTCCAGATAGGTTATCTGGGTAGTAGGTTGGCCAGTTATCCATTTCTTCAAAGAGGGCTTCTTGGCTTGTGCCTCCAAAGAAGATATGGAAATGTTCTGCCTTAACTGGGGCGATATTGTGGTCACTAAACTGAACATACTTGAACTGTCCAGCGTCCGCATCTGTCGCTTCAAAGAGGAAGCGCACACCACGATTGCCTTTCTTATAAGTCAAGATTTTCTTACCAACATACTTGTAGGTGAATTTCTTACTTTGTCCACCTTGAACAAATTCCATAGTGTTATCAGTGATGTTGATCTTAGTGACATCTGTCTGATAGCCTTTTGTATAGTATGCCTTGTACTCAGCCTGAGTCATCTTACCAGTCAACTTAGCCTTGTAGTCAAAGACCTGATCAAAAGTTCCATCTTCAAGGAAAGGATAAACTGATTGCCAGTTGCCTGCATAGTCGCTCAAGGTGCGATCCTTGACGTCTGCATCTTCGAAGTAACCATTTTGGACTGTCTTGGTATCCTCTGCCTTTTCAGGCTCGATAGCTGGACCTTCTTGGTCTGTTGTTTGTTTCAAAGCTTTGAGGTTTTTCTCCATGATAGAGATATAATTTTCTCCCGCCTTGGTATCTTCTTCTGTCAGACTTTCTAAAGGATTAAGGACATCTGTTTTGACACCTGCCTCTTTTGAAAGTGTGTTAGCAAGAGCTTGTGAAGCATTTTCTTCAAAGTAGATATAGGCGATTTTATTTTTCTTGACGTACTCTGTCAATTCTGCCAAGCGAGCTGCTGATGGCTCTGCATCTGGAGAGAGACCTGAGATTGCGACTTGTTTGAGTCCATAGTCTAAGGCAAGATAGTTAAAGGCTGCGTGTTGCGTTACAAAGCTCTTTTGTTTGGCTTGAGACAAGCCTTCTGCATAAGCCTTATCCAAGGCTTGTAATTTTTCGATATAGGCAGATGCGTTCTTTTCAAAGGTCTCTTTTTTATCCGGATAATCTGCTGACAAGCTATCACGGATGTGCTCTACAAGTTTAATGGCACGGACTGGTGATAACCAAACATGGGGGTCAAACTCATGGTGATGGCCTTCTTCTCCATGGTCATGGTCTTCCTCTTCTTCCTCACCACCTGGCAAGAGCAACATATCACCTGTCGCCTTGATGGTTTTCACCTTTTTCTTATCCAAAGTATCTAGCAATTTAGGAACCCATGTTTCCATGTTTTCATTTTCATAAACGAAGGTATCTGCGTCTTGGATTTTGGCAACTGCCTTGGCAGACGGTTCGTATTCATGAGGTTCTGTACCAGCACCGATGAGGAGTTCTACATTAGCAGTATCTCCTGCGACTTGCTTGGTAAATTCATAGACAGGGTAAAAGGTTGTCACGATATTGAGTTTGCCATCTGCCTGTTTTTGATTGGAACAAGCCACTAAAAACAAGGCACATAGACTGGCTAGTAATAAGCTAATTTTTTTCATGTTCTTCTCCTATTTGATAAAACGTCTTACTAAACTGATTAGCAAGAAAACAGTTACAAAAATAATGGTAATACTTGCACTTGCAGGTGTTTCTGCATAGTAGGAAATGTAAAGTCCTGCCACCATTCCCAAAAATCCAATCGCACTGGCAAGTAGCATAACCGATTTAAAGTTTTTCCCCAGACGCAGGGCAATACTAGCTGGCAAGACCATAATGGTCGATACCAGAAGAGCTCCTGCAGCAGGAATCATAAGGGCAATGGCCACTCCTGTAACCATGTTAAAAAGAATAGACATGGTACGAACGGGCAAACCATCCACAAAGGCTGTATCCTCATCAAAGGTCAAGATATACATAGGACGAAGGAAGAGGAAGGTCAAAATCAAAACAACCGCCGCAATGACGAAGAGGGAAATGACCTGCTCCTCACTGATGGTCACAATCGAACCAAAAAGATACTGGTCCAAACTCATAGAACTGGAGCTTTTACCCTTGCTCATAACAATCAGAGAAACAGCCAGACCTGTTGACATGAGGATAGCTGTCCCGATTTCCATAAAGCTCTTGTAAACCGTACGGAGATACTCCAGAAAGACCGCCGCAATCAAGACAATAGCAATCGTAGAAACAGTCGGAGAAATCCCTAGTACCAGACCAAAAGCTACACCCGACAGCGAGACGTGGCTAAGAGTATCACTCATCAAACTCTGACGACGCAAGATAAGGAAGGTTCCAAGAACTGGCGAGAAAAGACTCATAGCAATAACCGCCAGAAAGGCGCGTTGCATAAAGTCATAAGATAATAAACTAAGCATGGCCCACCTCCTGGTCATTCTCATGAACGTTGAAACAACGCCATGGTGAGTCTTGGTTACGGACTAGATGGATATTGCGGTCCGCATAGTCCTTAACTTCTTCAGGGTCATGGGTAATCATCAAAACAGCCTTGCCATGATGATGGGCGCTGTGGTGCATGAGTTCGTAAAATTCATTTTTACTTCCTGCATCCATCCCCGTTGTCGGCTCATCTAGGATAAACACATCTGGATCCGAAGCAAACATGCGCGCAATCACCGCTCGCTGCTTTTGTCCCCCAGATAGAGAACCCAAGCGTTTGTCTCGATGTTCCCACATGCCAACTGAGTTCAGACTAGCCTTGATATGCTCCTCATCATGAGCATTCAAGCGACGGAACCAGCCTTTTCTCGGATAGCGACCCGACTTGACAAATTCATAAACCGTACTTGGAAAACCAGCATTAAAACTGGCAATCTGCTGGGGAAGATAGGCTATTCTCAATTTATTTCCCTGAGTATTTGTCTTTGAAATGGTCACCTTGCCAATGCGTGGTTGGAGAATTCCAAGACTGGCCTTAATCAGTGTCGTCTTAGCTGCCCCATTTTCCCCTGTCAAGGTAACAAATTCCCCACTATCAACACTATAATTGATATGTTCAAGAACAGGCTCCTTATCATAATAGAAGGACAAATCCTCTACCGTAATATATCTCATTATTTGATTTCTCCTACTAAAGCAGTCAAAAACCGCTGAATCACTTTTTGTTCATTTGGAGTAAACTGAGTCGCCACTTGTTCATAGGTTAAAAGTGTATGCTCATGGTGATGATGATGCTCCTCAGCGATTGGACGAGCCAAGTCAGTCAACTGATAAAAAACCACACGCGCATCCTTAGGATCTTTAGATGTTTCCAACATCCCTTCCTTGACCAAAGACTTAATAGCCTTGGTAACTGCTGCCTGACTGACATTGAGGCGACGCGCCAACTCTGAATTTGTTAAAGATTCCTCTGACAAGAGCATAAGAATGTGCTCCTGGGTATTAGTCAGGGCCACCTCGCTAGTGCAATGACCTATTAGGATTTCATGTTGGTTTTCCGCCTGCAAAATTACCTCATTCAAAAAGCCATCAATATCCTTCGCTAGCTGTCTCATATCTGACTCCTTTCCTTCTGGACTTTTCTTTTTTAAGACAAAAATACTATTCTGTAGAATTTTATTTACCAGTTAATTATATCACAAGCAAAAAAAGAGTCAAGAAAAAACGTAAAAATCGGCTTTATTCTTGAACTCTTCCATACTATTATCTATTGAAATTCCTTGATATCTCCATCATAAGTCGCCCAATCTTTGCTGAAAAAGCGCTCATTCAGATGGTAAGTCGGAGCTGGTGTGGGATTGGATAGGAAAGGATCAACTGCCTTGTCAAATGCCAACCAACCCAACCAACCAAGGTGAATGGTGTCCTTCATAAAGAAAGACTCCCCGCCATCCTTAGAAAAATCTGCTATATTGGTAAAACCTTGACTCTCTAACTGGTAGCGAATCTTCTGCACCGTTTGTTGGTACATATCCTCTCGTAGACCAGCATAATCCATCCATTTTTTATTAACAGGTGGAATGATAAAAATCGGGTTTACCTTAGATTTAGAAAACTGGGTTAACACCAACTGCAGGTCATTATACTCCGGTGATTTAAGGTAGGTAAAGTTTTTCTGAGAATCCTTTAATTTCTTCAAATCCTTCTTGATCTGCTTATTATAGAAATCATTCTCCATTCCCAGATCATTATTGGAAGTATTTTTTTCAGCATCTGCTTTGACAACATCTTCTATGGCTTGATAAGAAAACTGATCTGGCAAGGTCTTTAAATACTTAACTACATGCTTATCATAATTGACATAGCCTCTAACTGAAAACTGACCAAAAAAGGAAGCTTGGCGTTCATTAAACCGAGCCAATAATTCAATCATTTCATTGTCTGCCGTCGACAATTCTTCTTTACTTGCCAACTTCTGAACCAAATCCTTCATAGCTACGTTTGGGAACTGCTGTAGTAAGCGAGTCGCCGCATATTGACTAGCCTGATCTCCAGATTGATGTTCCAGAAAACTGGTCAACTGGTCTCCATTAAAATACTGCTGGAAGGCTGCTGGCTCATAGCCGTTTTTACTGAACCACTGAGGTGAGATAACATACACAACTTGTTTATTCTCCAGCTGTGGCAGCATCTGTTGCATCCCAAAATACTGATTGAGCGAGGCAGCTCCCCTCTGTCCTAAAAGATAAGGACGGTAGGAGCGATTGTATTTCTCAGCTAATACCGCAGGATGAGCACCGTCAAAACGAAGCCATTCACTGGAGCCAAAGAAAGGAACAAAACGCATATTTGGATCAGATAGTGCTCTGACTTTTTGACTTCGCTCCTTAAAACTATCGATAGTAGTAGCCACCGCTGAACGCTTTTCAGCTCCTAGATTATGACGCATCTCAGTAGGATAAAAGAAAATGAGCAGAAAAACCAACAAACCAGCTATCAAGACCGGTCCGAAGATCATCCATAAGCGTTTAAGCATTTTGTAGCTCCACAATGCCAGCTATAATTTTATTAGCTGTATTCCAGTCATCACGACCAAACTCTGTTACAGGGACACGAATGTCAAAACGGTTTTCAATCTCCACAATCAATTCAACCGTTCCCATACTATCCAAGACACCTGCGTCAAAAAGATCTTCATCCATCATGTCAGAAACATCTTCCATAAACAACTCATCAATAATTTCGATAACTTCTGATTTGATATCCATATTTTATTTCCTTTATTTTTTAAACCATAAATCATTCAAAAATCCAGAAAAGATCAAGAATGACAGCATGACGACATGGAAGGTGATAACCATGCCAAGCAACTGAATCCAGCGATTCTCAGGTAGAGCAGGCTTCCCTGCTTTTTTCCGCTCCTTATTGAGCGTTTTTTTCTTACGAACCCAAGCGTCATTGATGACCAGTCCAATCCCATGAAAGAGTCCATAGGCGATATAGTACCAGGTCACTCCATGCCAAAATCCCATAATCAGCATATTTACAATATAAGCCACGCTTGAGGTTACATTGCGATTTTTAAAGATCTTCTTTCTGGTCAACACCATCACCATTCGCATAAAGACAAAGTCACGGAACCAGAAAGAAAGACTCATATGCCAACGATTCCAAAACTCCTTCAAATCCCTTGATAAAAAGGGCTTGTTAAAGTTGATCGGGCTACGGATCCCCATCAAATTTGAAATGGCCAAGGCAAACATAGAATAACCTGCAAAGTCAAAGAAGAGTTCCAGACCAAAGGTATACATAACTGCCAAGGCATAGAGGTTAAAGAAACCACCTGACTGCAAGGCTAGATTCTTCAGAGGAGGCAACAAGGTTTCTCCTAAAACATGAGCCAGGATAAACTTATACAAAAAGCCCCACATGATATAGCGAACAGATTCATCCAGCATATCCATCAACTCATCTCGCTCAGGAATGGTCTGATAATTTTCATTAAAACGCTTAAAGCGATCGATTGGGCCACTTGAAAAAGTCGGCATGAAGAGAAGAAAACGAAGGAACTCCCAGAGGGCAAAATCCTTAATCACTCCATCTCTCAGCTCGATGATAATCCCAACCGAACGAAAAGTCAGGTAAGAAATTCCCAAGAACCCAAGCAAAGACTGCGTTCCATTGATAGCCGGCTGCACCTTGACAAAGATAATCGGAAGTAGGGACAGAAAACTAACTAAGTAGAAGACCCACTTGCCATCCTTGCTTTTTCGATAATGCTTGTAGAAGAGTACGAGCAATATTTCCCAGCAAAGGTAAATACCCAAGGCAGCCAATTGATTGGTCTTCCCACCCACCAACATGGTGACGATAAAGAAGAGACTAACCAGCACTTCATACCAGGCAAAGCGTTTCTTGAAAAAGAGACCAATAAAGATAGGTAAGGTTGCAGCAATCACATAAACAAAATACTGAGGATTACCGTATGGCTCTAAATGAGGAAGCTGTTGAAAAAACTCCATCATCTCTTATTCACCTCGTTAATCAATCCTTTGATGTCAATTTTTCCATTTGGAGTCAGTGGCAAACTGTCTCGATAAAGGAATTTAGATGGCATCATGTAGGACATCATGATATCTGCTAAATCTTCCTTGATAGCCTTGGTAATATCAATATCTCGCTCAAACTGCTCACGAACACCGTCTTTCAAGATGACATAAGCCAATAGATTTTGCACCTTGTGGTCTTTATTATAACGTGGTACAGCTACAGCAGACTCGATAAAGCGAGACTTATTGAGGTTTTGAGAGACATCTTCTAACTCAATGCGGTAACCGTTGAACTTAATCTGGAAGTCCATGCGTCCGCCGTAGAGAAGTAAGCCTTCATCTGTCATAGTTCCCACATCTCCTGTATGGTAGGCTGGCAACCCTTCAAATTCAAAGAAGGCTTCTGCCGTTTTTTCAGGATTGTTCATATAACCTTTTGAAACAGCTGGTCCAGAAACAATGATTTCTCCCTGTTCGCCATTTGGCAGTTTATTTCCTTCCTCGTCAATGATAAAGGTTGGAGAATCAGCCTTGGTATAGCCGATTGGTAGGCGTTTGAGAGTCGCTAGCATCTCGTCTGTCACAGCAACTGCTGACAGGGCTACTGTCGCTTCTGTTGGGCCGTAGGCATTGATAATACGGGCATTTGGGAAACGCTCACGTAGTTTTTGAGCCGTTTTGACCGTCAATTCTTCACCATCAAAGTAGAAATGCGTGATACCAGGCATTTTCTCACTATTGAAGTCTTCAGACAACATGGCCATATCTGCGAAGGACGGTGTTGATGTCCAGATAGCGATTGGCAATGAAAAGATGGTCGCAAAGAGTTGCTTAAAATCCTGAGTAATAGCTGAAGGAAGAGCGAAGAGCGTACCACCCAGTGCCAAGGTCGGTGCCCAGTACATGACAGACAGATCAAATGAATAAGGTGGCTGAGCCAGCATTTGCGGACGACTCGGTGTCGCAAATTCCTTGTCCATAATCATCCAATTGGTAAAGCTGAGGAGGTTATCATGGGAAATCTGCACTCCCTTAGGCTTACCAGTCGTACCAGAAGTAAAGATGATGTAGTAATTATCATCGCCCTTGACTGGATGCGTGATTTCATAGCTTGTCCCTTGAGCAAAGGCTTCTTGAACCTGAGCTAGATTCAATATCGGTGTAGAAACCTGCTCCAATGGAAAGTCTGAAATGGCAATAATCAAACTTGGCTCTGCTACTTCTAAAATAGCCGAAACTCGCTCCAAGGCCGAATGACTATCAATTGGAATGTAGGCATGTCCTGACTTAGTCAGCGCTACAAAAGTTGCCAACATTTCATATTCTTGGCCACCAAAAACGACCACAGGAGACTTCTCTGGCAAATCTAGTTGGTCAATGGCTGCAGCCAAACTATCCGAATCAGCCTTCAAATCTCCATAAGTGTGTTCCTGACCCAAAACATTATAAACAGGATAGCTAGGCTGGGTCTGAGCAAAATGCTCAATGGTTTTAATCATATCTGCTATTGGTTTATTTGACACAATAGGGATTCTCCTTCAAGTTAAAATTCATTATAGATAAAGCTTCCTTGACCCTGACCAAGATAGCTAAAGAAGTAAAGCAGCCCCAGAAAGATAAGAAAATACAAGGCTGTCCGACCAAGAAAGAGGTACAATTCTTTTCTCTGTTTCATCAAGAAAAACCATTCATTTCTGTAATTTTTGCTAAATAAGATAGACTCTTACTATAGTATTTTTCTACTATTGTACCACTTTCTAGGGTAATTTTTCAATTGTTTGCCGTACATTTTCACTAGATTTCAGTTTATTTTAAGAATTATGCGGTTTTTCTATGTATATTTCAAATAGAGTGATCCTGGGCAAAAACTCAAGTTCAGTAGAAAATGAAGGGAATCTTTCCATAATAAAACGCACAATATCAAATTTTTTCAACACCTGATACTATGCGCTTTTCTGATTCTAAAGACTTTTTAACACGTCTCTCATTTAAAATAATCTCGTCTGATATAAATTAAAATAGCTTCTATCATCAGACAAATGGCTGATAGCCAAAAACTTATGCTAATACCAAAACTCTCAGTAATATAGCTCATTAGCAAAACAAACACTGAAAATGCTAGTGTCGAAATCACTTCAAGAACGGAATAGACATTAACCAAGTTATTTTCCTCTACTGTTTCCTGAAGAAATACACTTTCAGGAACTTCTTTTAGTTGCGATAACATACCAACTAAAGCTGAAAATAATAAAAACATCTGTGCGTTTGGAAAATATAGAATAGTCAGTGTCACTATTGCCATAGCTACAAGCGGAAAAAGAATACTTTCCCATTTAGCAGCGAGGAACTTTTCAGATAGCCTAAAAGCAATTAAGCCACTAATTATAATCCCAATAGAGTATGCTGTATTAGAATATCCCCAGTAACTTTCCGTTTCATTTAATAACTCAGTTACAAAGACAAGTATGATAGACGAAACCCAAATCGTATTTGAGAAAATTTCCAATAAATTTGCTGATACAAAAAGTCTTAATCTAGGATCTCTAGCAACTAACTTCCAACCTTTGAGTAAAATTTCAAGATTAGTTTCTGACTCTAACACCTCCACTTCAGCCTTAGGAAGAAATAACATCAGAAAGCTAGAAATGATATACAAGATTAAAATGATAAACGTGGTAGGTAAGAGACCAATTGTTGCAAACAAGAGTCCACCTAATCCCCAACCCACTAACTGAACAGCTTCACCAGTCATTGATAAGGCTGAGTTAGCCTTGCCCAAATCGGTCGCATAGCGTGGCACAATAGCATAGGAAACGGGTGCTGCAAAACCATCTAATATGGAAATCGCAACAACAAATAGATAGATTACCAAAGGCGCTACTGATTGCATTACGGTAAACATTCCTACCAGTATCGTTAATAATATAGTCTTTCCAAATTGGGATAAAGATAAAACCCTATTTAGCGCTAACCTTTTAGTAACTAAAGGAACTAAAAGACTTGCAACAAAAGAGGATATCCCTATTAAAATGGGAACTAGTGATGTGGCAATTACTGATTTTGAAATAATGTATATGTTAGCAATGATGGTTACTCTAAAGAAAATATCTGCTAAATTTGCAAACAATTGAGAGACTAACAACTTGATAAATGAATTAGACATATAGCGCTCCTATAACATAAAAATATTTAACTGATAAATGGTATAGTAGACTTTGTTTGATAACTATTTGACACAAGATTAGGTGGTCAGAAATTGAATTTTTAACATTCCAACTTAGCCATCGTTTTTAGGTTTCACATCTTTAAATCAGCTAAAACAATCCATAATATAGCATATATATTATAGCTGGCAAGATGCCAAACAAGTCTATTTATTTTATTCTATATTTTCCCAAATCAATTACTTGATTATAAACCGTTTCTGAATCAATATGATGAGCAACTTCAATCAAAATGATAGGCAACTGCAAAAGTAACTGGCGCACTTGATATGCATTGTCCTTGTCTAAGGATGATGTAACCTCATCCGCCAACACAATGTCTTTTTGTCGAAGCAGACAGCGAACTAATTCAAGTCGTAAACGTTGTCCACCTGAAATGTTTTCTCCATTGTTTATCAGTTGATAATCCAAGATATTGGTGATTTCATTCGTTAAGCCAACTTGTTCTAGGCAACAGAGTAATTCTTTATCTGAAATCTCCTGTCCTAATGTTAAATTTTCTCGGATTGTCCCATGTCTGAAAAATGGATTCTGAGAGATATAAGCGACATTCCCTTGATAATGAGTAAATTCTCGACCTGATTTATCACGGACGATAATTCTACCACTATTCGGACTTATCTTTCCTGCTACCAACTGTAGGAGAGTTGACTTTCCGGTACCACTAGCTCCCTTTATTAAAACTTTACTCGGCTTAGTTAATCTAAGTGACAAATCATAAAAGAGCACTTGCTCTCCAACCTGTTTTGAAACGCCCTCCAAAACTAGCTCAGCTAAAGATTCGACTGTCAGATATGATGTTTCTAAACAAGATTCTTCCAATAATGAAAATATTTTTTCTTTCACTGTTTGCGATCGCTGTATATCAGATATGCTATACATAATTCTTTGAATAGGTCCGCTAAGATTCATTGTAGCTATATACATAGAGACCAAACTAGCTGTTGTTAACTCTATACCACTCTTTTGTAATAAAAGACCAAGTGCAAGAGGTAGTACCTGACTAAGGAATTCTAAAGGACCATTGAAAAAATAAACGACATTGCTAGTCCATTCATTTTTCCAACGAGCATTCTCGTAACACTCGTTGTTTTTTCTCATCTTAGCAAAGTTTTCTTTACTAGCGCCATAAAAATATATCGTATCTGCTCCCTTAAAAAAATCTCCTACAGATAGATGAAAAGCTTTTTGCATTTCCGAAAAATTTGCACCACTTTTCATTAAACGATTATTCATTACCCATTGAGGTAATGGTCGAAGAAAAGAGAACACGATAAAAACAAGACCAAGCCAAAAATTTTGCACCAAAATAAAAACAATCGTTGTACAAAGTATAAAAACTCTTCCAACTATCATATCCAGGGGTAAAAAGAAGCGATTATAGAGCAGTTCCATATCTTGTGTAACAATTGAAACTTTTTCATCATCTACAACATTTTCTTTCAAAAATAGTTTCTTGATAAGCTGATCTTTTAAACGAATTTGCAGATGACGCTGCAGATTATTACTGACAAAATTTGCTAGCAACATCGTGCTATAAAAAAACAGGTGTAAACACAGGCCATATAAAACAAAGTATGAAATTGTACCAATTGTAAGTTGCTCTTCACGAATATTCAATAGCTTATCCAATAACAATGGCTTTATTAGAGCCATTCCGCTATTCAAAAGCACTCCTATTAAAAAATAGATAAAAATATTAGTTTTAATGTATTTTAGAAATTTCATAAATAAGCCTATCTAAAAGAAAGCGAATAGATATAAAAGCCTCAGTCTAAAAGTTATAAACAAATTAACTCCAACTGAGACTATACAATAATTTAATTAACCTATATATGATGCTGTTTATTAAGAGTGATTATTTTTACTATTGAAAAATAATTCTCCTGTTTCACTTTTCTTTCTTAAAATATATGGAGATAGAACTTGCATATTAAATACCTCAAAATTCATAATTATGGTGACAACTTCGAAAAATCCTATCGCTCAAATACAATGAACTGATAAAACAACCGTAATTGAAATTTCTAAAGACAATTCTACCAAAATATTATTTCGAGATACTTCCTTTCCCATATCTGCACACTACCCTTTATCTGCTAAAATTTTTTCTAAATGTCCCTCATAATTCTTTGCCAAATGGTTACTTCCCGCTAATTTCATTGCTCCAATACACTTCCTCATTTCAATAATTGCTTTACAATCCGTCTCTTTTTTATAGCGATATAGATATTGGGCATACTGGAATACCAACCGTTCATAAATTTCAGTTTCAGTGAAAAAGCATTGGTTTAGTCGTTTTTCAAAATACAAAGCATCAAGAAATTTTCCTCTTTCAATACATGTGATATATCCGTTCAATAGCATAGATGAAATCAATCGTCTATTATTAGGAATTTCTTTATAAAAATCAGAACGTCTGGACATCTCTCTAGCCAAAACCATAAAGACATCGTGTTTTAGGACATCTAAAGTATTTGAAAAAATCAATAATTCATAGTATCCCCAGTATTCAACACTAAAGAGATAGTCAGTTAGATAAGATAAATCATCACCAGAATAATAAGCTTCTCCAGATAAATCTTGTAAACGAATTTTTAATAAAATAATGTTAAGCTTATGAAATTTCTCTTGTTTAGAATCTGACTCCATCTGAGAATAAAGTAGTTTTTTCAACCCATCAACATCATGATTTGATACAAAATGCCTAATCTTTGATAAGAGTTCATTCAGTTCATCACGATGAAAATCATGAACAGCATACATAAATTCATCAATAGGCATGTTAATTTCATCCAAAATAGCCATAAATTTTGAAATGGTTAAATCAGTCTCTCCCTTTTCAAAACGTGAGAGCTGTGATGTTGATATACCAGCTTTTTCGACATCTTTTAAGCGAAACCCTCTAGATTCTCGAAACTTTTTAAAAATTTCTCCAAATTTTTTCATAATATCTCTCCAACAAGCATATATGGGAACAGTTTTTGATTTTTAATATTTTAGCATAAAATAGAAGAAAATAAAAGTGAGGTATTTCACATGAAAAAGCAAAAACTATTGTCTTTATTCTTCCTACTTTTTGAAGGAATTATTATTATCGTTGTTGGCTAGTACTAAGAAATTAGTTACTAAAATACTTACATCTTCAATCGAAAAAAGAGACTGGAGAAAAAGTCTTAAAAATCAGAAAAACGCATCATATCAGGTGTTGAAAACTTGATATGATGCGTTTTATTATGAGAAGATTTACTTCATTTTTTCCTGAAATTGAGTTTTCGCCCAAGCTCTAGCAATAATAGTTATTTTCTAAACTAGAAAAGGGAAAATACAAGAACAGCCAATGCTGCACCGATAACAGGTCCCACAACAGGAATCCAAGCGTAAGACCAGTCTCCGTCTCCCTTGTTTGAAATTGGCAAGATGCTATGCATGATACGAGGTCCAAGGTCACGTGCAGGGTTCAAGGCATAACCTGTTGTCCCACCTAGTGATAGACCGATACCAACAATCAAAGTCCCCACTGCGAAGGTTCCGATTCCTGCTTGAAGGTCATAAAGTCCCAAAGCAAAGATTGTTAATACCAATACAAAAGTTCCTAGGATTTCACTAATCAAGTTTGATACAGTATCTTTGATAGCTGGTCCTGTGCTGAAAGTAGCCAAAATGTTTCCTGCATTTTCTTCTGCCTCATAATGCGGTTTGAATTGCAACCAAACCAAAATCTGACCGAGCATAGCTCCTGCGAACTGAGCTAGGATGTAAGGGAAAACGGAAGCCCAAGGCAAACCACCTTTCAAGGCCACACCGATGGTCACAGCTGGGTTTAAATGAGCTGGACTGAGCTTGCCAGATACAAAGACCGCAACGGCAACTGCAATCCCCCAACCCATAGTAATCACAATCCAACCTGAGCTGTTGCTCTTGGTTTTTGGAAGAACCACACCTGCAACAACACCATTTCCTAGAAGAATCAGGATTAAAGTCCCTAAAAATTCTCCAAATAATTCACTCATCATTTTTCTGTCTCCATTAAAAAGAAGGGGCGGGCGACAAGGAGTCCTACCCTCCACCTCTTTTATTTTTTCTTAATTTTTTAATTCTGCTAAGTCATTTTGAGCGAGAGCCGCTTCGACATCCGCACGGTATCCTGCTTTTTCTTCTTCTGACCAATCATAGAATCGTCCCATTTCATCCAAAACTGGTTCAACGATGCTATCCAAGCTATCACGCATAAAAAGCATATGGTTGGTACGACGAAGAAGGAAATCAACTGGGCTCAGAGTCAACTCATTGCGCATTGCATAGTGAAGGGACAAGGTATCTGCCAAGCTGAGTCCTGGTGCTTGTTCTAAACTATGAGCAAGAGCAAAGACTTTCGGTGCATTTGAACCGTAGAGATTTGCGAGATAGTGAGCTTCCTTGCTATCCAAACCACGTGACACTCCAAGTTGCGCAAAGGCTTCGATTTCTGAGTCCACATTTGCTGGGTTCAATTCTCCACCTGAAACAGGGTAAGTCTTAGAGTTGATCAGTTTAAAGCTACGATCAAATTCTGCTTTGAGGATGTCAACCACGCGCTCCATAGCTCCTTCAGCCATCTTACGGTAGTCTGTGATTTTACCACCAGCAAGGGTCAAGAGACCATTATCATCTCGGTCCAAGCTAGAACCACGAGAAACTGCAGATGGGTCCAAATGTTTCTCAGATGTGCTGCTTTCAAGCTTGCTGACAGCAGATTCAACATCTTCACGCGTTTTTTCTTTAGAGAGATAAGATTCAACAGTCGCAATCAAGTTGTTAAAGCTTTCATCACTGATGGTTCCGTTATTTCCTCCATTGTAGTCAGAAGCGCTATTGCCTGCGATCAATGGGCGAAGACCTGCCCAGCTACTTTCGATATCATCAATGGTAATGTTAGCTTCTGGGAAGCGGTTGTTGACAATACCAAGTAGATAATCTACATCTTCCTGAGTCACTTTTGGATGTTCCAAATCACCTGTGTAATCTGTATCCGTTGTACCAAAGTAAGTCTTGTTTTCACGTGGGAGAACAAAGACCATACGACCATCACCCAAACCTGTGTCAAAGTAAACTGGCTGTGAAACCTTGATCTTGCTTGAATCCACGACTAGGTGAACCCCCTTAGTTGGGCGCATTTGTGAGAATTGTGTTCCCTTATTAGACAAATTACGCACCTTGTCGCTCCAAGGACCTGTTGTGTTAATCACCAGACGCGCCTTGATTTCAAAGACTTGGTCTGTCAAGAGATCACGAGCTACAACACCTGTAATCTTGCCACTTTCGTCAAAGAGGAAACCTTCTGCCTTCACGTGGTTAGCAATGAGGGCACCGTCTTGGTTAGCACGTTTGATATTTTCAATCACGAGACGCGCATCGTTGTTACGGAAGTCAAGATAAACTCCACCTCCTACCAAGCCTTCTTTCTTCAAGTTTGGCTGGCGTTCCAAGACTTGATCCTTGCTCAAAACCTTGTTTGCAGCTGGCGTGTTGTTAACTCCTGCCAAGAGGTCGTACAAGTCCATGGCTACTTTAAGACGGAAGAGGCTGAAGGTTGCTCCATCTTCATCGTAAACTGGTAAGAGCATTGGGTCCGGTTTTGGAATGTGTGGGGCAATTTGTTGAACCACTGCACGTTCAGAAACTGTATCTGAGACCACTTCTACGTCAAATTGCTTAAGGTAACGAAGTCCTCCGTGAACCAATTTAGTTGAACGGCTAGATGTCCCTTCTGCGAAGTCCTGCATTTCAATCAAACCAGTCTCAAGACCACTGGCTGCCGCCTGCAAGGCTACACCAGCCCCTGTGATTCCTCCCCCAATAATCAAGAGGTCCAGGGTGCGTTCCTGCATTTTTTTAATTGATAATTCACGTGTTTTCTTTGAAAATTCCATATTTACACACTTTCTAACTGAGTCGCTTTATTCTGCCAGTATTAGTCGTCTACTTCCGCAAAGACTTGCGTTGCTTTCACAGCCTTCTTCCAGCCCTTGTAGAGTTGTTCCTTGCGCGATTCGTTCATCGATGGCTCAAAAAGTTCTCCTGTCTCGTTCAAGAGTTTCAACTCATCCAAGTCTTTCCAGTAACCTACTGACAAACCTGCTAGGAAGGCCGCACCTAGAGCTGTTGTTTCCAAGTTTTTGGCACGTGCGATATCGATTCCCAAAATGTCAGCTTGGAACTGCATGAGGAAGTTGTTCATAGCTGCACCACCATCCACCTTCAAGACTTGGATAGCTGTCTGAGCATCCACTTGCATGGTGTCGATGATGTCACGCACTTGATAAGCGATAGATTGAAGAGTTGCCTTGATAAAGTCTTCCTTACTTGTTCCACGAGTCAAACCAAAGACAGAGCCGCGAGCATTTTGGTTCCAGTATGGTGCTCCTAGTCCTGTAAAGGCTGGAACTACATAAACTTCATCATCATTGTGAGAATCACGAGCGTATTTTTCAGATTCTGGTGAGTTCTCTACCATGCGAAGACCGTCACGAAGCCACTGAATGGCACTTCCTGCGATGAAGATAGAACCTTCCAAGGCATAGTAAACCTTGCCATTGATACCGTAACCAATGGTTGTCAAGAGGTTGTTCTCAGACAACTGCATCTCTTCACCAGTATTCATGATGATGAAAGAACCTGTTCCATAAGTATTCTTGACCATACCAGGCTCAAAGGCCAACTGTCCAAAGAGGGCTGCCTGTTGGTCACCAGCCATACCTGAGATTGGGACTTCTCCACCGTAGAAATGGAATGGGGCTGTCTTACCGTAGATTTCAGAGTTAGAACGAACTTCCGGAAGCATAGCCTTAGGAATGTTGAGAATTTCCAAAATCTCATCATCCCATTTAAGTTCTTTAATGTTATAAAGCATGGTACGAGCTGCGTTTGAGTAGTCCGTCACGTGAGCCGCACCGTCAGTCAATTTCCAAACCAACCACGTATCGATGGTACCAAAGAGCAATTCCCCTTTTTCTGCTCGCTCTTGAGCGCCTTCTACATGGTCCAAAATCCAACGAACCTTGGTCGCTGAGAAGTAAGCATCGATAATCAAACCAGTTTTTTCATGGAATTTTTCCACATAACCTTGGCTTTTTAGTTGTTCAGCCAAAGGTGCTGTCTGGCGTGACTGCCAAACGATAGCATTGTAGATAGGAAGTCCTGTTTTCTTATCCCAGACGACAGTTGTTTCACGTTGGTTGGTAATCCCGATTGCTTCGATTTGATTTGGCTTGACACCGCTTTCGATGAAAGCACCCGCAATAACTGACTGGACTGAGTTCCAAATTTCATTGGCATTGTGCTCAACCCAACCTGCCTGAGGGAAAATCTGAGTAAACTCTTTTTGGCTAGAGCTGACCTTTTCTCCTTTTTTATTAAAAATGATGGCACGAGAACTTGTAGTTCCCTGGTCAATAGCCATAATGTATTTTTCTTGTGACATGTGCTGTCCTCCTCATAAAGATCTTGAGGTGTTTCCTCTTTACACTTACTAGTATACAAAATAAAGCGCTTTCTTGTTTATCAACTTTTTTTAATTTTTTAAAAAATGTGAGGAGATTGTGTGAATTTCACAAAAAAGGCCTGGGTTAACCAAGCCTTTTAGGTAAATAATAACTGACGAATCCCTGCCAAATCTTCCATATCCAAATCATTTTTTAAATAATAGACTGGTGTTTGTTCCTTCTTATGAATCGGGTTATTGGTAACCAGCAAATCATAATGCCGAGTTCGGTCATAGGCTTCAATGGTAATAAAACGATTGTATTCCAAATACCGTTTTAAAATAGCAGCCATCCTTGAAAAGACAAGAAAACCAGATGTCAAATCAAGACCAATCCGCATATGCTGGCCACCATTTTCAGCCATATATTCGATTAACTGGAGCCATTCCCAGAGAATCTTCTTATCTAAGTCTGTCCCCTGATGAAAAGCAGGTAGAGCATGAAAAATCTCCTCTGCCGTTCCCCTAAAATCATGTTCCATCAGCAAATATGGATGACGATTCTCTAACTGGTACTTGTAGCGATCCTGTAAAATATAGCCCTTGTATAGATAGACTTGAGCACAAAGCTGACTGAGTTCATAGGTGACATGGTCCTCTGTATAACCGCCCAGCAACTCCTCCTTCTTCATTTCTTGAATCAATTGCGTCAGCAAATCTGCCAACTGCCCTCCAAAACCAAGGATATACTCCATAGTATGAAGAGGAAGAATACGATGAGATAGGAGGAAAGAGAAGAAAATCATCATCTCCCCGTCCTCAGTTCCGAGAGGGATGTGTTGCCCAGCAAAAAAGGACGGAGCCTTTCGATGCAAACGAAGGTAGAAAATATTGTCAAAATACCCTCGCATTTTTTCTTCTATGACTTGAAACTGACAGGCATTGACACGGAGACGTTGTTGACTGATATGAGACCAGAGAACCAAGTCCAATTTCTGCCCTGAAGACAAACTTGCACCGCAAATTTCTTCTAGTGTAGCAATCTCCTGTTTTCTCTCTGGTTTCTGCATGTGACCTTCCCACTCCTGACTTGACCAGACCTTGCGGAAAAGACAGAAATAGAAATAGCGTATCTGATGCTCTGGACCTCGCCAACGTCCATTTTGGATGGATAAATCAAATTCTGACAAAATCTGATTTAAACCAGCCAAGTGGCGGCCAAGCGTAGCCTCGCTAATCATCAATTCTTGAGCCAGCTGATGGGCTAAAAACTGTTGGTGGTAGAGAAGATAAACCAAAATCTGGTATTTAACAGCATTCTCCAAAAACAAGCTCCGAATCTCTCTCCCCTTGGTAGCTGCACCGATTGACAGACGCAGATTTTCATCTTCTAAGGAGATGTTCAGCTCTAAGGCACTATCCAAAGCCTTGTCATTAAGTAGGGTGACATATTTGGTTAGAGTTGCTTTTGAAAATCCTGTTTCCTCCATTACAGCCTTGACAGTCGTCTGAGATCCTTGTAATAGAAAGGAAAGGATTGAAAATTGGCCAGATTCAGCCTTTTCCATCAAATCTCCTAAATACATTTGTTACCCCTTTCATTTTCTACCTTAAGCATAGCATAAATCTTAGAAATGCTGAAATAATCTGTTTCTCTTTTTATTTTCATGCTGATTTCCTGGTCCATTATCCTGAAAATCAGCAAACACACGGCTCCCCCTTTGGGCATTTTTATGCTAAAATAGTAGCTATGGATAAAATTATTAAAACAATATCAGAAAGCGGCGCCTTTCGTGCTTTTGTCCTTGATAGCACAGAAACCGTCCGCACTGCTCAAGAAAAACACAAAACCCAAGCTAGCTCAACTGTAGCGCTTGGTCGAACTCTTATCGCTAGCCAGATTCTCGCAGCCAATGAAAAAGGAAATACCAAACTAACAGTGAAGGTACTGGGAACTAGCTCTCTAGGAGCCATTATCACCGTTGCTGATACCAAGGGGAACGTCAAAGGCTACGTTCAAAATCCTGGTGTTGACATCAAAAAGACTGCAACTGGTGAAGTTCTAGTCGGACCTTTTGTTGGAAACGGTCAATTCCTCGTTATCACAGACTACGGTACTGGAAATCCTTACAACTCCATGACTCCCCTTATCTCTGGAGAAATCGGTGAAGACCTTGCTTTCTACCTAACAGAAAGCCAACAAACCCCTTCTGCAGTCGGTCTCAATGTCCTTTTGGACGAGGAAGACAAGGTCAAGGTTGCTGGTGGTTTCCTAGTTCAAGTCTTGCCAGGAGCCAAGGAAGAAGAGATTGCTCGCTTTGAAAAACGCATCCAAGAGATGCCAGCTATCTCAACTCTTCTAGAGAGTGACGACCATATCGAAGCCCTCCTCAAGGCTATCTACGGTGACGAGGCCTACAAGCGTCTTTCTGAAGAAGAAATCCGTTTCCAATGTGACTGTAGCCATGAGCGCTTTATGAACGCTCTTGCCAGCCTTCCAAGCTCAGACTTACAGGAAATGAAAGAGGAAGACCACGGGGCAGAAATCACTTGTCAATTCTGCCAAACGACTTACAACTTTGATGAAAACGACCTGGAGGAACTCATTCGTGACAAATCTTAATACATCTTTTATGATTGGCAATGTTGAGATTCCCAATCGTACCGTTTTAGCGCCTATGGCTGGCGTGACCAACTCAGCCTTTCGTACCATCGCAAAAGAACTCGGAGCTGGACTCGTTGTCATGGAAATGGTCTCTGACAAGGGAATCCAATACAACAATGAAAAAACCTTGCATATGCTTCATATCGATGAGGGCGAAAACCCTGTTTCTATCCAACTTTTTGGTAGCGATGAAGACAGCCTAGCACGCGCAGCAGAATTCATCCAAGAAAACACTAAGACCGATATCGTCGATATCAACATGGGCTGTCCAGTTAATAAAATCGTGAAGAACGAAGCTGGCGCTATGTGGCTCAAGGACCCAGATAAGATTTACTCGATCATCAACAAGGTCCAATCTGTTCTTGATATTCCCCTCACCGTTAAAATGCGTACCGGCTGGGCTGACCCATCTCTGGCAGTAGAAAACGCCCTGGCTGCTGAAGCAGCAGGTGTTTCTGCCCTCGCCATGCATGGCCGTACCCGTGAACAAATGTATACAGGTCACGCAGACCTTGAGACCCTTCACAAGGTTGCCCAAGCTCTGACCAAGATTCCCTTCATCGCCAACGGTGACATCCGTACTGTCCAAGAAGCCAAACAACGTATCGAAGAAGTCGGTGCTGATGCAGTCATGATTGGCCGCGCTGCCATGGGAAATCCTTACCTCTTCAACCAAATCAACCATTACTTTGAAACAGGAGAAATCCTACCTGATTTGACCTTTGAAGACAAGATGAAAATCGCCTACGAACACTTGAAACGATTGATTAACCTCAAAGGAGAAAACGTAGCAGTTCGTGAATTCCGTGGACTCGCTCCTCACTACCTCCGTGGAACATCTGGTGCAGCTAAACTTCGTGGAGCTATTTCACAAGCTAGCACCCTAGCAGAGATTGAAGCCCTCTTGCAATTGGATAAAGCATAAAATGGTTCATACTGCTCTACTGATTATCGATATGCAAAAAGCATTTGATAACCCTATCTGGGGAGAACGGAACAACCCTCAAGCTGAACAACAAGCATTGAGGATACTGGCATACTTTCGTAAACACGCTCTTCCAGTCTTACATGTTCAACACATATCTGACAATCCCCAGTCACAATTTCATAACAAACAAAATCAGGTGTTTAAAAGTGGATTTGAACCAGTTGCTTCAGAACCTGTCTTTCAAAAAACGGTTAACAGCGCCTTTATTGGAACAAATCTTGAAGCCTATTTACGAAAAAATCAGATTTGTCATTTAGTCGTTGTTGGTTTGACCCTGCCTCATTGTGTATCTACTACGACACGAATGGCAGCAAATCTTGGTTTTGAAGTCACTTTACTAGCAGATGCTACTGCCAGTTTTACCCTATCTAACAAAAACGGTCAAGTCATCTCTCCTGAGACTATCCATGAGATTAATCTCCTTTCTCTACAAGATGAGTTTGCTCAAATTCTTACTACAGAAGAATTTTTAACCCAAGTACAAGTATAAAATAAGAGTCTGGGACAAAAGTCTAGCCTTAAATATAAAAAGCGAACAAAACGAGTTATCTGACACTCAGAATTCTGTCTTGTTCGCTTTTTTGTCTAATCTATCGATTTTTAAAATTTATAATAAAGAATTCCTAAAATCAAAATCTTTTTGTCCCAGACTCTTTTATTTCAATCGATAGGTTTTTCTTGGTTTCTTTTTAGGTACTCGTTTGAGTCCGACTTCTTCTACATATTCTCCATATTTTACGAGAAAGTTATTGCTGACGATTGGACGACCGGGGTTGATAAGATTGACCAGTTCAGTCCCTTCGTATACAGTGAACTCCTCCTCTAGCAGATAAAGGAAGGTCGGATTCCAGTCAAGTCGACCTTGGATTCGTTTGATGGATTCTTGGATAATGGCATAATGGTCAAAAGCGAAGGCTTGCTCCTCCAACTCTACTCCCTCTAAGAAGCACTTGCCCGTCTGAAAATCGACATCTACGAAAACGACATCCTTGGCATCGTCTCCTGCTTGAACAAGTTCTAATGCACGACTAGGCAAATAAACCAAGTGGGCAATGGTCACTGTCCAGCCCCGTGGGTCACGGCCGGGAGTCGATACGGTCATCAATTGCTCGATTTTTTCCAAAGGAAGATCGAGATTGACTTCTTCTCTCACCTCACGCTGACAGGCATGCGCAGCGTCTTCGCCCTTGTCCATAAATCCTCCAACCAGAGCCAAACAATTTTGATAAGGGTGAGCCTTGCGTCGAATTAATAAGAGCTTGATCTTTCCTTCGACAAAGCAGTAGGCTACCATATCCACCGTCACACTTGGTTTTTCGTATTGAGGGAGTTCCTGCTTGTAGTACCAATCTAAAAACTCTTCCTGACTGGCATGGATTTCAAAATATTCTCTCTCTGTCATCCCAGCTGGAATCATCGTGTCCGCCATTTTATGCCTCCTTACGAACTGCCTTGGTCCATTGGTACCAACCTACTAGACTATTGAGAGTGTAAACCCAGTACATCCCTTGGATATGGATCTTTTCACCCCACCAGAGATAGATACTAAAGAGATTGGTTGCAATCCAGAAAATCCATTGCTCACGGTAAAGACGTGTCATCAAGAGCTGACCAACACCATTGGTCGCATCGGTAACACTATCACAGAAAGGGCGAGCACTATGGATACTTTGGTAAGCTAAGCCCATACCAATCCAAATGATAGCAGTCAAGGCTAAGTACTTGAGCCAGTCAAGCACAGATAATTTCTTGGCTTCAAAGTGAGATTCTTCTGCTTTTCCTTGGTCATTAATACGGTTGGACAGCCAAGCATAGAGGCCAATCGGCTGCATGACAAAGAAGTAAACTGTCGTCAAAACTTCGCCATAAAAAGTCGCATTCATGGCCAAAACCAAATAGATAGCAGAGTTAATGGCCCCAAAGAGATAATTGCTTGCACGCCCTTCTGCTACCAAGATAACACAGACAATCCCAGTCCAAGATGCAAACAAGCTCATCCAGTCATGACTTTCTGTATTTTGCGTGAATTCCAAGATCAAGGGAACACTTGACAGGACGATGAGATACAACCACTGGAAAAGACTACGGCCGACAAAGAGATCTTTCCAGAGCAAGTGCATGATTCCTGCAAAACCAATCTTGCGGGCTTCCGCATGGACATTTTTAAAGTTTTCGATAAATTGTGTGATTTTTTCAGTTAGTTTTTTCATAATTTTCTCCTAATCTGCTTGATAAATGGCATCAATAGCCTCTTTTGCAGTTTCATAATTTCCTAGATAATCCTCTGCTAGATAAACTAGTGGAATATTTGCTAAGTAGCGCTCCCTCATCTGATCCAAATGCTGGGAAAAACTATGACGAATATGGTCTTCTGCCATAGTCATATCTCTAAATCCGTCATTGACATAGGAGCCGACAGGCTGCACAAAGAGAATCAAGTCCCATTTCTCCTTAGCCAATATCGAGACAAAGAGATTATCAAAAGTCTCTCCCGATAAGTCCCCTTGATCCTCAGTCTCCATGTAATAATCATAGTAGCCCTTGGTTACTAAGGAGTTGGTGTCTGCTACCACCAGTCCCCTATTGGCATTACTGTCAATTAACTTAGAGGTCTGGTCATACTGCCCCAACAGGATATAATAGTAATCTTTTGGAGTCAATTCATCGTCGCGGACATTGTTTTTGATCTGGTATTCACGCGCGTATTCCAGACTAACGGGTGCATCGTAATACCTAGCCAAATCCTTGGCCAAAGTTGTCTTCCCATTGCTAGCACTTCCCATAATCAACACTTTCTTTGTAAACTGACGTCGGAAGGGTTGAGCAATATATTTCCAATATTTGCTTGGATTTTCTCGAATCATAGTCGCTGAGATACCAAACTTTCTTTCTTGCAAGACAGTCTCAAAGCCACGATTAGACAATTCTTGCTGGTAGTCTGCTTCTCCCACAAAGAAAATTAGTTCTTGCTGGTTTTTATCATAGGAAATCTCCGCTAACATTTGGTCCAACCACTCCTGCCAACCCATAGGGTAACGAGGAAGATTGATTTCATCTAACTTGCAGACAGAGGTCAACTCGTCATCACGAAAGGCCTCTCGGATATAGCGAAATCTTTTTTGAAGCGTTAAGCCTACCTGTTCCCCTCTGTCTCCCTCATAGCCTGAAACGACAACCCAAACCTGGTCACACTGCCGCTTTGCACACTGGATCAGATCGATATGCCCTTGATGAAGCGGAGCAAAGGTTCCAAATACCACTGCTGTTTTCTTTTTCATAAATGCATTGCCTTTTTATAATTTTCGATATTTTCATTGTCTATGTTTTTATTATAAACTATATTTTTATTTCGTCAATAGATTTTTATTATTTTTATACTTAAACAAAGTATAAATTTCTAATTATCTTTTTATATTTTCTTAAATGCTCGTAAAGCCTTATTCTATGTGCTTTCGAGTATTTTTACTGTAGGAAGATACTTCACGTTTCTTTGCATATTTCCTCATGTCTTAGCTGTCAGAAGTGGTAAATAAGTAGTAAATTCATTTGTACTACTAAGCAACAAGACGCTCCTGTTGCTTCTCTTTATTCAAGCGTTTCATTTCTGCCATTGCAGAATCGAATGTTGCATGTGCGTAATAGTTCAGCGTCATGGCTATATTAGCATGTCCCATAATGTACTGTAATGCCTTTGGATTCATTCCTGCATTTGCATAGTTGGTACAGAATGTATGTCGCAAACTATGTGGAGTGATGTGTGGCAATTTATCCTCGTTATACTTATTGTATTTCTTAACAAGACCTTTCATCATGCCGTTGTAATCACTTGCCACTTTTGGATAGTTCTTTCTATTAAGAAAGAGGAAATCACTATATCCATCAATCTCAACACGCTTATCATTCTTTCGATTCGCTAACACTCGCTTAAATGCTTGATAGGCTTCTTCAACCATAGGAACTTGACGTTCGCCACTTTTGGTCTTTGGTGTTTCAATGTAGTACCCAATTTCAGTATCTCTCAATAGCTGATGGTCTATATTGACAAGACGATTCTCAAAATCTAAATCTGGAAGTGTCAAACCACCAAACTCTGAAATACGAAGACCTGTTTTTAAGAGTATCAGAATTTCATCATAATTTTTGCTGTAGGTTTTATCAGCTTTTGCAAAGGCTAACAGTTTTTCTTCCTGTTCTTCTGTTAGTACGGTCTTAGGGACAGTATCATCATCAAGAACTGCTTTCAGTTGAAAGTCAAATGGATTCTTCCGAACACAATCATCTTGTATAGCAATATAGAATGAAGCCTTTAAAGAACGTTTGTAGTTATTGATGGTTTGATAAGCATAACCATTTTCACTCATTCTAATAGCCCATTCTTTAGCGTCTGATGGCTTAATACTGTCAATACTTCTTACACCTAACTTGTCTTTCTTCAAAATATCCATAAGATATTTGCGTCCAGTTTCAGTGTTTTTTCTAACCTTTGGTCTTTGAGCGTTCTGTTTTGCGTAAAGCTGGCAGAGTGTCATTTTCTTTCCTACAACATCAATACCATCATGAATGTCTTTCTGTAACTCTGCGATTTTCTCTCTAAGTGAGATACAATCACGCTTTCCTGCTGGTACTCGGTCTGTAGCCACAAGTTTCCACGAGTAAACAAATTGCGGTTCTCCAAATGAATCTATATATTTGTATAAGTATCTTCCGTCTTTTCGTTGGCTCTCTCCAGTCTTTAAGATTCGACCTTTATTGTCACGTCTTTTTTCTGACATGGCATTTGCTCCTTTCCTTTATGGAAAGAGCCTTGATACGACTTAATACTATTTTATCATATACAAGACCCTTTGGCGACGCTAGATTGCGTCCAATGTATCTATAATTTTTTCAAATTGTTTTCGTTTAATCTGAATACGATTGCCATTCATAATCAGCCAATTTGCATTTTTATTTTCCTCTGCCAAGCGTCGTAGCTTGTTTTCGCCAATACGAAAATATTTTGACGCTTCTTCAATGGTTAGGGTATAACGTTCCCAAATAGGAATGTCAGTCTGCTTCATAAAATCCTCCTTTCCAAATCACTTATTTGGATTTCATAAAAGTTGTTTTACCAGCAATCGAACAGCTTTAGCAAAGCTCACGGGAGTTCCACCCCTGCATGGTTCTCATGTAGCCATACTCATTGCCTGCGACGGTTTTATCACGCTCGGACTATTGACTGTATGGGAGTATCATTATCACGATAAGAATGTCGTTGCAGGCAATCCTGCTAAAGATTGCTTCTCGGATCACTAACATGAATCGCTCGCTATCTTTATAAGATAGGTCATGGCGGTTAGTTCCGTTGGCTCTTTTCTTATCGAAACGTATTCGATTACTTTTATTCAGTTTTCAAAGAACAATGGCTCGTTAGCCTATCAAAACACATTGAAAGTTCAATATGCTTTGGTGGAATAACAAACCTCCCTGTTCGGGAAGCGTGGAATGGTTTAGCACGCTTCCACGAAAGGAGAGAGGATATTACTTAATTTCAAATGACAAAATCTTTGTAATCAGTCTGGTTTCCATTCTTCCACGTAAGACTTCATCAACGACCATACTTTGATTGCCATATTCATCTTTCATAAGTCGTAGGGAACGCTTCGTTATGTACCCTCTGTAATGATGTAGAATCTGGTTAATCGCTTCGGTATCGCCATCTGTTGCCTTTACAATGAGAGGAAAGGGAATCATAGGATATTGTGTTTTCATTCTTCAAATTCCTCCATAAACTTTTTAATTAAGGCTAGTCCACTGGTTCTATGCCGATAGACAGTAGAACGGTTCAATTTCAACAGGTCTGCAATTTCTGAATCGCTCATGTCCATAAAGTAAAACAGCAGTAGAATTTCACGTTTCTTGTCTGGCAACTCACGTAATGCTTCACTCAACAAATCATTTTCAACGCCTACTGATAACCCATTGAGTGTAAAAATCTGAAAGTCAGTTGAATAGTTATCTGTTGTCGCAAACTGGCTAACAAGATAATCGCCAACATCCGAAAAGGACACCTCACGCTTTGCAATCCTTGAAAGATAAAGCATATAATTCTTTCGCTCGTCTTCCATAGCACGTTTACAGATATAGTCAAACTGATTTTCTATTGTGGTCTGAAAAGAAGATGGTTTCATGTTTCTCACCCCCTTTCTGTCTAGGAAAGGAAGTGAGCCTTGCTCGTTTATCTCCTTTCACTCTTAGTCCCAATGTGAAAGGGGGATTTGTTGCATTACTGATAAATAAACTTTGTAAAAAAGTTCTGAATAGCCAAAAAAGCATATAAACAGATTTATTTCTCTGTTTACATGCTTCTGTTATTCTATCTATATGATTTATAAAACCACATTGGTGGACGTACTTATCTATTGCAGATAGACGACTTTTTTTGACAAGAACCCAATGTAAGGAAATTTATTGTATATGATGTACTTCATGGCGACGTTGACCTCCAACAAACCGCCATTTGGAAGTAATATACAATATTTTAACAGCGTAAATAGCACTACCATATAACGGTTTTTTTTATTGGCGTTTAGTAGTGCTTTTTATTAAATATAAACCTATAAACCATATAACACGTTTTTCTATACCTGTTTTTAATTCAGTAGGAACAATAAAATGTATAGAGGTGGTCTACTATGCGTAAAAAAGAAGATAAATATGATTTTAGAGCCTTTGGTTTAGCCATTAAAGAAGCTCGATTGAAACGAGGTTTAACTCGTGAACAAGTGGGAGCATTGATTGAAATTGACCCACGGTACTTAACTAATATTGAAAATAAAGGGCAACACCCCAGCATACAAGTTCTTTATGACCTTGTATCGTTACTTCATGTTTCCGTTGATGAATTTTTCTTACCTGCTAATAACTTGGTAAAAAGCACCCGACGATTACAGATAGAGAAATACATGGATAGCTTTACAGACAAAGAACTATCCTTAATGGAATCTTTAGCCAGCGGTATCAACGAAGCAAGAAACATCGAAGACTAATTAAAAGAATCCATACATAACGGAAAGAGCCGATAAAATGAGATTGTATTAATCTCATTTTATCGGCTCTGCGTCTTTGCGTCTGGCTCTGTAATCACAGTTACTTTGAACTGCTTTATTTCAATTAAATTTTCTTGTCTGCATTTCGGACAATAGAGGGGGAATTTTTTTAATTCAGTATCTTCCCTTATCTTTAATCGTGTTTTATTTCCACATACAGGACACAATATCCACTTGTAGTTTATAATAACTATCTCCTCCTTTACACTTTAATTCAAATCTTTATTAAAAAATATTTCATCTTATTTAACAAGAAACCATATTTATATAACAACATAAAATACACTAAGTTATTTTATTGAACATATATCGTACTTTATCTATCCGACTATTTGGACGACGGGGCTGGCAAACAGGTTCACCGGTAGTAACATGGTACCCTTTTAACTCTGTTAAACAAACACTACGTCCATTTGTAAAGAAAGTTAAATCACTACGATATTCTTGAATACACCGAGCAGGGATTTCTCCACTAAGAATGACCTCATTATTTTTCAATTGAGTGTCTACGATGTTCGCACAATATTTAGGAGCATCGTTGTATGCTCGTGAAAGATATTCCTGTGGCGCATAAATTTTAAAACTAAGATATGGCTCTAACAATTCTGTTCCAGCTTTTTTTAAGACTTGTTCCAATACAATAGGAGCAAGCATCCGAAAATCTGCTGGGGTACTAACAGGGCTATAGTATAAGCCATACTTAAAACAGATTTTACAGTCCGTCACATTCCAACCATACAATCCTTGTTCACAGCCATAGCGTATCCCCTCCATAACTGCATTTTGAAACGATTGATTTAAGTATCCAAGAGAAACCGAGCTCTCATACTGTACTCCGCTCCCTAATGGAAGCTGTGCTACAGATAGACCAATGGAAGCCCAGAAAGGATTCGGTGGAACTTCGATGTGAATGGTATACTCTGCTTTTTTTAACGGTCTTTCCATATAAATGACTGTAGGCTCTTTTATTTCTATCTCCACATGATACTTTTCTTGCAGCAGAGCACAAGTCACTTCCATTTGTACTTTCCCTAAGAAAGAAAGTATGATTTCATGTGTCGCAGAATCCACATAATATCGCAGAAGCGGGTCACTGTCGGAGATTTCTAAAAGTGCATCAAGTAACATTTCCCTTTGTTGAGGTTTGCTCGGTTCAACAGTCGTTTGCAGCAGAGGGAGGGGATTTTCAATTCTCTCTCTCTGTGGCAATAGCTTTGTATCTCCAAGAACACTATTTAACTTCAAAAACTCATTCTGCAAAATAACAATTTCCCCGGAATAAGCCTTATCAATTTTACATAATTCACCATTTATTGAAGTATACATTTCTGTAATTTTTATTTTTTCCTTTTCCGATATTCTAACCGAATCTCGCAAATGCAGTACGCCACTATAAAGACGTATATATGCAAGACGCTGTCTTTTTTCCGAATACTCAATTTTGAAAACTTTTCCGCAAAGTTCAGACTGACCTCGATGTGTTGATGAATAAAATTTATTCGTAATCACTTCTATAAGGTTATCAATCCCTATATTGTTTTTTGCACTTCCGTGATAAACAGGGAACAGAGAACAATTCTGAAATCTTATGCTTTCCTCTTGTTCGAGTTCCAATGCTTCTAATGATTTACCGGACATATATTTCTCTAAAAGGTCATCGTTTCCCTCTATTACCGTATCCCATTGTTCAGATTCGGTAAAGTTCGTCACACACATATTAGGATACAGTTCTACCTTCTGTTTGATTACAATTTCGGCAGAAAGTTTCTCTTTAATATCCTGATAAACCGTTGATAAATCAATTCCATTTTGGTCAATCTTATTGATAAAAAAGATTGTGGGAATCCCCATTTTCCTAAGTGCATGAAATAATATACGAGTTTGTGCTTGTACGCCATCTTTTGCAGAAATCAGTAGAATTGCCCCATCTAAAACTGATAATGAACGATATACTTCTGCTAAGAAATCCATATGTCCTGGCGTGTCTATGATGTTCACCTTCGTATTTTCCCACTGAAAAGAGGTTATTCCTGTCTGAATTGTAATTCCTCTCTGACGTTCTAAAAGCGTATTATCCGTCCTCGTTGTACCTTTGTCCACGCTTCCTAATTCTGTAATCGCTCCACTGTTATATAATAAGCTTTCTGTTAAGGTAGTTTTTCCTGCATCAACATGAGCTAAAACTCCAATATTAATAATTTTCATGTGATTTTCCTCCATTCAAAAACCCAAAAGGGCATAAAAATCCCAGTGATAAATACTTTTATCACTGGGATTTTTATGCATAACCATAGGCATACAAAGCATACAGATATTCTCCGGATACTTTAGAATCACATGATAAAGGTATTCTTAAACTGGGTACAAAAAACTAAGCCCTCCTAAAAAAGGACATCCAATTATTTGTTCCCACTATCAAATTGACAGTTTATTTAAGAATACCTTGCCGCATATTTATTAACTCCTTTTAAATAGATACTTAAATAATAGCACGTAAGAGCATATTTGTCAAGGAATCTCCAATTTTTTATCAAAGAGAGTACGTGATTACAAAATAGCTGTAATAATGTACCAATATTTGTTATTCTATAATCTTCCAATTACTCCCGTTCTTTTCAAGTACCAAATCAAATTGAGATACCTGCGTTGCTTTGGTCTGCTGGTCGATATACTCCACTGTCAGCGATACCGTGACTTGATTATCCTTACGATTGTGAATAGGATTTACCAGTTCTTGAAAGATGTACTCTTTTCCGATTGGTTTTAATATCCCGTCATTCACATAGTAGGAAAGTTCACTGGCTGTCGCTGTAGGATAGAGCTTGAAGAACGTCGTTAAAAACTCATTGATTTCATTGGTTGTAATGGAATCAACCGTCCCCTCACTTTCAATGGCTTTTGGTTTATAACTTGATTTCTTAGGTATGTTGGTAATGGTCGGATTCTTAACCAGTACCATATTTCCAGAACCATCTACATAGACACTCACTATATAAGCAGAGTGGACGGTCTTTGTATTTTCTCCCTCTGTAATGAGCTGGTCTACACTGTAGGTTACATTAAACTCATTGTCGCCAGTTGGCTCTACCGTCCATATCTGAAATCCTCTTACAGAAGACGATACAGGAATATCTTTGCGTACTGTATCAACATTGAGAGCTTGAAGTTCATCTGTCAGATAGCCTTTTAGACTTTCCATTCGATTATCAATGGACTTATCGGATTGCTCCCATGAATAGTAGACTTTCGCAAAGTTCTCTACAAAATTTTCTACATGATGAGTATCAACGTATTCCTTTTCTATGATAGTTGTTTCGTGAATAGTATGAGTATCTATAGCTGTAAAGTGCTTGAATATCGCAAAGCTGAAACTAAGCCCTAAAAGTACCCACAAGGCAATCACAACCTTTTTATGAGGATTGACCTTATAGTAGACACGAGGTTTCTTTTCCTTTGGTATCTGTTTTTCTTTATTCTGATTTTTTCTAAATTTCATCATTAAATCTTCCTTTCTCATTGTTTGATTCGTCCTGCTCCCACTAAATGCTGTTGCCAGTAGGGGCTTGTTAAGTCGGCATAACCGATTGGGTCGCCTGCATGAAACATACGGTTATTGCCAAGGTATATCCCAACATGAGTAATATAAGAGCCAGCGTTATAGGTAGAATGAAAGAAAACCAAATCGCCAGCTTGTGCTTCCGATAGTGGGATATGCTGGGTCACATCATATTGCTGTTGTGCGGTTCGTGGTAAGTTAATTCCAGCTTTTCCATACGTCCATTGTGTCAGTCCGCTACAATCAAAAGAAGTAGTCGGGGAAGCTCCACCGTAAACGTATCGCCAGCCCCCATTGATAGGTATGGCTATGGGATTGGGGTAAGACACTTTTTCGCCACCTGAATACTCTTTTGAGAAACTTTGAGCCAGTTCAAAGGTATATTTATTTCCACGATTAGCCACATACCCTAAGAAACCACCACCATAATTGTAGGACTGGATAACCGATTCTAAATCTACACTGAGCCTTTCGCTACTGGCTAATAATTCACTGAAATACTTCACACCTTGCTTAATGGATTCTTCTGTACTCAATGAATTAGGTGGAAGACCGAGGGATTCCGAGGACTGCATAACATCTTCCGCAGTACCGCCCGATTCCACCTGTATAATCGCAAGAAGTATGTTGACATATTCTTCAACGCCATATTCTTTGGCATATTTTTCTACCATAGGCTTATGAGCCAGCACTTCTGCGGAAACATTCACACCTCCATAATGAATATTGGAAATTCCGCTGTCCTGTTCATCTGAAAATAAAATGGCAACAAACAGAAGCAGTGAGAAGACCATCAAGAATAATCCAGAACCACCAATCACTAAAGTTTTCAACTTCATGGTTTCTTACCGACTTTCTTAATGGTGGCGGTTTTGATTGGTGGTCTACTTCTTGTATTTTGTAGTGGTACTCTTTGAACAGTAGACGGACGTTCTTTTGTGATTGGACGTTGTGAAGTTCTATCTGCTGTAGTGGTTGAAGTTGCTGGCTTTTGAACGATTTTTTCTTGAACGGTATTGCCTTGGCGTTCCACTTTTGGACTTGAAAAATCGGACTTAACTGCTGGACGCTCTTGTTTGGCTTGTTGAGATTCCTTATATGAAGTCTGAATATTAGACTGTTTTGAGGTCTGTTCATCATGATATTGTTCTTGTCTTGTAGTCGGTCTTTCATGAACAGAAGAAGCAGGCTGTTTTTTCTGTTTGACCTGTTCCATTTCAGAGCGACGCTTCGCAATGGTTTTTCGCCTTTGTTCCTGCTGTTCCTTGCGTCCACTGGCTCTGTCCGCTTTGGTTTGAGAAATACTACTGGTTAAATCACGGACATTCTCTTTTACTTTGGATTTTCCTTGATATACTGCATATCTTGCATTGGTCGGCAAATCTTTAACCTGTTCTTTCAAACCACTAGCAGTGTCTACCATTCTGTCTTTGGTATCAGCTACTGTACCGATGGTTTGACCGATACGTTTTCCAAGTGTTGATTTTTCCTTTCCGTCTGGTCGGGAGTGATCTGCTTGTGTCCTTGCAGAACTCCCCGAACCCGACTGTCCTTTTTTACCTGTAACAATGGCAGACCCAGCCCCTAGAGTAGTCATGGAACGTCCAAGTTTCCGCTGTAGACGGTGCATGTGAGCGTGCATAAGCATACGAGGTTTTCTCATCACACGACTTCCCACACTTTGAGAATCGTTACTCTGTAGAGAAAACATACTCATTAAATCGCCCAGCTTGAAGTAGATTCCTGCAAAGGTCACAATCTGTAGAAAAGCAATCAAAAAGAACGGATAACCAGCCGATAAGGTATAGAGCATGGTTGAAATACTAAATGCTGTCGTAATAATCAATGTGATTCCAGCTCGTGTCAAAATGGTATTAAAGAGCTTTGTTATGGCTCGTTTTGACATACCATCAAATGATGGAATCATGCTTAAAATAAAGCTCACAGGCAGAAACATAGCATAGATGATAAAAAGTACCTGCGAGAAAATCATGATTCCTGTTAATAGGAATACAAATATGGAAATCCCAATATTGAAGACAAATAGGAAGAAGACTGTACCTAAACGGTTAATGGTCTTTGTAATGGTTAGATTGGTATTGCTTCTGTCTTCAATTTCTTCCGCAACAATTTTTTCTCTGTCTTCGCCATTGTTGGAATCTGGGCTGGTGGAGAGCAGGCTTTCCACACGGTCAATACCGATACTTTCAATGTCTGAACTGTTGTATTGAAGCAGTAGCCACGGTTGCTGAACCTGTATGGAAAACAGGCTATCTCTGATTAAGTCCACGCTGTCCTTGCCTTGACTATCGGAATGGGGCATGACAATCTTCGTGCCAAGTGATAAACTGGCATTACTGATGTCTGATGAAAAGTCATTGATTTTTTTAATGTAGTCGGGAGCGTAGGCAATAAAGGAAGCCGATAGGATAAACACCAGCACAAAATTCATAATGGCATGAATTGCCTTTGTGGTTTCTCTCTTTATCAGTCCCGTATAGGCAACATAAACCCCAAGAACCAAAATCAAGAGTAAGAGGAATCCAACATAGAAACCCTCTGTTGAAAATCCGTTTGCACTCACACCAGCTAAGGTCTGCATATTCTTACCAATGGAATCTGCTGTAGCGGAAATGAAGTCTAAGGAATAGGCTTCCTGTACTAAGTAACCTGTCGCATTGGAAACATACAAACTGATTGTCCAAATAAAATTGGTAATGGCATATAGTCCATACATGACCTGTTTTCCAATCCCGTCCGACCAGTTCCACGGAAGCCAGCCCCAGCTATTATCCACATAAAAATCCAGTTGATAGTTTTCAAGTGGGTATCGGCTGTATTCATTTGCCACATTGACCGTATCATCTACCAAGCCCGCAGCTTGAACCACCGTTCCCAGCATGGCTAAAAGAAAAATGGCAATCACAAGTGTGAAAGCCACTGTCATTGCCACTTTACCTAGACGTTTCAGCGTCCAGTTTGATTTTATTCTGTTTACTATTGATGGTTTCACATTTACACCTCTTTTCGCACAGGTGGTCTGGTATCAAAGGCATGGAGCAGTTCTTCAAATACAGGGTGGAACTGTATCACACCGACACGACCATATAAATCACTGATAAGGCATTGCCCGTTTTCCAAATCACGCAATCGCTTCTGATTGTTTTCGTCCTCTGGGTCTACACCAAAAAAGGCTAAGGTCTTTTTAATCTCGTTAAGGTCAGTGGAACGAAATGCAAATTTTAAGCCGAGGTTATTTTTCAGTTTTTCATCTAAGAGGTCGTCTGTATTTTGGGTCACGAAATATACCCCAGCGTTCATAGCACGACCAGCCCGAACCAGCTTCATAGATAGTGTTTTTCCTTGTGCTACCTGTAAAAAGCTCCATGCTTCGTCTAAATCTACAATCTTGAAAATGCTTCGGTCTGTATGGATAAAGTCTAAAGCAAAGGTACTAATGACAATCAGCATAGCAACGGATAAAAGCTCCATAGTGGTATATTCCTCAAAGGAAGTTTCCTTGTCGGGAAGTACCAAGTCCGCAACCTGTATAATGTTCAGTTGTTTTTCTAAGCTGATAGACTGCTCCACATAACCATTACTGAATAATAAATGTGCAAAGTCATAGTCTGTAAAACTTTCGATATGGTCGGCTATACTGGTACTTAGTGGCGTATTCTCAACCCGTAATTCCTCAATCACTTTCATCAACCCTCGTACTTCACTATTGGTTACTGCACGAATGGCTTTTCTAAGGATTGGGAAGCGTTCCCCATCACGAGAGGAAATCCCCGTAAGGAATGTCAGAATATCAATAGCCAGTGATTCAGAATCTTTGGGATTTTTCATAATCACATAAGGGTCAAGTAAGCCTTTGTTTTTCTCATCAGAAGTCAGAGTGACGATATTGATTTCATGGGAAATCTCTGGCAAGGTTTCTTTCCATCTGCCACGTTCTGCTTTTGGGTCTACAATCACTGCTTGTGCCCCATAAAGCACCGCATAATAGACGATAAGGTTATTCGCAAAGGATTTACCACCACCCAGCGAACCAACAAAAGCCGACGCTAACGCATTGGTTACTGAACCCTTAACCCCTTGACTGGCAAGAGCAGGTTTCAGATAGACATTGCGTCCAGTATCTAAGCTGTAGCCAACATAAATCCCCTCATTTTCCCCCAGCATTTGAGTAGCACCAAAACCTAAACCAGCGAGGAAATCAGAGGTCACGTATTGAATATAATCATTCATATAACGCTTGCTGGCAGGTAAAAATTCTTCATGTAAGCCGAGCATATCCCCAAATGGTCGTACCAGTTTTACGCTTAAATCGTCATAAAAATCTTTCACTTCATTACAACGACGTTTGAGTTCGTCAAGATCATTTGCTGATACCCTTACCACATAAGACAGCTTGTACATAGATTCCTTGCTTTGGTCTAAATTGGTTTCCAGCTCATTCACACTTTCCAGAGCTTCCGCCACATTGGAGCTGGTTTCATTATCACTTTGCCAAGCGTGGTTATCCAAGTCTTTCAGTTCTTTCTTTTTATTGCGGACAGTAGATAGGGCTTTACGATTCGCTACAATTTCCACATTCATTGACGTATCAATCGGGAATGTAAATTGCTGTTGCTGGTAGTAGAAGATTTCAGAGGACGGGAAGTCCAGTTCTCCGACAATGCTGTTAATGGTAAAGTAAGCTACATAGACGGTTTCATCTTCCTGCTGGATTTTCAAATATCGCTGTTTTTCTTCCACCAAACAGCGAGTAGGCTTAATCAAGTCATAGTATTTAATCAGCGTTTCATTATCCAGCTTTTTCTTTGATAGATGGTACTCATACTCTTCATAGGCAGTGCCTGTCTGTCCGTAAAGGTGTTCAATCAGATAGCCGAAGTCGTCCTTATCTAACCTGCGGATTTTGAAACGACGAGAGATTTTATTTTCTAAGAGCTTTTCCATCTTCTGAAAACGCAGGATTTCATCATTACTCATACTAACAAAATCGCCCATCAGCTTATGGTTCACATCATAGACAAAATCAGACAAAGCATTTTTTGCTTCAACGGTAAGACTTTTCATAGAAAACTCCTGATCGTTGAGAAGCAACTTAAAGCCGATAAAGAAACGGTAGTTCACTTGATTTTCGCCAATCATGGATATTAAAGCGTCTGTCTGTTGGTCGATTTTGTCATAGGCAACCGCTTTGAGCTTGCCAGTGACTTCATTTTTGGAACGCTCTTGTGCAGAACGTATGCTGGATTCTGTACTGATTTGTAAAGCATGAATTTTGCCATCACGATTTTGTGCGATAAGCTGTCTGAAAGAATCATGCACTTGTATTTTCTGTTCTGGACTTAGAAATGAGTAATTGTAAGGAACAAGCTCATAGTAAGCATAACATTCCCCGTCTTTATTCCAGACGAGATTGTTTTCAATGTATTTAATTGGATATGCCATAAAATTCACTCCTAACTGCTGTAATGGCTTCTTGTGGCTGGTTTCTGCCAAGCGTTACTTTTTTTCCTGCATAGGTCAGCTTTGGTCGCAGTGCATAAGCAATGACAGACTTCAAAAATCCATAAGGCTTTTTACCATCAAAAGTTTTTGTAGACATAAACCATGTGAAAGCCACAGGAATCCCAAAGTATTTGAGAAATGCTCCCTCTATCATGGAAAGAGGGGGCAAGTTGCCAAGTATCATCACTGCAAAGAGTGACACGACAAACCATGTCATTTGCGTAAAGGTTATGGGAAACGGAAGTCTAAAATCATTGATAGAATACAGTACCTTTTCCACAGACCAGATACTGGTATAGCTTCGTATTTTCTTCATGTAATCAATCCTTTCATAAAAAATAGGGGTAGCTGATTGAGCCACCCCGTAAAATAGAAAATCTGCCAGTAGTAATGTACCGACAGATTTAATAGACGATTTCAAAAATCCCATGATTGGTTGAGATAAACGTTCCTGAAAGGTCTAAATCCCGACCATAGGCTTGATAATCAATATAGTTTTGAAGACTAGCTGGTACTTCGCCTAAAGCACCCGTTTCTTCAATGTAGTAGCGTGCCACGTCATACATATCATCACAATCGGAATGAATGATAATATCCTCTTGATGTTCGCTTAGTTCTTCAATGCTTGAAAAATGAGTGAGCAGAGCAGATAGCTCCGATTGTAATTCTTCGGGTAATTCCGATACCATTTCCCATAGTCGATTGAGTTCGCCAATGGAAGTGTATTCGTCAACCGTAAAGGGTAACTCGTAGTCATGAATGGCGTATTCCTCATATTCATCATTCAAGCCGATTTTCTCTTTGACTTCCTCAAAGTCAATGGGAAAGGTAAACCACGCACCGACCAATTCGCCCTCATTGTATTTGCCTAAATTCGCAATATAGACTTGCATATCGTCCATATATTCACGTCCTTTCTTTGTAGAGATTCAAAAATCCCTACCGCACTTCGTTTGGTGTACCATTCCTTTGCGGAACATAAGAAAACCACTTATATTCCACAAAAGAACGGTTTTATTTAAGCACCAATAATGCGATTGAATAGCTCTAGTAAAATGTCTTTTACTCCAGCAGCGTTGAAGACTAAGCCAACCGCAATAATCGCAATAATTAAAAAGCCAATCAGTTTGCTAAACTCACGCTTGAAGCCAAGATACAAGCCAATCACAACGATTGCTAAAAGCACCAGTGATTGAGCGTTTGATAGAAACCAGTTATAAAGGTTTTGTCCAAAATTCATAAAAATGTTCTCCTCTCTATATTCAATGAATTTGTATTTGAGTTATTTTTTTGTTGTTATCACGTCCTGTTCTTTTACTGACTGTTGCTTCAAAATCTGCTTGTGTCGGTCTGTCAGTTTCGCATGGTCGAGAATGTCTTTTACAACCTGCGTCTGGTTGATTTCATCAAGTTTAATCGCAACCTTTAAGGTCGGGGCAACTTGATGAGATAGCCAGTTCAGCGTCCTTTGGAAGGAGTAAGGCTCTGGTTTTGTGGTTAGTTTTAATCGTTCACGATTGTTCCCAATAAACCAAGCCCATTCTTCATTCAGTTTCCAATCAGAACGAGGTTTGGAATCGTCTTTATCTACAAAACGGATATACCGATTGATAATTTTAAAGGCGGTATGCTCTGGATTGTCATAGACGAGTAAATCACGGACTGCATAATAGGCACGCTCATTTTTCAATCGAATCTCAAAACGGTTTTTTACTTCTGCGTCTTCAATGGGAATATCATTTTTCTTGTACTGCTCGTAGTCCTTTTCATAGATACAGAAATAAACTTCACTTTGTAATGAACCGATATAGAGGGTGTTTCCCATACATTCCTTTTCCTCTTTGCGTACCAGTTCGCCACTGCGATAGCTTTTAAAACTGCGGAAGACGGAGATACATTCTTCCTGTTGGCACTTTTCAGTGAGTACAGGGATATTCAAAATCCCTGTCTTATCGTTAATGGCAAGGTCAAGGCGTTTCATCACACCGCCAGCCACCAAAACGTCCATAAAGAACTCATACCAGCTTCTTTGTTGTGCCAGAAGATAGCTTTCAAATTGTCTGCACCCACGACCTTTCAATTCCACCAGAACTCCTTTGTCCAGTTCATGGGAGCAAAGGACGAATATGTCGCCTAAAGCATAATGCTCTGAATAAGAATAGAAACCATAGTCCTCATGAAGAAAATAGGACAGTTTCAGTTGTAAGATGTTTTCGACCACCTGCTGTACGTCTGTTGTCGGAAAGCGAATCCTTACATAATCAAACAGCATTTCAAGGGGAGCGTCGGGATTGAAGCGTTCCAGAGCTTCCCAAAGGGACTGCTGTAAATCCTCTGATGGCTTGACTTTTCCTGTTTCAATATCGCTTAGATACTGCCTTGTAATACCAGTCGCAACAGCTAAACGGTTTTGAGATAGTCCATAAGCCAAGCGTTTTTCTTTTAAATGCTGTAACCAAGTTTGTTCATTCAGTAAAAATCCCTCCAATCAAAAAGGCGTATGTCAACTTTTAAAGCCCATTTGACATACGCTGAAATTTTGTAAATCCCTTGTAACCAAAGGATTTTCTAATGTTTTTTTGACTGTTTCCTGTCGATTTGTACCCCCCTGTTAGATACGGGGGGTTAAGTGCTGGCGTGGCTATTGCCACACCAGCCAGCAAGATCAGTCCACACCTGCGACTTCCGCTTCGCACGTCGCCTGCGTGGACTGTCTGCTGTTGGATAACTTTTTAATTTCCTCCAAGAAATCATATCCTTTTGGTACAAGGGGAGTATAAAACTCTGATATGACACTTGTTCCTACATCAACATAGCCACGACCTTTGATTCGCTTTAAGAAGAAATCCTTTTGTATGTCACTGCCAAACATCATGCCATAGCCCATTTCAGACATACGACCTAAAGCCACTCTGAAATTAAACTGATCACGGATTCCGTCGCCTAAATATTTTGCGTCTGGACGTTGACAAGCCAGTATTAGAAAGAAGCCAGCTTGACGACCTAACATGACAATCTGTTTCAGCTTATTCATAACTGCGGTGTTTTCTTTTGTTCCCAGCATTTCCATGAAAGCGACGTATTCATCAAAGATTAAGAAGTGTGCCGGGAGACCTAAGTAAGCATAATTTTTGCCAGTCTTATAGTTCTTCATCTGCTTCATTTCCTCACTACGTTTCATCATTTCTTCATAGAATGTTTCAATGCAAGAAAGCAAGTCTTCTTTTCTATAGTAGACATTTGCCATCACAGAACCTAAGTCCGCAAGGTCAGCATTTTTCGGGTCAAGAATATACAGTTTTGAATCTGTATGAAGCAAGGCTTCAATCAGTGTCAGTATAAAGTAAGTTTTACCGCCACCTGTACCACCAGCAATCAACATATGAGGGAGCTTATCATATTCCCACCATACGTTTTTCATTAAGCGAAGTTTACCATCTTTAGCTTCTACTTCATCAATAGAAATACGACTGGCTATGGTGTCATAGAGCAAAGTATATTCCACATAGGAATCCTTTAACTCTTTATCCGTCAGCTCACAGTACAAGCCACTCTCTAATTTCTTTTCCAAGTGTAAGAGTTGGTCTTGATATTTTCCCAGCGTGATTTCCACCCGTATCTGTATCAAGCCATTTTTAAGTCGATAATACATTTTAGGGAAGTAGGTTATCTTTTCCTTTGTACGACCAGCACTATCTTTAAAGAAAACCTCTGTTTTGACCTGTTCAGATTCATACCACTTGTTTTCAAGTATCATCTTTGCCAGTTTTTGACGGTGGTAAAGTTGTTTAACCGTATCATAGCGAACCCGTTTGAATACAAACGCTATCGTAAAATGAAAGACTAAATCTTTACCAGATGGGCGAATCCTTTTACCACGCTGTTTCATGCGAAAAAGTCTCCTTTCTACCTAGCGACTATTTGTCTTGTGTCGGTTCTTTCTTTGCTTGTGGTTGAGCTTTGAATGAACTAGAATCCTTTGTCAGCACAATATCGTCTGCCTTGATATACCAGTCAACATCTGCTCCTTGATAGGTGGCAGTAGCAACGGTGTCCGCAATGGGATTGATAAGTTCCACCCGTGCGTTATAATCAAACTCTTTCAAAGGCACGCTGGCAGGAATACTTACTTGAATCATGCGTCCTTGTCCTTTGGATTTTAAGTCATAGGTACGTTCCTTGATTTCATCTGAAACCGACCCGTCTTCATTTTGGATTCTCACTTCACGACGTAGAGCAGAGAATTTCAATTCTCCAAAAGTCGTGTCTTTATCTAATACAATGCCATTTGCTAATCTCATCATTTTTCCTCTCTTTCTTTATTCTTTTATCATGTCGTCAGCATGTAAAAGGTAATTTGTAAAACCACGAGTGCCGATTTTGTAGCCCTCTGCGGTAATACGTGGATTGACTAACTTCACACGTTCCTCAAAGCCGAAATGTTTTTCGCCAGCTTCAGCAGGAAGCACCACCACAATATCATCTGCTCTTTGAACATCAGAATAGAGATTATAGCTTCTTGATAAGACAGTTAGCCGTCCGTTGATTCTTCGCTGAACGACTTTATCCTCGCCAGCAAATTCTAAATTGCCGAATGTTTTTTCCATGTTGGGAATCACAAATTTAAGTTCCATATTTTTACCTATCCTTTCTTTTTTATTGGCTGAATGAATGTTTGATGGTCTTAAAGAGTGGGGAACGACCTTTTGATTCTTGATTTTTTGTTTTCATAAGTTCACTTCCTTTCAAAATCGGGTAAAAAAATAGACACCTCATTTTTTGAAGTGTCTACCTATTAAATATTCAAATTTTATTGGAAGTATCTTTATATCTTCACTTTTCAAGGATAAATCGTCGTATCAAAGCTCATTCATAAGTAGTAAATTAGTAGTAAATTGAGTGGTTTTGACCTTGATAAAGTGTGATAAGTCCAGTTTTTATGCGGATAACTAGATTTTTATGCTATTTTTTATAAAAAAGTAGCAAAAAAGAGAATCAAGATTTCTCCTGATTCTCCATTTTTATGCAATATCAAATTTTAACTGGCCTGCTTTGACACCAATCTTAAGTGTGCTGCCTGCCTCTAATTCTCCATTGAGAAGAAGTTCTGCTAACTTGTCTTCCACTTCTGTTTGTAGGGTTCTGCGAAGTGGACGAGCTCCCATCTCTGGGTCATATCCTTGATTGGCCAACAATTTCAGTGCGGAAGTTTGTAATTTCAAGTCAATACCTTTTTCAGCCAAACTTGCCACTAAAGGTTTGACCATAATCTTCACCACTTCCTGCATATGGTCGCTAGACAGTCTATGGAAGACCACCTTTTCATCAATACGGTTGATAAACTCCGGTCTATAAGCCTTTTTCAGCTCTTCAAACATGCGTTTTTCCATATTTTCCTGGTCAAAACGAATATCCTTAGCTCCAAAACCGACGGTCTTGTCATCCCGAAGGGCTGTCGCACCAAGATTTGACGTCATGATAATAATGGTATTTGAAAAATCGACCTTGCGTCCCTTGCTATCTGTCAAGACACCGTCATCCAGAACCTGCAAGAGAACATTAAAGATGTCTGGATGGGCCTTCTCTACCTCATCAAAGAGGAGAACGGAATAGGGTTTGTTGCGAACCTTCTCTGTCAACTCCCCACCTTCTTCATACCCCACATAGCCCGGAGGAGCTCCATTGAGACGGCTGGCCGCGAATTTCTCCATATACTCACTCATATCAAAGCGAATAAGGGCTGATTCGTCGTCAAAGAGGACCTCTGCCAGAGCCTTGGCTAATTCAGTTTTTCCGACACCCGTAGGCCCTAAGAACATAAAGGAACCAATCGGGCGCTTATGACTACGAATCCCTGACTGGTTGCGGCGAATCGCACGGCTAATGCTTGAAACTGCTTGATCTTGACCGATGACACGTTTGTGCAGTTCAGCTTCAAGATTCAGGTACTTCTTAGCATCCGTTTGAGTCAGTTTTTGAACGGGGATACCTGACAAGCGACTCAAGGTGGTCAAAATATCAGACTCTGTCACCAAGTCTTTATAGACAGGCACTTCCTCTTCTTTTGCGATTAGCTGAGCTGCCTGTTTCCACTTACCATCCATCAAGGCCTTGTCAGCTGGACTCAAACCAGAATCGTCTGCTTTTACATGCCTTGACTTATTTTGCACTGTTGCTGCTGCCTCATCCAAGAGATCGATAGCAGAGTCTGGCAAGTGACGACTAGTCAAGTAACGATGCGCCATCTTGACGGCTGTTTCAACCGCTTCATCTGTGATTTGCACACGATGATGTTTCTCATAAGTCGCCTTCAAACCTTGCAAAATGGTCATGCTGTCTGCAACACTTGGCTCTTCAATCGTTACTTTGGCGAATCGACGAGAAAGGGCCGCATCTTTTTCGATGTGTTTTTGGTACTCTTCCTGAGTGGTGGCACCAACCGTTCTCAAAGTTCCACGCGCCAAGGCTGGCTTCAAGATATTGGCCGCATCCAGAGTTGAGTCAATCCCACTACCAGAACCCATGATAGTGTGAAGTTCATCGATAAAGAGGATAACTTGACCATCTTCTTCAATATCCTTGATGATATTGTTCATGCGTTCTTCAAAGTCACCACGGAAACGTGTCCCTGCAACGACATTCATCAAATCAAGCTCTAACACGCGCATCTTAGCCATTTCCGTAGGCACATCCCCACTAGCAATACGCTGGGCAAGACCAAGCGCCAGAGCAGTTTTCCCGACACCAGCATCCCCAACCAAGACAGGGTTGTTCTTAGTCTTCCGACTCAAGATTTGAATCATACGCGAGATTTCCTTGTCCCGACCGATGACTGGTTCTAACTTGCCAAAACGCGCTTGCTCTGTCAAATCATGCGTATAGTCCTCGAGACCACCACTAGGAGTCTGGGGCATACCCATCATATTGGCCATAGAATTTTGTTTGTCAGCTACTGTACGATGGCGTTGGCGTAAAGCCTTGAGGTCTTCACGAGTCCAGCCTGCCCGTTCTTCTAGATTTCGACGAAGGGCAGCAATCTTGACCTGATCTTTCTTGTCTTCATAAGAAAAACCAGCTCTCTCCAAGATACGAGTTGCCAAGGCATTGCCATCATGCAAAATCGCATAGAGGACATGCTCTGTCCCCAGCACCTTAGCATGAACCACTGACGCTACATATTCGGCTTCATCAAAGAGAACCTGCAAACGATGAGAAAACGGCAATTCCGTAAAGGTTTCATCCTGGCTATAGTCCGTTTCAGTCAGTTCCAAAGCGACTTCTTCTAAACGGTCCATCTCATATGGATAATCATTTAAAGTCGCCCCTGCCACACTATAACTGTGATTGGACATGGCAATCAACAAGTGCCAAGACTCTAGATAACGAGCTCCAAAATGGCCAGCCACCATGTAGGCACTTTCGATACATTCATTCAATGCTTTTGAATAGTTCATCTTACTTCCCTTTTCTATCTACCTCTTGTATGACCTGTCGTAGCATATTAGCACGAACAACTGGAGCTTCTTCTCCTAGAACGCGATCCAAAGCTACTGCTACCAGCAAATTCATCTCCTGCTTGGTCATCAATTCCTGCTCAACCAAAAGCTGTAGAATATCCTCATAAATTTCTTGACTGACCCGCTCACCAATTGAGTAAAGCAGCTCCCTGAGCATTTCATGATGACTAGAAAACTCAATCCGTCCTATACGAATGTAGCCTCCGCCACCACGCTTACTTTCAACCAAGTAGCCTCTACTTTCCGTAAAGCGTGTCTTGATCACATAGTTGATCTGACTAGGAACAACCTGAAAGGTATCTGCCAACTGACTCCGTTGCAACTCCACAATTCCAGATTGATCTAAAATCGCCTTGATGTAGGCCTCAATATGATCCGATGTATTTTTAAATCTCATTACAAACCCACCTCTCTCTTTAAACCTTGACTATCTTTGACTATTATACCGAAATTTTCTCATTTTTAAAAGAAAAAGGGCGCTGGTAAAGGATAATCTTCACCAACTCCCTATTTTTCTACTTATCCAAGCCTAATTCTACCAAGATTTGACGTTTGTAGGCAATCTTTTGGACTTCCTTGTCCTCTTCTTCAGACCAATCTAGTTTAATTTCTGAAACAATCTGCCCAGGGCGATTTTTCAAAATATAGATGCGGTCGCTGAGATTAAGGGCCTCCTCGATACTGTGAGTAATAATCAAGGTTGTTAGCTGCAACTGCTTGTGAATTTCAAGATACCAAGCATGGAGTTCCATCTTGGTCATCTCATCCAAAGCGCTAAAGGCCTCATCCAAGAGAAAGAGCTTGTGCCCGAAAAGGTAAGTTCGAAGCAAGGCTACACGCTGACGCATCCCACCACTGAGTTCATGAGGGTATTTATCTCTTACAGCTGTCAACTGGAAGGTCGCAAGAATTTCATCCGCGCGGGCAATAGCTTCCGCCTTATCCACTTTTTGAATCAAGAGAGGAAGAATGATATTACCAAGCACCGTCTTGTGCTCCAAGAGCAGATCCTTTTGCAACATATAACTCACGCGCCCCTTGGGATTTTCTTCACCATCAAGGACAATTCTCCCTGACTGAACTTCTAAAATCCCCGCAATTAAGTTGAAAAGCGTAGTCTTACCAACACCACTTGGGCCTAGGATGGAAACCACTTCGCCTGAAGTCACCTGCAGGTTGATGTCCTCTAAAATCCTCTCTTGACCATAGGCATAACTGACGTGTTCTAGTCTAATTTCTGTCATTATTTCACAAATTCGTTGGTGAAGCCTTTGTCTGTCAAGTCTTCTTTAAGGATACCATTTTCTTTATCCCATTTGTAGAAGGCATTCCAGCGAGCTGCATCAAATTGACCCCATTTTTCCTTGTCGCTTGCGTATTCTTTTGACAAGTATTTTTGAGATTCGATAACAAAGTCACGTTTTTCCTTGAGTTCAGGTGCATTTTTGATGAGGATATCAGCTGCTTCTTCTGGATGCTCCATAGCATATTGGTAGCCTTTTTTGATAGCTTGGATGACTTTACGAGCTTCTTCTTTATTATCTTTCAAATAGTCGTTGTTTGCGATGATGACTGGTGAATAGTAGTCAAATTCTTTAACGTAGTCTTTCAAGTACATGAAATTAGCATCTACACCTTGAGATTTGGCAAGGATACCATCCCAACCGTAGTAAATCCAAGCAGCGTCAAAGACGCCATTGGCAATCGGTGTGATCGAGTTTGAGTCGTTGTTTGGTACTTTTTCAACCTTCTCAAAGTCTCCGCCTTGTGATTCTACCAAGGTTTTCAACATAGCAAGTTCAGTTGGGTCATTCCAAGTTCCGTATTTCTTACCAACCAAGTCCTTTGGACTAGCTACATTATCAGATTTTCGAGAGATAATTCCAGATGTATTGTGTTCTACGATAGCTGCAACGGCAGTAATTCCTGCCCCTTTTTCCAATTTTTTAGCCATGTAGTCTTGGAAATAAACTGCAAATGGTGCCTTTCCGTTGATAACCAAGTCAGAAGAACTTTCTTCTGGTGGCAATTTCAAATCAACATCCACTCCAGCTTCTTTGAAATAACCTTTTTCCTTGGCAACATAAAGCCCTGTGTGGTTGGTATTTGGTGTCCAGTCTAGGATAAAGTCAACCTTCTTAAGTTCTGCCTCTTTGTTGTCTTTAGAAGCAGTTCCTTGACCACAGGCCACAAGCACAACAGCTACAAGAGCTGTTACAAGCGTTAAAAACACTTTCCATGTTTTCTTCATTTCAATTTCCTCTTTTCTTTTTCAGAAACATTCTAATTCTACGAACGTTTCCATTTAATAACATATTTCTCGCTGATATCGACCAACTTCATACCCAGAAGGCTGATAATCGATACCAGAATAATAATAGCAAACATGGTATCATACTGAAACAGTTTCTTGGACTGAATCATGTAGACACCTAGTCCTTCAAATCCTCCCAACCACTCAGATACCACGGTTGTGATAAAGGCATAGGAGACACTGACCCTCAGACCTGCATAAAAGTAAGGCAGACTGACTGGAATTTTAAAATGCCACAGGATTTGCCAAGGCTTGGCCCGCATCAGACTAAACAAGGTCAACATATCCTTGTCACAATGCCTAAAACCGTCCAAAATACTAACGATGATAGGAAAAGTTGTCGTCAAAATAATCAAGACAATCTTGGGCAGAATCCCATAACCTAGCCACAAGACCAAGATAGGAGCTATAGCAATGGTCGGAATGGTCTGAACGACCACCATCATAGGGTAAATCAAGTCATTGAGCCAAGTCAAACTGTCCATGAGCACAGCCATGAGACAGGCAATCAAGACTCCCAAAATTAGACCTAGCAAAGCCACTCTCAAGGTCGCCCAGCTATGGTACCAGAGAAATTCTCTATCACGAACAAAGGCCTGAAGAATTTCAAAAGGTGTCGGCAGGATAAACTTGGGGAGAAGTTTAAGAAAACCTGCTAACTGCCAGATTGACAAGACCCCCAGAAAGCCCAATAGACTAATGTGTCGTCTCAGTATACTTTTCAAGTTTCTCATCAATACTTAAAATCTCTCCTACATTTATTTTGACATTGGCAAAGACATTATCTGCCTCCTGCCCTGCCACTTCCAGCGCTTCTTTGAGAATGCGCATGAGCTCATCAAACTCCCCTTCCAAGACCGTTTCAAATGGTGTCACCACTATGGTCACTTCTTGAGCTTGTAGATAAGCAATGACTTGATCGATAACAGCAATCCGATCAATCCCCTGTGCTAGGGGTAAAACTTGCAAGGCGATGCTTGCTTTCATAAAAACCTCCTCTTCTCGTTTTCCTTTGACAAAAAGAAAAACCTTTACCATATATGGAAAAGGTCAAGAATAGACTAAGTATCGTTCCCTCCGCTGGCATTACCCAGATCAGGTGCGGTCGAAGTTTAACACTTCCTCTCAGACTGTACACAGACTCCCATATATTATATGGATATATGATAGCGCAAATTAAGAAAAATGTCAAGGAAACTGCTTACAGAAAAGAGCAGGAAACATTTCCTACTCCAATTTTCTATACTCGTTCTCCATCACTGTTTACTCTGTAGCCATCCACCGCCGTATTAACAGCTAAGACACCTGAAGAGTAAGAATAATACCACTTACCAGAAACTTGATACCAGCCTGTTTTCATTGCCCCTGAACTATCCAGATAATACCACGAGCCATTTTCCTTTAACCAGCCTGTCTGCATTTCACCAGATGATTTCAAATAATACCAGCTAGAACCATCTTTCAACCATCCCGTTGATTTAGACCCATTTGATTTAAAATGATACCAACTACCATTTATTTTCTTCCAACCGACAGTCGATCCATTATTTGAGCTATAATTAGAGCTATTCCCTGATTGGTTCTGATAATTTTGTGAAGAAGTCACTCCCTCTAGCTGGATATAACGACGACTTCCGTTATAAGCTGTATAACTCAACCACTTGTATCCATCTTTTTCGAGAATTTGATCATAATGAACCTTCTCCCCAGGATAATAGTAATCAATCGCAGTTGCGCTAGCTAGTGGCTGATTTTTGATAGCAGACTTAGACTTGAAATAATGTGTTCCTCCTGTTGAAACTGAGGTTTGACTATTCCCAACACTGCCACCAGCTAAATCTTTAAAATGAATAAATCCTGTCATCGTATTTGCTTTTATAATTCGTTTATTATAGGCTTCTGTATAACCATAGTTATATTCCTCGATCTCAATCTGATCTCCCATTACATTTGACACCCAGGCAACATGCCCATAAGTTCCTGCAGTAGACCAAGCAATAGAGCCAATCGCTGGTCTATTATCGACACGATAACCTTCACGACGAGCACGATAGCCCCATTCATTCGCATTTCCATAAGCCCTTGGAATCTCAAAACCATTGACATTACTCAAACGAAAGGCTGCAAAAGAAGTACACTGACGAGAATACATGCGCCACTGATCAATCTCCTGGCTCCCATTTTTATAATAAACAGGATAATCATCTCCACGCGCAATCGATCCATTTCCTCCAGAATAGGCATATACACTATCACTCGCTGCTAACATCAATCCTACTACTAAAAAAGGAACAACCTTTTTAGCTGATTTTCTGAAAGAAAACCTTGTCTCTGTTACTTTAAACGGTAAAATTTTCATTCTTCCTCCTTGAAAATAATATAAATCGAAGATTACCTTCACTTAAACTATTCGGAGAAAAAAGAAAAAGTGAGAAAATTTCTCACTTTAGTCCAGATAATGAATTAGATTTTTTTCTGTAAGGATATCTGAGTAAGTAAAGGATTCAACGTAAACATTAGCCTGTTTATCTCCTTCCACATTCCCAAATTCCACAATAAATAGGGATGGATAAACTTCAATTAACTTACCCAATCTATTTTTTTGACGCTTACGCCCATTTTCCAAGGTCATTTCAATTACATGACCCTCATGTGCCTTGATTTCCTCTTTGATTTTTTTCATCTTAGCTACATCTGTAAATGCATCTGTCATTTTATGCCTCCCTTTTTGAGATACTTGAAAATTTATTGTATTCTTTTTGGAAAATCAATTCCACTGTTCCACGAGCTCCACTACGGTTTTTCTCGATAATAACTTCCACCTTATTATTTGGGATACCGTCCTCTTCTTCACCACCACGCTCATAGTAATCGTCACGATAGAGAAAAGCTACGATATCAGCATCTTGCTCAATAGACCCAGATTCACGAATATCAGACAAGACTGGTCTTTTATCCTGACGTTGTTCTACACCACGAGAAAGCTGACTTAGAGCAATTACTGGAACTTTCAGTTCTTTTGCTAGGATTTTCAACTGACGTGAAATTTCTGAAACTTCTTGTTGGCGGTTTTCTCGCCCAGTTCCCGTGATAAGCTGCAAGTAATCTATCAAAATCAAACCAAGATTACCCGTTTCTTGAGCAAGTTTGCGTGAGCGAGAACGAATTTCCGTGATTCGAATCCCTGGCGTATCATCGATATAGATACTCGCGTTGGCTAGATTCCCTTGAGCAATGGTATACTTTTGCCATTCCTCATCAGTCAATTGCCCCGTACGGATAGAATGGGATTCCACCAAACCTTCTGCCGCCAACATACGATCCACTAGACTTTCCGCACCCATTTCCAGTGAAAAAATAGCAACCGTTTTGTCCAACTTGGTCCCAATATTCTGAGCAATATTCAAGGCAAAGGCTGTCTTACCAACCGCCGGACGAGCTGCTAAGATAATCAACTCCTCCTCATGAAGACCAGTCGTCATATGATCTAAATCACGATAGCCTGTCGCAATACCTGTAATATCAGTCGTTTGCTGCGAGCGAGCTTCCAGATTTCCAAAGTTGATATTCAACACATCTCGAATGTTCTTAAATCCACTTCGATTAGCATTTTCACTGACATCAATCAGGCCTTTTTCTGCCTGAGCAATGATTTCATCAGCTGGTTGCGAAGCCTCGTAAGCTTGATTGACAGACTCTGTCAACTTGGAGATTAATCGCCGTAGCATTGCTTTTTCTGCAACAATCTTAGCATAGTACTCCGCATTAGCAGAAGTTGGCACAGAATTGACAATCTCAACCAAGTAAGACAAGCCACCAATATTCTGTAAATCACCTTGATTATCAAGAATGGTACGAACCGTTGTTGCATCTATAGCATCGCCACGATCGGATAAATCAACCATAGCTTGGAAAATCAAACGATGGGCATACTTAAAAAAGTCCCGAGACTCAATATATTCTCGCACAAAAACAAGTTTACTCTCATCAATAAAGATAGCCCCCAAAACAGATTGCTCAGCTAAGATATCTTGAGGTTGTACTCGTAACTCTTCTACTTCTGCCATCAGACTTCCCTTCCTTTTACAATCTTGTCAAGAAGGTGTAAACTTATCCTTCTTTCACACGAAGATTGATTACACTTGTGATATCTTGATAGATTTTCACTGGCACATCAATCAAACCAACCGCTCGAATCGGAGCTTGTACTTGAATATGACGTTTATCAATCTTAATTCCAAATTGCTTTTGCAATTCTTCTGCAATCTTCTTATTGGTAATAGAACCAAAGGTACGACCATCTGGACCAACTTTTTCAACAAATTCTACAACCGTTTCTTCTGCTTCAAGTTGGGCTTTAATTGCTTTTGCTTCTGCAATCATCTCAGCGTGAGCTTTCTCTTCGGATTTTTGTTTACCACGAAGTTCACCTACAGCTTGAGCAGTCGCTTCTTTTGCTAGGTTCTTTTTGATAAGAAAGTTTTGCGCATACCCTGTTGGTACTTCCTTAATTTCGCCTTTTTTACCTTTTCCTTTAACATCTGCTAAAAAGATTACTTTCATTCTTCTTTCTCCTTTTCCTTTATTTCATTTAATACAATTTCTGTCAGTTTTTCACCTGCTTCCGACAAGGTTAAATCCTTAATTTGAGCTGCTGCCAAATTAAAGTGACCTCCACCGCCTAACTCTTCCATAATCCGTTGTACATTCAGTTTACTACGACTTCGAGCTGAGATAGAGATAAATCCTTGTGTATTTTTCGCAAGAACAAAACTCGCTTCAATACCTGACATAGCTAACATGGCATCTGCTGCCTTACTAATAACAACTGTATCATAGCATTTCGTGTCCTTAGCCTCTGCTATTAGTACATCTGAACCTAATTTACGCCCCTGTAAAATCAGTTCATTGACCTCACGATATTCTTCAAAATCTGTCGCAGCGATTTCTTGGATAGCAATACTATCACTTCCTCTCGTTCTGAGATAGCTAGCAACATCAAATGTCCGACTAGTCACTCGTGAGGTGAAATTTTTAGTATCCAGCATCATACCAGCCATCAAGACACTTGCTTGCATACGACTCAAACGATTTTTCTTAGAATTCTGGAACTGAATCAATTCCGTTACCAACTCACTGGCACTGCTTGCACCACTTTCGATATAAGTGATGACTGCATTATCTGGAAAATCCTGATCCCTTCTATGGTGGTCAATAACGATGGTCTGTGTAAACAAATCATAAAATTCTTTTGATAAAGTTAAAGCAGTCTTTGAATGGTCTACAAGAATCAACAAAGAACGATTGGTCACCATCGCCATTGCATCCTTGACAGACAACAACTTCGTAACTCCTTCTTTTTCTAAGAATGAAACAGCACGTTCAATATCTGGAGACATTTGTTCTTCATCATAAAGAGCATAGCTATTTTCAATCACATTGCTGGCGAACAACTGCATACCTACAGCAGAGCCCAAGGCATCCATATCTAAATTTCTATGCCCAACTACAAACACTTGATCCACACTACGAATCTTATCAGATATGGCTGTCATCATTGATCGAGTACGGGTACGAGTGCGCTTGATGGACGCAGCCGACCCACCGCCAAAGTAGACTGGATTTTTCGTTTCATCATTCTCCTTGACAACCACCTGGTCGCCACCACGTACTTCAGCCAAGTTTAAGTTGAGCAATGCAACTTTCCCGATTTCATCATGATTTCCATCACCATAAGAAAATCCCATACTTAAGGTCAATGGCAACTGTCTCTGTTTCGACTCTTCTCTGAAAGAATCAATAACAGAAAATTTATCGTTCATCAATCCCTCAAGCACCGTGTAGTCCGTAAATAGATAAAAGCGATCCATACTCACTCGACGAGAGAACATCATGTATTTTTCTGAAAACTCTGATATAAAATTAGCTACAAAACTATTGATTTGACTAATATCTGACTCAGAAGTTGCATCCTCCAAATCATCATAATTATCCACAGACACAACTCCAATCACTGGTCGACTCGTTACTAATTCATCTGTTATGGCTTGCTCCCTGGATACATCTACAAAATACAAAACACCGGAAGAAGCATCCATATGAACAGCATAACGCTTCTCACCCAGCTTGGCATAAGTAGACGGATTTCCTACTGAAGCCTTGATAATCGTTTGAACAGCTTCCAAATCAAAATCGCCATCTTCCTTGGTCAAAATCAATTCAGCATAGGGATTAAACCACTCAACCTCTCCAGAAGATAAATTCAATTTCATAACACCTACAGGCATCTGTTCCAATAGAGATGTCAAACTTTCTTCCGCTTGGTGATTTACATACTGTATCTGTTCTACATCACTCCTTGTATAATGCACTCTCAGTTTCTTAAATAAAAAAACATAGCCTCCTACAAAAAGAAACAAAATTAAAAGCGTCAACAGATGATTATTAACAAAAATAATGAAAGTGGATAAGACTCCAAACGCAATCAATCCTACTAGAATAGGAAAGACTGGACTTACATAAAATTTTTTCATTCCAAACCTCTTGGCACCCATTATACCATAATACCCCTCAAAAAGCGACTTTTAAAGAAGTTTATGGCTATTAGCATTAACAGTTTAGCTGTGAGTTTATACATTCAGTCTCTATTTCTTCTTGATTTGAACATAAAAAATAGAGGAAGAAGTAGTCATCCTCTATTTTCTTCATTAACGATAGTTTCTTTAACTAAAAGAGACTATTCTCCAACTTCTATCTGAAGACCTTTCAATCTTTCTTGTGCTTGGCTTACAATAGACTCTATAATAAACTTACAAGGTTTGATTTCTTTGACTAACCCCGCAATCTGACCACTCATCATTGAACCATTTTCTGTATCTCCTTCATAAACCGCTTTAGAAAGAGATCCGATAGTAATTTCCTCTAATTCCTCACGGTTAGTTCCTTTTTGCTCTAATTCAATATAATGATCAGTCATGGCATTTCGGATGCACCGAACTGGTGCCCCAGCAATCCGTCCAGTAACAGCAGTTGCCGTGTCATTTGCCTCCAAAATTGCTTCTTTGTACTCTGTAGCAATCGGACACTCATCTGAAGCTAGAAAAACAGTTCCCATCTGCACACCTGCTGCTCCTAAAGCAATGGCTGCAGCTAGTCCTCTACCATCCGCAATTCCTCCTGCTGCGATAACAGGAATCGTAACAGCATCTACAATTTGCGGGATAAGAGCCATAGTATTACTTTCTCCTATGTGACCACCTGCTTCTGAACCTTCTGCAATAACAGCATCAACTCCGAGTTCTTGCATTTTTTGAGCATGTTTCACACTAGCAATAACTGGAATAACCTTAATTCCAGCTTCCTTCAAATAAGGCATGACATGTTTTGGTGTTCCCGCTCCAGTTGTAACAACAGGCACTTTTTCTTCGATAATAACTGTAACAATATCTTTGATATTCTTCATCATCAACATAATATTGACACCAAAAGGCTTATCTGTCAACTTTCTTAACTCACGAATTTCTTCACGTAACTGTTCTCCAGTCATCCCACCAGAGGCAATAATTCCCAATCCCCCAGCTTCTGATACAGCTGCAGCTAATTGATAATGAGAAATTTGAGCCATAGCTCCTTGAAAAATTGGATATTTAATTTGTAAAAGTTTTGTAATAGACATGTGAATACTCCTTTATTTTCTGTTGCTTCTTGTTGGCGTATGGGTAGTCATCCCACCTGATCCAAGTCAACAAGAAAATGAAATCATTTGTCTCCTTATATACGACTATCCTAAAAAAATTGGTTTGCGATCTTGCCTATCTGTAAAAGGAATTATTGGAGGTCGAGAGCGTGGCACATAATCTACAAATTCTTTACCTTCTTTATCAAACTGGGCGACTGCTAAAAATTGATCATGATAAAAGAAAAATTTATAGTCATTTTCAAAAGCTTGACGGAGCCACTTCTCTTTTGCCAAGATTGATTTCATAGGGTAATCATCCACTGCAGGAACCCACAGAGAATTCCGATGAACATGTGTCAACATCAAATCTCCCATATGAATCATCGTATCCTTTCCTTGTTTCAATAGAATAATACTATGACCATTACTATGACCACTCGTACGAATCATTTGAATTTCTGGAATCACATTAATGTATTCTGAAAAAGTTGTTACTTGCTTTTCAATTGGTTCCCAGTTTTCTCTAAGATAAGTGCCTTTTGTCCGATTATTAGGATTTCGCATTTCATACCATTCGACATCGTTTACAATGATTTTTGCTTTGGGATACTTGGATACCAAGTCTCCAGAGACATCCCTATAGGTCAAACCACCTGAATGATCATGATGCATATGAGTCATGAGAACAACATCAATCTGACTAGTAGTCAATCCTAAGAGTTCCAAACTCTCCTCAACCCTGCTCTCTGATAAAATACCTAAATTTCGTCTTTGTTTTTCTGATAATTTAGCTGTATCAAAACTAGTATCAATAAGGTAATTTTTCTCCTTATATTGAATCAAAATTGGATCTGTTAGCTCAGCCATCATATTATCCTCATTGGTTGGATAATAGCGCGACCATACAACTTTAGGAACAGGGCCAAAAAGTGTTCCTGCATCAGTTAATTTATCTGCACCACGTAGCCAAGTCAACTTCATATCATGGAACTGATATTCCTGTAGTGTGAGATTTGTCATTCTTTACTCCTTTAGCCACTGACAGGCAATTCGCTTGCGAATCGAATCTCCTGATTTACCATACATTTCAAGCGTTTTAGCATCTTTTAAATACCGATCAATGGGAATATCTTCCACAGTATGCAAGGGGCTCATCAACCGAATAATATCCTCAGAAATCTCCAAGGCAACTTTTGTTGTATAAAGTTTAATCTGACATACAAACAAAAGTGCATCTCCCATGTTATCTTGATACGAATTAAAATACGCTTTTGCTGAACACAATTTTGTATACAAGTCTGCAAACTGATACTGATAAACAGTTGCATCTAGTAAACGCTTGCCAAACCCACGTTTAACTTTCACAAAAGACAATCCTTTTTCAAATGCACCTTCAGCAACTCCGAGGGAGACTGCACTAAGACCAAGCTGTAATTTTTGAAGAATATCATTCAATTGTTCAGCACCTGATAAGCTCAAACCCAATAATCTGTCTTGCGTCAGAAGCACATTGTCAAAGGCAACAGAACTGATGGGTAACCCCTTTAGACCTGGTTTGCTAATGTCATCACCAATAACAACACCTGGGTCTCTTGTATCGACTATGAAAAAACCAAAAGAATCTTTTCCCCCATCTGCTTCTATCTTCGCAAGTATCAATAAAATATCAGCAAATCGACAATTAGACACAATTGATTTTTCACCTGATAAACGCCAACCAGTAGCTGTTTTCGCAGCAGTAGTTTCAATTACTGACAAACTTTCCATGGATTTTCCTTCAGAGAATCCCAAGCCTACTAATCTCTCACCTTTTACTAATGATTCAAGATAGTGAGACTGCTGGTCTATGGTTCCAAAACGCATAAAAGGGTAGATTCCATAGTAAGCTTGAGTCAATAAAATTGTAGAAAATGCTGGAAAATACTTTGCAATCAGACGAATAAGAGTTAGAAAAGGTACAGTCGCCCCATCAAGCTGACTATCTACACAAGAGGAAAACATATTATATTTATCAATAAATTTAGAGAGTAACTCTCTCGGAAATTGATTTTCATCCTCCCTGTTCCTCAAATAGGGTAAAAGTAAATTCCGTAACTCTGCATCCAGTTCATGCTCCAAGGCATTATTATCAATCATCATCTTCACCTCAATTTAATTATCAGCAACAGGTTGGTAATAATCCCTCAATAGCTCTTCGTAAACATATGATTCAACCTCACTATAGGAAGATTTATATGGTCTACAAAACCAAATATTAAATGGAATCGGATCTTTAAAAGTCACTGCTTTAAAGCGACTACTATCTACTAGATGGCTAATCGGTTTAGGTAAAATCGCGATTAAGTCCGTTTGGTAAGTTGACTCCACCAAAAAGTCCCATGTAGAGGAAAGATAAGCAAATTTAGGAGAAATTCCCTGTGAAGCGAATTTTTCAGTAACCAAATCATAAGTAGTAAAGGACTTATTAAAAGTTGCTATCTCATAGTCAGATATATCTGACCATTCCAACAATCCTTTATCTGAAAGTGGATGATTTTTATCCATATAAGCAACATACTCATCCAGTTGGATAACATGCTGATCAAACTTCTTTGTATCCAACAAGGTAGGCTCAATCAAAAATGCTAGGCGCAAATCTCCTTCCGTCATTTTTTGACGAATTTCTTTTCCCCCTCCTTCTGTCACTTGTATATGGATATGAGGGTTATTTTTGAAAAATTGTGGAAGCAAACTAGCAAAATACACACGTAAAATCAAGGATGGAATTCCAAGGTTTATTGTCCCTTTTTGTTTTTGCGCTTCACTATGAATCATGGAAAGCATTTCTTCATGACGATTCACAATCTCAGTAGCAAACCGATAAATCTTTCTTCCAGCTCCAGTGAGACTTTCTAATCTACCATTTTTTCTATGAAATAACTGAACCCCTTCAGTCGCTTCAAAATTTGTTACAAACTGACTTAAGGCAGACTGACTGATGTGGATTTTTTTCGCAGCAATGGAAAGATTACATCCACATTCTATAATATTGATAAAATAATTCATTTGAATAATATCCACTGGCCAATCACCTCTCTTTCCTTCGCTACTATAGATACTATCTTTTTCACCAAACTTATACGCAAACAGGAAACTCTAAACTAACACAAGCTCAGTTCTATCTCCGTTATTTATACAAGCTACCCAATAATTAAATCTTATAGCAAATCATATAATTTAGAAATCTTTCAACCTCTTTTCATTAGGTATAGTCTGTTAGATAACTATTGCACTCTCATTTATAAATCGCTTACAAAAGTTATCAATATATATCATACCACACTATGAAAAAATATCTTCCTACCGATTGCTCATTATCAAATAGGCATGATTTTCAAATCATCTGAAACAATAACATCTCCGTCTGTCTTTTCAAGAACTTCCTCTAAAGTCACACCAGGAGCTAATTCCTTCAATAAGAATTTACCATCTTGGATTCCAAAAACAGCTAAATCAGTAATAATCAAATCCAATACTCCTTTAGCTGACAAAGGAAGGGTACACTCTTTCAACAATTTTGATTGACCATCCCCTGTCGTATGTTGAATCGCACCAATAACACGTTTTGCTCCAACAAGTAAGTCCATAGCACCACCCATACCTGGGGCAAACTTACCTGGAATAATCCAGTTTGCGATACTACCGTCTTGGCTCACTTCAAGTGCACCTAATACTGTAGCATCCACATGACCTCCACGAATAATCGCAAAAGATGTTTGCAAATCAAACAAGGCGGCTCCTGGCAACAAGGTGATTGGGGCACCTCCCGAATTTGCCAAGTTTGCATTGTATCCATCTTTGGTAGGGGTTTCCCCAAAACGAAGAGCTCCATTTTCTGCTTGAAGAATGACATTAACTCCCTCAGGGATATAATCGGCAGATGCATTTGGAATACCAAATCCCAGATTCACAACATCCCCATCTTTAAACTCAAGCGCCACACGTCTTGCAATAATTTCTTTTGCCTTCATTTTAGTTTACCCCCGCAAGTTTCTTAGTCTCTGTCCACAAATCACCCATCATTTTATGATGCTCTTCTGGAGACAATCCCTGAACAACATAATCGACAAGGATACCTGGGATGTAAATATCATTAGGATCAATTTCTCCCACTTCTAACAACTCATTAGTTTCTACAATGACTGTATTAGCTGCCAAAGCTAGCTGAAGTGAAATATTTTTTGTCGTACCGTCCAAGTATAAGTTTCCATACTTGTCTGCCTTTGTAGCCTTAATCAAAGCTACATCAATCTTCAATGGATCATAAATTAAATATTCTTTTCCATTGCGAGTAACCTTCTCCTGATCTTTTTCCAAAATAGTACCTACACCTGTTGGTGTCAATACTGCTCCTAGACCAGCTCCAGCTGCATGTAATCGTTCAACAACAGTTCCCATTGGAGTAAATTCAACTTCCATATTTCCACTGAAATACTCGTGTTGAGCTGCTGCAGACGTTCCTACGTGAGCTGCAATGTATTTTTTAACTTGGTGATTTTCACAAAGACGCCCCACACCGACTTCCTTACCAGGTTGAGATGTTACGACTGATACCAATGTCAAATCTTGCTGGTTTTGAGAAACCAATTCTTCAATCAATTCAAGTGGTTCCCCTACTCCAAGAAAACCTGAAATTCCTACTTTATCTCCTGAGTGAATCAAGGAAATTGCATCCGATAATGTTACAACTTGCATCTTCTATCTCCTCTTTCTATTTACGCTGAAACTCAGCTTTGCGTTTCTCAACAAAAGCGCGCATTCCTTCTACCTTATCTTCTGTTGAGAAGAGGAGAGCTTCAGCTTCTGTTTCTAATCGAATCGCATTTTTCAGTGGGAGTTCTGATCCAACTTGAATAATATGCTTGGCTTTTTCAACTGCCAAAGGAGCGTTTTTCATAATAGAGACTGCCAATTCCTCAGCTGCTGTCAACAATTCCTCAGCTGCCACCAATTTATTCAAGATGCCTAATTCATAGGCTTCTTGACCTTTAACCATTCTAGCAGTAAAAATTAGTTCTTTTGTCTTGCTGGTACCAATTAAGCGAGACATTCTTTGTGTTCCAGCAAATCCTGGAATAATACCTAGACCTACCTCTGGAAATCCTACAGTGGTCTTTTCGTAACCAATACGAATATCTGTTGATAGGGCTAATTCCAAACCACCTCCTAAAGCATAACCGTTTAGAACTGCAATAGTTGGTTGCGTTAGTTCAGATAGACGGGTAAACGTATCATTAGCATAGGTCATATAATCATGTGCTTGGATAGGAGACATTTGATCCATCTCTTTGATATCCGCTCCTGCAACAAATGCTTTTTCACCTTGTCCAGTCACAATCACAACACGAATATCATCACTTGCTTCAATTTCGTCTAAAACATGATTTAAGTCAGTCAAAACTTCTGAACTTAAAGCATTCAAAGCTGCTGGACGATTTATTGTAAGGTAACCAATCCCATTCTTCTGCTCTAATAAAACTGTTTTACTCATTATTCTGCTCCTACTTAATTTTTTTTGAGTACAGAGTACAGTGTCAACAAATACCGATACCAAATGTAAGAGCTTACATTTTTATGATAACTCATTTAAATCAATCCGTCTACTTAATCTTAGTTTATAATCCTATAAGTACAACTTATAGTTTAGTTTTGCTTCAAATAATCCCCATCAAATGAACGATAACAATCACATAAATACATATATGACCATTAAAAAAATAGTTCATTTCAACAATATCAACTACCTTAAGTCTAGGAAAATATATAGCGAAGTGAATCTGGACTAGTGCAATATCGTTTCTAAACTAATTGATTTGAATTCAAAAATTAAATTGTTAAATTCTTGTTTCACTTTAATATAGAAGTTACTTCTTAAACGCCTTTTCCTAACAGCTCTACTACAATTCTTATCCAGCAGACTTAGATCTTAATTTAATCTATGTTCCATGGCTGCTACTAACTTACACTATCAAAAATACCTTATCACGCAGCATCATGAAGAGCATGCGTGATAAGGTATAAGAATTATCAGTTTCCAAATAAAACTCTATTTAATAATGGTATATTAAAAGAAAGACACACGACATAAATAGTTCATTAGCGTTCAACGATAAGAGCTGTGCCCATACCGCCTCCAATACATAGAGTCGCTAATCCAGTTTTGGCATCGCGCTTCATCATCTCATGTACAAGAGTCACTAGGATACGACAACCTGAAGCCCCGATTGGATGACCAAGAGCAATAGCACCACCGTTAACATTGACAATATCTGTATTGAAACCAAGCGTTTTACCAACCGCACAAGCCTGGGCGGCAAAAGCTTCATTTGACTCAATCAAGTCAAGATCATCAACTGTCAAATTGCCTTTTTCAAGAGCCTTGCGTGTCGCATAAATCGGTCCACATCCCATAATCTTAGGATCCAAACCTGCGCTTGCATAAGAACGAATGCGAGCAATCACTGGAAGTCCTAATTCTTCAGCTTTGTCAGCACTCATGACCAAGACAGCTGCTGCTCCATCATTGATACCAGAAGCATTCCCCGCCGTAACAGAACCGTCTTTTTTGAAAACAGGACGTAACTTAGACAAGCTTTCCAAGCTGGCATCTTTTCTAGGAAATTCGTCTGTATCAAAGACAACCGGATCTCCTTTACGTTGCGGAATGACCACTGGAACAATTTCTTCTTTAAAGCGTCCAGATTCTATAGCTGCCACTGCTCTTTTTTGTGATTCTAAAGCAAGAGCATCTTGATCATCTCTGCTAATACCATATTCTTCAGCCACATTCTCAGCTGTAATCCCCATATGATATTCGTTGAAGGCATCAGACAACCCATCTTTAATCATGGTATCAACAACGTTAGAGTCTCCCATGCGTCCTCCCCAGCGGAAGTTTGGCAATACGTATGGAGCTTGACTCATATTTTCTGCCCCACCAGCTACGATAATATCAGCATCCCCACACTGAATAGCTTGAGCAGCCAATTGTACTGCCTTCAAACCTGAACCACAAACCTTATTGATAGTAAAAGCTGGTGTAAATTCAGGGAGTCCTGCATGAATACTCATTTGGCGAGCCACGTTTTGACCTAAACCTGCGCCTAGGACATTCCCCATGATCACTTCATCTACCTGCTCTGATTTAATATTCGCTTTTTCCAAAACACTCTTAATTACCAAAGAGCCCAATTCGACAGCTGAAATATTCTTCAAGCTTCCTCCAAAGGAACCCAAAGGAGTACGTACCGCCGATACAATAACTACATCTTTCATGACTACCTCCATTTTTTCTAGTAAGTAAAGAACCCTTCTTTTGACTTACGTCCCAATTTTCCAGCCTCTACCATTTTCTTCAAAAGAGGAGCAGGACGGTATTTTTGATCACCAAATCCTTGGTTCAAAACACCCATAATTGCAAGGCAAACATCCAATCCAATCAAATCGGCCAAAGCTAAGGGACCAATAGGATGATTCGCACCTAGTTTCATTGCCTCATCTATTTCTTCAGCACTAGCAACTCCTTCTCCTAAGATATAAATAGCTTCATTGATCATAGGAATCAATACACGGTTTACTACAAATCCATAAGAATCTTTAACATCAACAGGAGTTTTTCCAATTTTCTTTGTAAGTTCACGGATTTCTGCCACTACTTCATCCGAAGTCTGCAAAGCTTTAATCACTTCAACTAATTTCATCACTGGAGCAGGATTAAAAAAGTGCATTCCAATCACACGTTCTTGGTTCTTAGTTGCGGCTGCAATATCTGTGATAGATAGAGAGGAAGTATTTGATGCTAGAATTGTTTTAGAATCTGTGATTTCGTCCAATTGTTTAAATATACTGAGTTTAATATCACGATTTTCAGTCGCAGCTTCAATAACCAATTGTACATTTTTCGCGTCTTCGTATGAAGTAGAAGGAATTAAATTGGCAACCACTTTGTCTTTCTCATCTGCAGATAGACGTCCTTTTTCAACCGAACGTTCCAACTGTTTTGTTATGTTGTTCAATCCTCGTTGAACAAATTCTTCTTTGATATCATTCAAATAAACCGTAAATCCAGCTTGAGCAAATACTTGAGCAATACCACTTCCCATCTGACCAGAGCCAATTATCATTACATTTGAGATCATTTTTTCTCCTTTTTATTCTAAGTAAATCACATTATGAAGCAAGGACGATTGAAAACAAACCCTTCAATCGTCCTAGTTCTATTAAACAAATGCACCCAATCCAGTAATTTCACGACCTACAATCAAAGCATTGACTTCGTGCGAACCTTCATAAGTATAGATTGATTCCGCATCTGCAAAGAATCGTGCCACATCTGTTTCCAAAGTAATACCATTACCACCACATGTTTCACGCGCAAGAGCTACTGTTTCACGCATTACTAAGGAGTTATGCATTTTCGCTAGAGCAGAATTGAGCATCAACTCATTACCCTCTTCCTGCATTTCAGCAATACGAGTTGAGTAAGCAAGAGCTGCTACAGCATTAGCTTGCATTCTAGCTAATTTTTCTTGAACAATTTGGAATTTGGCAATCGGACGCTTAAACTGTTGACGATCTTTTGCATATTTAAGAGCTGCCACATATGAACCACATGTTACTCCCATAGCAATATGCGCTACATCGGCACGAGTAAATGTTAGAATACGTGCTACATCTCCAAATCCATTGATGTTAACCAAACGATCTGAGTCTGGAACTTCTACATTCTTCATTGTAATATGACCATTGCGGATACAACGCAGTGCAATCTTATGTGGAATAGGCTCTGCATGGTAGCCAGGGGCACCTTTACGGACAATAAAACATTTCACCTTACCGTCTGCCACATCACGAGCAAATACAGGAACAACATCTGCTGTATCTGAACCACCAACCCAACGCTTTTCTCCGTTCAAAATCCACTTATCTCCAACACGCTCAGCAGTTGTTGATAGACCACCAGCGATATCCGAACCAGAAAGCGGTTCTGTTAAGGCAAAACATCCTTGCCAGTCAAATGAAGCCAACTTAGGAAGAAATTCTTTCTGTTGTCTTTCATCCCCACCCAATAAAATAGTGTTATAGCAAAGTCCCCCATGAACTGTGTAGAAAGTTGCGATTGAAGCATCGAAGCGAGCTAGTTCTAGATATAAAAAGGTAATATACAATTCAGATGGTTTATAGCTTCCTTCACGACCTTCAAACAATTTTGGATTGTTCATGATTTGAGCACCCTTAGCGACAGCATAAAATTCTTCAAATGGGAAATCAGGTTTTTCCCAGTATTCGTTGATAACTGGACGTAGATGTTTTTCAATCAAACGACGAGTTTCTTGTAGTACTTCAGCTTCCCCTAATGTTAAACCATCAGCGTAATGAAAAAGATCCTCAGGATATAGTTCACGTAAAATTTCTTGTTTTGTTGCCATAGTTATGACTCCTTCTTTTATTTTAAGAACGCTTACATTTTATTGCTCGCTATTTGTTGACAAATCCATTCTATCTCTTCAACTAGTATTTTGTCTACTTAATAAAAATGAATAGAGCTATAAGTTAGATTTATAGATAGTTCTTCCACTTACTTTTTAAGAATTTATCCATAGAGACAAGCCATCTCTCTTATATGGGCAATAACTTTTTCTTCCAAACTTCCATTCTACAATCTACACACCCTCTAAATAGATATCTATTATTCCTCATAGCTACTTGTATTACAAAAGACAAAATAGATAAAAAATACTTAAACTAAACACAGTCGCTTTATATAGAGAAATAAAATCTAAACAAATTGACTAGGAAATTCAATCCAATTACTAGCAATATTTTAGCACCTAAGACGTTCAACTCTAATTTCAATTAGCTACACAAACTCCCTCTTCCTTGAAATATAAAAAGTGATTTACCCGAAAGTAAACCACTTTTTATATTTCATTTTTCTTAAGATTCTTTAACCTCTAACAAACCAATCTCGCCATCCTCACGACGATAAATCACATTGGTTGTCTGATCTTCAACATCCACATAAATAAAGAAATCATGTCCTAACAAATCCATTTGTAGAATAGCTTCTTCCAAATCCATTGGTTTTAAATCAATTTGTTTTGAACGAACAACTTTAGACTGGACAACATTTGAATCTTCCACCAAAGCATCTGTAAATAATTGACTAGTTGCTACCTTATTTTTATTTTTACGCTCGATTTTTGTTTTGTTTTTACGAATCTGACGTTCAATTTTATCAGTTACAAGGTCAATTGAACCATACATATCTTGAGATACATCTTCTGCACGAAGAGTAATAGAGCCAAGCGGAATCGTTACTTCCACTTTAGCAGTTTTTTCACGATAAACTTTTAAGTTAATTCGGGCATCCAACTCTTGTTCTGGCTGGAAGTACTTTTCGATCTTTTCGAGTTTAGAAACTACATAATCACGAATTGCTTCTGTTACTTCTAGGTTTTCACCACGGATACTATATTTAATCATATGAGTACCTTCTTTCTAAACATTTTTGTTTTTATGATTTTATTATAACGCTTTCATTCTATTTTTGCAAATTTTTTCCTCATCTTACAAGGGAAAATGTTTTTACATCCTCAGCACCAGCTTCTTCCAGCAGTTTCTTCACACGATTTATAGTTGTTCCTGTAGTATAGATATCATCTATAAGTAGGATTTTCTTAGGAATGCGGACTCCACTTTTAATAAAGAAAGGAAGTTCTGTCGCCAAGCGCTCTGAACGACTTTTAGAAGAACTGGCTCGTTCTTCTCTTTTCTCTAACAAATCCAGGTACTTAAATCCTGCTGCATTGACCAAGCCCTCAACCTGATTAAATCCTCTATCAGCATATCTCTCCTTACTTAATGGAATGACTACAAATTGGTACTCTTTGTACTTTTTCAACTCCTCACTTAAAAATGAAGAAAAAACTTTTCTTAAAAGGAAGTCTCCATCAAATTTATATCGACTAAAAAAATCCTTCATAGCTTGATTGTAAGTGAAAATCGCTCTATGACTGACCTCAACTCCTTCTTTACACCAAAATTGACAATCTTGACACTTTGTTGACAATCCTATTTTCATACAGTTTGGACAGTACTCTTCTCCAATTCTCTCAAAAGTAGAATCACAATCTAAACAAAGACAGGAGGCATCATTCTTCATAAGTAAGAGACTACTAAAAGTTAAAACAGTCTTCATAGTCTGCTCACATAACAAGCACTTCATAGACCAGCCTCCTTATTCATCATCTGAATTTCCTTAATCGCCTTCTTGATTGAATCATTTAACCCATCATGGAAGAAAAGCAAATCTCCTGTCGGTCTATCCATGCTTCGTCCAACTCGTCCACCAATTTGAATCAAACTAGACTTGGTAAACAAACGATGATTGGCCTCTACTACGAAAACATCAACACAAGGGAAGGTAACTCCACGCTCCAAGATTGTCGTACTGATAAGTATTGTCAGTTCTCCATCTCGAAAAGCTTGTACCTGCTCTAATCGATCCTCTGTTACAGAAGATACAAAGCCAATTTTCTCATTTGGAAATTGCTCCTGTAAGATTTCTTTTAATTGCTCCCCTTTCTTAATTTCTGAAGCAAAAATGAGTAACGGATAAGCTGTCTTTCTCTGCTTCTCAATATAGGACTTTAACTTTGGTGACAACCGATTTTTCTCTAAACAGTGATTAAAATCCGATAACCAGACAGGTTTAGGAATAATCAACGGATTTCCATGAAACCGTCTTGGCAAACTCAATCGTTTTAGTTCTCCTATGCGAACCTTCCTATCTAACTCATCGGTCGAAGTCGCTGTTAAAAAGATTCTCAATCCATTCTCCTTTACACTATTCTTGACAGCGTGGTAAAGCGTGGGATTGTCAACATAAGGAAAAGCATCTACTTCATCCACTATCAGCAAATCAAAAGCTTGATAAAACTTCAATAACTGATGGGTCGTCGCAACAACTAGTGGTGTTCGAAAATAAGGTTCCGATTCTCCATGTAGCAAAGCTATTCCGCAAGAAAAATCCTGTTGCAGGCGCTTATACAGCTCCAAACAAACATCTATGCGAGGACTAGCCAAACACACTGCACCACCTCCATTAATCACTTTAGCCACTACTTGATAAATCATTTCTGTCTTTCCAGCTCCTGTTACCGCATGAACTAAGGTTGGCTCCTGCTTGTCTACTGCTTGAATCAGTCCCTCTGACACCTTCTCTTGAAAAGGAGTTAATTGACCACGCCATTTAAGAACATCTTGCTTCGGAAAATCCTCCTGTGGAAAATAGTATAAAGCTTGATCACTCCTGACTCGCTTCATCAGTAAACACTCCCTACAATAGTAAGCACCGATGGGCAAATACCATTCATCTAAAATAGCACTATTACAACGTTGACAGAAAAGTTTCCCTTTCTCCTTTCTCATTGCTGGAAGTTTCTCCGCCAACTGACGTTCTTCTTCTGTTAATTCATTCTCCGTAAACAAACGACCGAGATAATTTGGATTTACTTTCATACTTCTTTATTCGTAAAAACCTAGCGCTTTAGATGATTTTTTAGTACAATTAAATCATGGAATTTAGAACAATTAAAGAGGACGGTCAAGTCCAAGAAGAAATCAAAAAATCCCGCTTTATCTGTCATGCCAAGCGTGTTTATAGCGAAGAAGAGGCTCGTGACTTCATTACTGCTATCAAAAAAGAACACTACAAAGCTACGCATAACTGCTCTGCATTTATTATTGGGGAACGTAGTGAAATCAAACGTACAAGTGATGATGGCGAGCCTAGTGGCACTGCTGGTGTTCCCATGCTTGGGGTACTAGAAAATCACAATCTCACCAATGTCTGTGTGGTCGTGACACGCTACTTTGGTGGTATTAAACTAGGCGCTGGAGGACTAATTCGTGCGTACGCAGGCAGTGTTGCCTTAGCCGTCAAAGAAATTGGCATCATTGAAATAAAGGAACAAGCTGGCATTGCTATTCAAATATCTTACGCTCAGTACCAAGAGTACAGTAACTTCCTTAAAGAACATAATCTCATGGAGCTAGATACAAATTTTACAGATCAAGTCGATACGATGATTTATGTTGATAAAGAAGAAAAAGAAACTATTAAAGCTGCACTGGTGGAGTTTTTTAATGGAAAAGTCACTTTAACTGATCAAGGTTTACGCGAAGTTGAGGTTCCTGTAAACCTAGTGTAAACAATAGATAATACAGTGTTTCACTGATATTTTCACCGCTACTTTAATTAGCAACATAAAAAGGTTCTTGCCAAGAGTTACTAGAAAATGAAGCAATTCAAAAAGAAAACTGATAACTTTCTTCTTTACACCTATTTACTAAAATTAACTTATCACAATCGCTTAAAAATTAATGGCTTAGACCTGTGATATAAAAAAATCCTATCACTTCGATAGGATTTCTATATTTTACAAATGGTATAGATAGCGTTATACTAGATATATCTTATACAAAGAGGTATTCATATGTCTATTTATAACAACATTACTGAACTAATCGGTCAAACTCCGATTGTTAAACTAAACAACATTGTGCCAGAAGGTGCTGCAGATGTCTATGTAAAACTTGAAGCATTTAACCCTGGTTCTTCTGTAAAAGACCGTATTGCTCTTAGCATGATTGAAAAAGCTGAACAAGACGGTATTCTGAAACCTGGTTCTACTATTGTTGAAGCAACAAGTGGAAACACTGGTATTGGACTTTCATGGGTAGGGGCTGCTAAAGGGTATAAAGTTGTTATCGTTATGCCTGAAACTATGAGTGTGGAACGACGTAAGATTATCCAAGCTTATGGTGCTGAACTCGTCCTAACTCCTGGTAGCGAGGGAATGAAAGGTGCTATTGCTAAGGCTCAAGAAATCGCTGCTGAACGTGATGGTTTCCTTCCTCTTCAATTTGACAACCCAGCTAATCCAGAAGTACACGAAAGAACAACAGGAGCTGAGATACTAGCTGCTTTCGGTAAAGATGGATTAGATGCCTTTGTTGCTGGGGTTGGTACCGGTGGAACAATTTCTGGTGTTTCTCATGCACTCAAATCAGCAAATTCAAACATTCAAGTTTATGCAGTGGAAGCTGATGAATCTGCTATTCTATCTGGTGAAAAACCTGGTCCTCACAAAATTCAAGGTATCTCAGCTGGATTTATTCCTGATACACTTGATACAAACGCCTATGATGGTATTGTTCGTGTAACATCAGATGATGCTCTTGCACTCGGACGTGAAATTGGTGGAAAAGAAGGCTTCCTTGTAGGGATTTCTTCAGCTGCAGCTATCTACGGAGCCATCGAAATTGCCAAAAAATTAGGTTCAGGTAAAAAAGTCCTTGCTCTAGCACCAGATAACGGTGAACGTTATCTCTCTACAGCACTCTATGAATTTGAAGTTTAGTCTCCTAAATACAATTGGCCCTTATTATAGGGCTTTTTATTTTTACCTTGAAAATAGGAAGTTCTCCCTATAAGGATCGACTGCATAGAAAAAAGGAAGCAAATTTACTTCCTTTCTATAATTAGTTATTCAAGGCTGCTGCCATTGTAGCTGCAACTTCAGCTTCAAAGTCGTTTGCAGCTTTCTCAATACCTTCACCAACTTCAAAGCGAGCGAACTCAACTACTGAAGCGTTAACTGATTCAAGATATGCTTCAACTGTCTTGCTGTCATCCATGATGTAAACTTGTGCAAGAAGTGTGTAAGCTTGGTCAACTTTAGTATTGTCAAGCATGAAGCGATCCATTTTACCTGGGATGATTTTGTCCCAGATTTTTTCTGGTTTGCCTTCTGCAGCCAACTCAGCTTTGATGTCAGCTTCAGCTTGAGCAATAACATCATCAGTCAATTGAGCTTTTGATCCATATTTCAAGTGTGGGAGAGCTGGTTTGTTAACCATTGCACGGCTTTCGTTATCTTGGTCGATAACGTGGTTCAATTGTGCCAACTCATCTTTAACAAATTGCTCATCCAATTCTTTGTATGAAAGAACTGTTGGTTTCATAGCAGCAATGTGCATTGAAATTTGTTTAGCAAGTGCTTCGTCTCCACCTTCGATTACAGAGATAACACCGATACGTCCACCGTTGTGTTGGTATGCTCCGAAGTGTTGTGCATCTGTTTTTTCAATCAAAGCAAAGCGACGGAATGAGATTTTTTCTCCGATAGTCGCTGTTGCAGATACGTATGCAGCTTCAAGAGTTTCACCTGAAGGCATAGTCAAAGCAAGTGCTTCCTCATTATTAGCTGGTTTTCCTTCAACGATTGCTTTAGCTGTTGCGTTTACCAACTCAACAAATTGAGCGTTTTTCGCAACGAAGTCAGTTTCAGCATTTACTTCAACAACTGCTGCAATGTTACCGTCAACATAAACACCAGTCAAACCTTCTGCAGCAACACGGTCAGCTTTCTTAGCTGCTTTTGCCATACCTTTTTCGCGAAGCAATTCAATCGCTTTTTCGATATCGCCTTCCACTTCAACCAATGCTTTTTTAGCGTCCATAACACCGGCACCAGATTTTTCACGCAACTCTTTTACAAGTTTAGCTGTAATTTCTGCCATTTTTATTCTCCTATATTTTTTAAAAATAGGAGAGCCGGGCTAAGCCCCGCCCTCCTAGGTAATTACTATTTATATGAATTAAGCGTTGTCGCCTTCTACAACTTCAACGATTTCTTCAATTGAATCTGCTTGAGTTTCTGAAGCTGCAAATTCTGCTTCAACCGCTACTGCATCTTCACCTTGACGTCCTTCAATGATAGCGTCAGCCAATTTAGCTGTGATCAATTTAACAGCGCGGATAGCATCATCGTTAGCTGGGATGATTACATCGATATCATCTGGATCAGTGTTTGTGTCAACCATCGCTACAACTGGGATTCCCAATTTCTTAGCTTCTTTAACAGCGATTTGCTCTTTATGTGGGTCAACTACGTACATCACATCTGGAATACGAGGCATATCTTCGATACCACCCAAGAATTTTTCAAGACGTGCACGTTGTTTGTTAAGAAGTGCAACTTCTTTCTTAGGAAGAACTTCAAAAGTTCCATCTTCTTCCATACGTTTGATTTCTTTCAAACGAGCGATACGTTTTTGGATTGTTCCCCAGTTTGTAAGAGTTCCACCCAACCAACGGTGGTTGATGAAGTATTGACCTGAACGTACTGCTTCTTCAGCAACTGCATCAGCTGCTTGTTTCTTAGTACCAACAAACAATACAACTGCATCGTTAGCTGCTGCATCACGCATGAAGTCGTATGCTTGGTCAGCGTATTTTACAGTTTGTTGCAAGTCGATAACGTGGATTCCGTTACGCTCTGTAAAGATGTATTTAGCCATCTTAGGGTTCCAGCGACGAGTTTGGTGACCAAAGTGTACACCAGCCTCAAGAAGTTGTTTCATTGAAATTACTGCCATGAGTATTTCTCCTTTTTGTTTTTTTCCTCTTCTTGACTTCAACTCGCAAAACGACCCAAGGGCAACTGCTTCACAATTCATCAAGAATGAGTATTATCGTTCACACGACAATTTTTATTCTACCATACTTTTTCGATATTTTCAAGCTATTTTGATGGGATTTTTAATCGTTATTGTCCCTGGTAAAAACTGAAAAAGAGGGCTCTATTCGAGTCCCTCTGTAATTAGTCTGCATAAATATATGTCACAAAACCTTCAGAAGTCGTTGTTGGATTAAACCATCCACGGTGGTTTCCAAGTGTGCGATTACCTGCATAGTTTGATTCTGATACTTGGATACGTGTTGTTGATTCAACAGCTGTAACAACCGCTACGTGTCCATATCCACCATCGTTCCAACATGCAATTGCTCCAACTTGAGGTGTCGATCCTGTACGGAATCCTGCTGCTGCTGCACTTGTAGCCCACTGTGCTCCATTACCCCAATAGTCTCCAGCCCAAGGTGCTAATGTTTTAACTCCCCAGGTACATTCTCCAATTGGATAAGTTGAGGCATCCGTGTTATATGTTGGACGTACTTTAGCCTGAACAGGTGCTACTGCAGATTCAGATACTGCTTGTACCTGTGCTGTTAGGTTTGTATTACCTGAAGCAAGTACTGATTGTTGTTGGCTAGCTTGTTTTTCTTTATAAGCTGCTTCTGCTGCCGCAGCTGCACGTGCCTCTGCCTCAGCTGCTGCTTTTTGTTCCAATAGACTTGCTTTTTCCCCTTCAGCTGTCGCTTTCTCAGCAGCAAGACTCAATTCAGCAGCTTTTAGTTCTGCCTGTTTAGTAGTCAATGCTTGAGCATCATCTGCCAATTTTTGTTGATTAGCAATTACAGTATTGATTGCTTCATTGTTTGCTACTTGTTTTTCAGAAATAGCTTTTTTATCTGCCTTTTGTTGTTCCAACATTTTGTTGTTGGCAGATACGATTTCACTCATTGCAGCAACACGTGAAATAGCTTCTGTAATTGATTTTGAGTTTACAATGGTATTGATATAGCTAGTTGCGGCTCCATTTGTTTGAGCACTACGAGCTTGTTTTTCCAAAGATTGGTTACGAGAAACAATGTTTTTAGAAAGTTCTGTAATCTCACCCTCGAGTTTCTTAGATTCTGCTTGTAATCTATCATTTTCAGATTGCAAGTTAGATTGCTCTGCTTGAATAGCAGATACTTGCTCCTGAATTTGATCAACTTGTTTTTGTGCTTCTTCTTGTTGTGCTGTTAAGTTACTAATTTTATTATCTTGAGCAGCAATTTTGTCATCAGTCGTTTCTGCATGGGCAGTCGTCAATACTGCTGCCTGGGAAACCATTACTGTACTTAATAAAAGCGAGGCTAAGATTTTTTTCTTCATGGTTAATAAATACTCCTTCTGTTTAAGACAATACTAGTATACCAAAAAAAACTCCAATAAATATTACGCCTTTGTTACATTTATATGTCGTTCTTATAGATAATATTTTTCAAAAATAAATTGAAAAACAGTAATCCATAAAAAATTTAAAATCATCGTCGGTACCAAGCTATAGACTATAAAAATCGACATGTTATCCACTGTCAGCCCTACCATAAAAGCCAAAAGATAACTACCCATTTCAAACAGGAAGGTCAGGACAATCATAGAGAGCATTCGTGTCCAACGATTCAACAAAATAACACTATTCAATTTATGAAGAAACGCTCCCAATAAGATAAATAAGAGAGTTGCAATCCCTATTAGATGGAAAAAGTAAACATCGTAAACCAAGCCTATCACAAAACAATAGACTAGGTAGAGATACTCTGATACTTCTATCGTCTCAAATAATAGAAATAGAAATAGAAAATGACTAGCCAAATGTACATGGGGGAAAAATGAGCCCAGAAGCTGGCTAATATGGGCGTCAATTAGAACAAAGAAAGGAAGCAATAAAAACACTCCAACCCGCTTCAACTGTCTCATTATGAATTCCCCACTAATTCTATCACATCCACATTATGAGTATCTGCACTCAATTTAACAGTTACTTCTCGTGTCAAATAGTCTGTACTATGCGTTGTGGCAACCACTTCACCAACAGGAATATCCGTAACGTTAAAGTTTCCTAATCCACCCGTTGTCACCTTATCGCCTGTACTAATATCGCTATTACTATTTAATTGACTAATTTTAAGAACTTCATTTTCCTTGTCGTAGCCAACAATAATTCCATAAATTGTGGTAGTGCCGTGTTGAATTTTAACAGAAATCTTATCAGTATTTTCCGTATTTGTCAGAAGGTTGACTATAGTAGAGTTCTCCTCTACTTTTGAAACACTCCCAATCAAGCCACCATTTGCAATAGCTAACATATTCTCAGAAGCCCCTTTTGATTTCCCTGCATCTAAAGTCAACTCCTGCTTCCAAGATACCGGAGAACGCATAATAACATCTGCTGCCAAAGTCTTTGTAGCTTGCAACTTGGACTTCATATCAAGCAATTGGCGCAATTGTTCATTTTCTGTCTTTAAAGTTTCCGCCTCATTTGATTTGACTTCTAACTGGTAAATCTGTTTCTTCAAACTTTCATTTTCATTATATGTTCGTGTCAAATGAGCCAAATCTGATTTGACAGAATCAAACCACTGAAAAGGTTTTTGTACAACCCTATCAACCAATGAGATTCCATCTCCTAATTTTGTCACAATTGTACTTGAATAAGTCGTCGCTAAGAGAGCTGAGACAAGCAGAACAGTGACAAAAACAATAATGACATATTTTGATTTTTTAAAACGGTTCATATCCCTACCTTTATATCAAGAACTGTTACAGTAACTTTTTTATCAATTCCTGAAAGCTACTAAGATTTTAAGAAAAATAAGCAACAACCAAGTACGAGAATAACAAGAATGGTCAGCGTATCCTTTCGAGTCCATTTCAATTGTCGGTATTGACTTCTACCTTTTCCACCCTGATAACCACGCGCTTCCATGGCGATAGCCAAGGAATCTGCACGTTTTAAACTTGTCGCAAAAAGAGGAATCAAAATGGGAATCATCGCCTTTACTTTTTGAACGATGCTTCCTTCACCAAAATCCACTCCACGTGCTTTCTGCGCATTCATAATCCGCGTCGTATCATCCATCAATGTTGGAACAAAACGTAGACTCATGGACAGCATCAATCCAATTTCATGAACTGGAACTTTCACACGCTTTAAAGGCGCTAACAAAGCTTCTACAGCTGAGGCCAAACTTAAGGGCATGGTTGTTAAGGTTAACAAAGTTGAAAAGAAAATAATCAATACGAAGCGACAAAAAATAATCCCAGCTTGTTGCAAAGCATAATCCGTGATTCTCACAAACGAAAACTCAAATAAAACATTCCCATTAGAAATGAAAAAAAGTTGAAAAATAGTTGTGAAGGCAATCAAGAAAAACATAGATTTCAAGCCCTGAATAAAAAATGAAAGAGATACTCCTGACAAGGCAATAAATATCCCTGTCACTATGAAAAGAATTAGATTCGTCAAAGGGTTATTAGCCCAAAACACAATCAAAATCAGTAGCATCATAGCAAGTAATTTGCTACGTGGATCCAATCGGTGAACAATCGAATCCCCTGGGATATAACGCCCCAAAATCATACTATCCATTTAGCGACTCCTTGAACTCCTCTATCTTAATCGGTAATCGTTTAAATGACACACCTCTATCAGCCAATCGTTTACAAAAGGCCGTAATTTTAGGTACTCCCAACTGCACTTCTTCCATAAAGACAACATCTTGAAAGACGTCACTCGGTTTACCATACTTAACTAAACGTCCCTTTTCCATTACATAGACTTGATTCGCATATTCAGCAACATCATCCATCAAATGCGTTACCAAGACAATGGTCATCCCTGACTGGTGGAGTTTTTTGAACAAGTTCATCAACTCTTTTCTTCCCAGAGGATCCAGACCTGCTGTGGGTTCATCTAAGACTAATATAGCTGGCTCCATTGCAAGTATACCTGCAATGGCAACACGTCTCATTTGTCCACCTGATAGCTCAAACGGGCTACGATCAAAAAGTGATTCATCAATTCCAACCAAAGCCAGTTTCTCACGTGCAATCTGCTCCGCATCTTCTTCAGAAACTCCAAAATTTTGCGGTCCAAAAGCAACGTCTTTCAAAACCGTTTCTTCAAAAATCTGATTTTCAGCAAACTGAAATACCAAGCCAACCTGTTTTCTAATTTGACGAATATCTTTATTTTTAGAAGTCGAGGTGATTAAGGTATCAAAAACCCTCACACTCCCTTGACTTGGCACCAATAAACCATTTAAGAGTTGTAAAATAGTTGATTTACCACTACCTGTGTGCCCAATTAAAGCCGTATAAGAACCATCTTCAATCGTCAAAGAAACATCCGACAAAGCTGTTGAAGCTAAGGGAGTCCCTTCTTGATATGTAAAATTCACATTTTCTAGAGCAATTCCCATAGCTTATCCTCTAGCTCACTTTCTGTCAAATAATTTTCAGGTAAATCATAGCCATTCTGGCTCAAAGATTTTTTTAATTGATTAGCAAAAGGATCGTCTAATCCAATTTGATCCAAATCATTTCGAGAGAAAAGATCTCTTGGACTATTAGTTGATTCAATTTCCCCTTTTTTCATGACCAACACACGATCACTCATGGCAACTTCTTCCAAATCATGTGTAATGGAAATGACCGTCATATCATAGTCTTTCCGAATTCCTTTTACTGTCTCAATCAGTTCTCTACGTCCCTCAGGATCCAACATACTTGTTGCTTCATCTAAGATTAAAATAGCTGGTCTTAGGGCTACAACACCTGCAATGGCCACACGTTGCTTTTGGCCACCTGATAGACGCGCCGGCTCTCTCTTTTTAAAGTCCAACATGCCAACCAAATCCAGAGCTTCCTCCACTCTCTTTTTCATTTCTTGACGAGAAAGGCCCTGATTTTCCAAACCAAAGGCAACATCATCTTCAACAGTCGCTCCAACAAATTGATTGTCTGGATTTTGAAAAACCATACCGATTTGACGCCGTATGCTCCAAACATTTTCCTCAGTCAACCGTTGGCCATTGATTACAATATCTCCAGATTCTGCTTCCAGTAAGCCATCAATTAATCGTACAGTCGTTGATTTACCACTACCATTGTGCCCTACAATCGAAAGCCATTCTCCACGTTTCACGTGAAACGTAATATCCTTCACATCGTAGTATTTCTGATTTTCTTTATAGCGAAAAGAAAGATTTTTTACATCAATTATTGATTTCATTTCGAACCAAATGTCCCTTTAAATACATAGGCACTACCCTTGAAATAATCATAGCCAGAGTAGATAGTGAAAAACAAGGCCACATAAAGTAGAACTTGACCAAGCAAAGTCCAATGTAATAGCAAGAAAATAATCGCAAACATCTGACTAAAAGTTTTAATTTTTCCAGGCATTGCCGCTGCTAAAACTGTTCCACCAGTTTCAACCAATAAAAGCCTTAAACCTGTCACAGCCAACTCACGACAGATAATTACTGCAACAATCCAAGCTGGAGCCATACCTAACTCAATCAGCATAATAAAAGCCGACATAACTAGTAACTTATCCGCCATAGGATCTGCAAATTTACCAAAATTACTGACCACATTCCATTTACGTGCTAAATATCCATCTAAATAGTCGGTAATACTGGCAACAGCAAAGATAATAGCTGCCACTATATGACTCTCTATCGAATTTCCTACTGTTAAAATAAAGATAAAAATAGGTATAAAGAGAATTCGACCTATTGTTAAGAGATTGGGAATTTGTTCTTTTTTCATTCGTTTTTCCTTAATTTTTAGTAAAGGTTACAGTGATTTGTCCAGTCTGCGCTGTTAACTTCGATAAATCAACAGTCTGATTATCTACTGTCAAAGTAACACCTTTTACAACACCTAACGTAATTGTTACAGGATTTTTTGTTGCAACTGTTGCTTCTGCACTTTTATTATCCGGTGATAAGGTTACACCGCCCTCAAGTTCGCTTTCTGAAACGCTGATCCAACTTGTAACATCTGAAACTGCCAATTGCAATTTAACTGTTTCCTTACTTGTCTTATAAGCGATTTCTACATGATTTCCTTCACCTGACACACTTATAGCTGATTCTACACTAGAAGAACTGCTAGATGAACTACTACTTGAAGAGTGGGGAACAGAGCTAGTTGAACTTATTGAACTTGTTGATTGAACCACACTGTAATTAGAAAGAGAAGCCCCCTCTGGTTGAGTTTGAATATAGTTCCAAACATAATAGGTCACAAAAATTAAAATCGATAAAGCAAAAAGGATAAAATAGAATAAAGGTAAAAATGATGTTTTTTTCTTCTTTTTCTTACTTGAACGTCTACGACCTGTCAACTCGTCTTCATCAACATCTACTTCCTCATAAGTAATCATACTCCCAGAATCATAAGCATCCAAAACAATTTGGTCATCTAACTCAACAGCCCATGCATATTTTCTCAAGAAAGAACGCGTGTAAAAAGGACTTGGAAGTTGATCGAAATCGTCTGCTTCCATTGCTTCCAACATATCTAACTGGATTTCTGTTTTTTTCTGCAATTCATCTAAACTCAATCCCTGATTGATTCTAGCTAATCGTAAAACCTCTCCAATTGTTTTTTTTCTCATACTTGTCATCCCTTCTTTCTAGTGTCTATTATGATAGGTTACTACGATGGGAATATTGTAAAATCAACTATATCCCCTTCATCTATTAAATGATGTCCAGCATCAAGGACATCCTCTAAAGTAATTTCCTGTAAAATCTTCGGCAAATCAAAGATTGTCTCACCTTGTCCAAAAGTATCATATTGCGTTGCAATAAATTCAAGAGAGTTCATGCTACTGAAAAATTCTCCAAACATCTCTCTTTTGATAGTATCCAAATGATCCTCTGTAATATCTAAATCCTTTGTAAAATTACGAATGGCCTTCCTAAACTGATGAGATAAAGCAACTGGCTCTTTTGTATCCATTGTCAACATGACAAAATGAAAGCGACTTGTTACTTCAACTTCCAGAGATAAGGACGCATCAATTTTACCTGATTCATAACATTTTTGAAAACGATCCGAAGTCCAACCAAACATCATTGCAAACAATAATTTTAATAAAATATGATGTCGATAGCAATCGGCCTCAGCAACTTCTCGCTTACCTCTAATCCCAATCGCTAATTTGGGAGAAGACACTTCCATTCTCATACTGTCTGTTTGCTTTACATCTTGTAAAACAAACTTTTCTCTTGCTACTTCCTGAACATCTAAATCTTTACGTTCTTTTCTTTCAAAGTAGTCCTGTACTTGATCCACATCAAAATTACCAACTAAAAACAGAGACATGTTTACAGGTTTGTAAAATCTTGTAAAATTTTCTTGCAAATTAGTTAGATTGATTTGGAAAATGGACTCCTCACTACCAACTATATCAGTTGCTAAAGGTGTTCCTGGATACAAATTCGCTAAAGTTGAAAAGAATAAACACGAATCTGGATCATCTTGATACATTTCTCGTTCTTGCTGGATAATATCCTGCTCTCTCAGAATGGAGTCTTCAGTAAAGTGTGCTGATGTTACCAATTCATCAAGTAAGTCTAAATTTTCTAAAAAATGATCCGTTGCTGAAAAAAGATAACTTGTTTTTGTAAAGCTTGTAAAGGCATTACTATCTGCACCTAGACTCGTAAAAGCCGACATCAAGTCGCTAGAATCTTCTCTTTCAAATAATTTATGTTCAAGAAAATGAGCAATTCCTGCAGGATATTGTTTTACAGCTCCGTCAACTCCTGTGACAAGCGCATCTGCTGAACCAAACTGAACAGTGACACTCCCGTAAACCTCTTTAAATTCCTTTTTAGGCAAAAGAGCAACTGTCAATCCGTTGGCCAAACGAGTCCGATAAACCATTTCTTTTACAGCTGGATAGTATTTTTCTTCAAAAATAACCTTTGTCATTCTATTCCTTCCATAAAGTAAATCGCCTGTAGTTTCACATTATTAGCTGCTCTACAAATATCATCTTTGGCAACTTGCTCGAGTTTTGCAATCCAACTTTTAAAGTCTGCCGAAAATTTTCCAAGTAAGGCATTTTGATAAGCACGTTCAATCAATGAAGATTGATTATCTTGAGAAAGTAACAAAGACCGACGAATCATTTCCTTGGTCTGCTCTAACTCAAGCTCTGTAAAATATCCTTTTTTTAAATCAATCAGTTGATTATTCATCATTTTACGAGCCTGGTTACGATTTTCTCGATTGATACCAGCATACATCCTCAAGAATCCACTAAACAAATCAAGCTGACTTGAAATAGTATAAGCCAATCCAGCATTTTCACGGACATTTGTAAATAGTTTAGAGTGAGCAAATCCACCAAGTAAACCATTCATTACAATCATGGGGAAATGTTGCTCATCACCATATTCAGCAGAGCAATGATATCCCAACTCTAAAATAGACTGTCCCACATTTTTCCTAACCATGCCTTCTTGCAAGATATTGGAATAAGGTTGGCAATATTGAATCTTCACATCCACTTCTCGACCTTTAAAGGCAAATGATTCTAATACATTTTGAATTTCAACCTCATTAAAATCACCTAGGAAAAAGAAATCGATTCGATCATTGGCCAAAAATTCTTGGAAACAAGAATAAGAACTTTGTGGAGTTTCAGCTAAAATACGATTTCGTAAATCACTATATTCCAATTGGAGACGTTCATCATGAAAAAATAATTTATCTAATTCTTTATGTGCGAAATAAAAAGAATCATCCATATCAGCTGCTAAACTTGCTAGCAATTGCTTTTTCTCAATTTCAAATAAGGCCGAATCAAACCCATTATCAACTACTACGGGTGAAAAAAGAGTTTCTTTTACAAGTTCCAAAACCTGAGAAGTTAGCATATTTTTCCTACTTAAAAACTCATCACGAACATAGGTAAATGTCAATTCTACAATGTGACTTTGCCCTCTTCTGAAACAATTGGTTGACATATCTGTACCGTATAGACTGGCTAAATGTCTTCTCAAATCTTGAGAAGTGGGGTACATCTGATTAGCAGTCTCTAGCATACTCGCACTCAACATGCGACCTGCAATCGTATCGAGGGATAATGGAGTGGTAAAACGCACGGCGATTTTGTTCGTTTTAAACTTCTTTGATTGGATAAAATGTGTTGAAATTCCATGCACTAACTCCATGATTTACCTCCTTATATACAGACTTCTATTATATCACGAAAACCTGAAATTTTCTTGTTCTCTGTAACACTTTTGAAATAAAAATCGCTTACATTTCTCCCTGTTTCTCTCACTATTTTTAGGAAAATATGGTATAATACCAAAGATTGAGGTGAATTATGGAATACAAATTATTTGAAGAATTTATTACCCTCCAAGCACTACTCAAAGAACTTGGAATCACACATAGCGGAGGAGCTATCAAATCCTTTCTCTCTGAACATTCTGTTTACTTTAATGGGGAATTAGAGAGTCGTCGCGGTAAAAAACTTCGTATTGGCGATAAAGTTGACATCCCTGACATGAATATTGACATCTTGTTGACACAACCTACTTCTGAAGAACTAGATGAATACCAAGCTGATAAAGTTGAAAAAGAACGAATCGCTAAACTTGTTAAGGAGATGAATAAAGGAGTAAAAAAAGACAACTCTAAACCTACTTCATCACCAAAAAGCAAACAAGCTCCGCGATTCCCTGGTAGATAATCATGTGGCTACAACACCTATCTCTCAAGACTTTTCGTAATTACAAAGAGACGAAAATAGACTTTAATCCTAAATTGAATGTCTTTTTGGGACGTAATGCACAAGGAAAAACAAATATGTTAGAGGCTATCTATTTTTTAGCCTTAACGCGTAGTCATCGAACTCGAACAGATAAAAATCTCATTCATTTTGATGAGGAACAACTTCATCTTTCAGGTCTTGTTCAGAAAAAAACGGGATCTATTCCCCTCGAAATCGAACTAACACAAAAAGGACGTGTGACAAAAGTTAATCATTTAAAACAGGCACGCCTTTCAGATTATGTAGGACACATGAATGTTGTCTTATTTGCTCCTGAAGATTTACAACTAATTAAAGGAGCACCTTCGGTTCGACGAAAATTCATTGATATGGAACTTGGACAAATCAAGCCAATCTATTTATCTGACTTAACCAATTATAACCACATCCTAAAGCAAAGAAACACTTACCTAAAATCAGCTCAAAAAATAGATGAAACCTTCCTTTCAGTACTAGATGATCAGCTAGTTGATTATGGATGTCGTGTGATGAATCACCGCTTAGATTTCATAAAAAAACTAGAATATTTTGGCCGTAAGAAACATTTTGAGCTTTCTAATCAGATTGAAGAGTTGTCAATATACTATCAATCTTCTGTCAAGCTAACTGACAAAGAAGACTTATCCGAATCTTTCAAAATTTCTTTAGAAAAAAGTAGATCCAGAGATTTATTTAAAAAGAATACTGGTGTCGGTCCTCATCGAGATGACATTTCTTTTTATATAAATGGGATGGATGCTAGTTTCGGAAGTCAAGGCCAACATCGTAGTCTCGTCCTTTCTATAAAATTAGCAGAAATCGAATTAATGGAAAGTATTACTACAGAATCTCCGATATTATTGCTTGACGATGTCATGAGTGAACTTGACAACACTAGACAGTTAAAATTATTAGAAACGATTTCTCATTCAATCCAAACCTTTATCACAACAACAAGCTTAGATCATCTTCAAAATCTGCCAGAAAATCTAAGTATCTTTACTATTCAGGATGGTAAAGTTGCTGTAAATGTGAATTGACAACATCGTAAAAGAACTCCTGTTTTCACGGGAGTTCTTTCCATTGTTTTTACATAGAATAATTTGGTGCCTCATTAGTAATTTGTACATCGTGAGGGTGGCTTTCTTTCAAACCAGCACCAGACATTTCAATAAACTGAGCATTATCGTGTAGTTCTTTAAGGTTAGCTGCACCACAGTAACCCATACCAGAGCGAATACCTCCAATCATTTGGAAGACAATATCAGCTGCCGCACCTTTATAAGCAACACGACCTTCAATTCCTTCTGGAACAAGTTTGTTTGCTTCATTGACAGAACCTTGGAAGTAACGATCGCTTGAACCTTTCTTCATAGCAGCAATTGATCCCATACCACGGTAAGTCTTGAACTTACGTCCTTGGAAGATTTCAGTTTCACCTGGAGCTTCATCAGTTCCAGCAAACATTGATCCAAGCATAACAGCATTACCACCAGCCGCAAGTGCTTTTACAATATCTCCAGAATACTTGATTCCACCGTCAGCAATGATCGTTTTACCATATTCACGCGCAACAGCTGCAGCATCGTAGATAGCTGTTACTTGCGGAACACCAACACCAGCAATCACACGAGTAGTACAGATAGAACCTGGGCCAATCCCAACCTTGACAACATCTACGCCTGCTTCATAAAGGGAACGTGCACCTTCAGCAGTAGCAATATTTCCAGCAATTAAAGTACGATCTGGGAAATGAGCACGAATCTCAGCAATTTTACGCAAAACACCTGCAGAATGACCATGTGCAGTATCAATAACAATCGCATCCGCTCCTGCCTCAAAAAGAGCCTCTGCACGTTCAAATGTATCTGAAGTAACACCTACTGCACCTGCAACTAGAAGACGACCAAACTCATCTTTAGCGGCATTTGGAAACTCAATAACTTTTTCAATATCTTTGATAGTAATCAAACCAGAAAGGCGACCTTCTTCATCGACCAACGGAAGTTTTTCAATACGGTGTTCTTGAAGAATGCTTTCAGCCGTTGCAAGATCTGTACCTACAGGAGCAGTCACAAGATTTTCACTGGTCATATGATTTGAGATTGGTTGGTTATAGTCTGAAATAAAACGAAGATCTCGGTTTGTCAAAATACCAACCAATTTACGATTTTCAAGTGTTTCAACAACTGGAACACCACTGATGCGGTAACGTCCCATAAGCTCATCTGCTTCAGCAATTGTATGTTCAGGCGTCAAGAAGAAGGGATCAATAATAACTCCATTTTCAGAACGTTTTACCTTACGAACCTCGTCTGCTTGTTGAGCAATTGACATGTTTTTATGGATAACTCCGAGACCGCCTGCACGAGCAATAGCAATAGCCATTTGACTCTCTGTTACTGTGTCCATGGCAGCGGTAATAATTGGGATATTTAAAGTCAGATTATCTGCCAATTTAGTTGTTAAATCTGCATCGTTAGGCAACACATGACTTTCAGCTGGAATAAGCAATACATCATCAAAGGTAAAACCTTTTTTCAAAAATTTAGTGTCCCAATTAGACATTCGAAGTTTCCTCTTTTCTTTCTTTTTGAGCTTGACTCTTTTTATATTGTATCTATCATACCATTCTATAAAAATTTGTCAAATGTTACAGGGGTAAATAAAAAACTATCTTTTCTTTGAGATAGAAATGATAGTTTCTTGTAAAATAAACTTAGTTAAAGTAATGGAGTCCCATTGCTCCTTTAACCTCAGATAGGGTTTGACCTGCAACTTCACGCGCTCTTTCACTACCTTTTTGAAGCATATTATAAACTTCTCCCATATCCTTAGCAAATTCAATACGGCGCTCACGAATAGGACCCAGTTCACGTTCTAATATTTCAAGTAGATAACGCTTGGTCTTCACATCACCAAGACCACCTCGTTGATAATGTTCTTTCATGTCAGCAATTTCTTGAGCATCTTCTGGGCGACCAAAAACATCTAGATAATGGAAAACCATATTTCCCTCAATCTTACCTGGATCTTCCACTCGAATATGATCTGGATCTGTATACATACTCATTACTTTTTTACGCAAAGTATCCGCATCATCAGCTAAATAAATACCATTATTAAGGGATTTAGACATTTTAGCATTTCCATCTAAACCAGGTAAACGACCTGCTCTCTCATTTTCTGGATAAATACCTTCCGGTTCTACCAAAACATCACAGTTATATGCGTTGTTAAAAGAACGAACAATTTCACGAGTCTGCTCAATCATTGGTTTCTGATCTGTCCCAACAGGAACATAATTGGCCTTAAAGGCTGTGATGTCAGCTGCTTGTGCAATTGGATAAACCAAAAATCCTGTTGGAATACTTTCTCCAAATCCCTTTTGAGCAATCTCTGTTTTTACTGTCGGATTTCGTTCCAAACGTGCTAATGACACCAAATTCATATAATACATAGACAACTCAGCTAATTCTGGAATTTGGCTTTGAATAAAAATAGTTGATTTACTTGGATCCAATCCAACTGCAAGATAATCCAAAGCAACATTTCCGATAGACTCTACAATTGTTTGAGGGTCTTTAGCATGATCTGTCAAAGCTTGTTGGTCAGCCAAGAACACAAACATATCATACTTATCCTCTTCCTGTAATAAAACTCTATTTTTGAGACTTCCAACATAATGTCCAATATGCAATTTTCCTGTTGGACGGTCTCCTGTTAAAATAATGGGTTTAGTCATTTTATTCTCCTTCGATGTGGTCCCTTCAATTATAGCATTTTTTTAATGAAATAACCGCAATTTATCAAAATAAATCAACCTTGCTATTCATGGTTTTGTGTAAAGCATACTGTAAATTTAATTTACACAAAATTGACAGATAAAAATTTGAATATTTCCGTATTTTCTAGTAGAATAAATATATTACATATTATATAGGATATAGGAGAAAAACATTGCTTACAGTATCTGATGTTTCACTACGTTTTAGTGATCGCAAACTTTTTGATGATGTCAATATCAAATTTACAGAAGGAAATACTTACGGATTAATTGGTGCTAATGGTGCCGGAAAATCAACCTTTTTAAAAATTTTAGCCGGAGATATCGAACCTACTACTGGTCACATCTCTCTTGGTCCAGATGAACGTCTCTCTGTTCTTCGTCAAAATCACTTTGACTATGAAGATGAACGTGCCATTGATGTTGTTATCATGGGAAATGAAAAACTTTATAGCATCATGAAAGAGAAAGATGCCATCTACATGAAGGAAGATTTCTCAGACGAAGATGGAGTGCGTGCTGCCGAACTCGAGGGAGAGTTTGCCGAGCTTGGAGGCTGGGAAGCAGAAAGTGAAGCCTCTCAACTACTTCAAAACCTAAATATTCCAGAAGAATTGCACTATCAAAACATGAGCGAATTGGCCAACGGTGAGAAAGTAAAAGTTCTCCTCGCTAAAGCACTTTTTGGTAAACCTGATGTTCTTCTCTTGGACGAGCCTACCAACGGTTTGGACATCCAATCTATTACTTGGTTAGAAGACTTCTTGATTGACTTTGATAACACAGTTATCGTAGTATCCCACGACCGTCACTTCTTAAACAAAGTATGTACTCACATGGCCGACCTTGACTTTGGAAAAATCAAACTCTATGTCGGGAACTACGACTTCTGGAAGGAATCTTCTGAGCTCGCTGCTAAATTGCTAGCAGACCGTAATGCTAAAGCAGAAGAAAAAATTAAGCAATTGCAAGAATTTGTAGCTCGTTTCTCTGCCAATGCTTCTAAATCAAGACAAGCAACCTCACGTAAGAAAATGCTTGACAAGATTGAGCTAGAAGAAATTGTACCATCTAGTCGTAAATATCCATTTATCAACTTTAAAGCGGAACGTGAGATTGGTAATGATCTCTTGACGGTAGAAAATCTAACTGTAAAGATTGATGGTGAGACTATTTTAGATAATATCAGCTTTATCTTGCGTCCAGGTGATAAGACAGCGCTTATTGGACAAAATGACATCCAAACGACTGCATTAATTCGTGCAATCATGGGGGATATTGACTATGAAGGAACTGTCAAGTGGGGAGTAACTACTAGCCGTTCTTACTTGCCAAAAGATAACTCGGCAGATTTTGCAGGAGGAGAGTCAATCCTTGACTGGTTGCGTCAATTCGCAAGTAAAGAAGAAGATGACAATACTTTCCTACGTGGCTTCCTAGGCCGTATGCTCTTCTCTGGGGATGAGGTTAACAAACCTGTAAACGTCTTGTCAGGGGGAGAAAAAGTGCGTGTCATGCTTTCAAAGCTCATGCTCTTGAAATCAAATGTCCTTGTACTTGATGATCCAACCAATCACTTGGACTTGGAATCTATCTCAAGCTTGAACGATGGATTGAAAAACTTCAAAGAATCAATCATCTTTGCCAGCCATGACCACGAGTTTATTCAAACTCTTGCTAACCATATCATTGTCTTGTCTAAAAATGGCGTCATTGACCGTATCGATGAAACCTATGATGAATTCCTAGAGAATGCAGAAGTACAAGCAAAAGTTAAAGAACTTTGGAAAGACTAAAAAACTTCAAAACTCAGTTGGGTTAACCAGCTGAGTTTTCTAACATTTTATGAGGTAACATGAAATTATTTTTTAAAACATATTGGACCTATTTTGTTTCTTTCATCATTCCCGTAATCATTATGACAGGAGTATATCTATCTCAAGGTATCTACTGGAACAGCGAGACATCTCCACTATTAGGAGATGGGTTTCATCAATACGTTATTTTTGATGTAACTTTACGAAATATCCTGCATGGAAATGGTAGTCTGTTTTACACCTTTACAAGTGGCCTCGGATTAAATTTCTATGCCCTATCTAGTTATTACTTGGGAAGTTTCCTTTCACCTCTAGTTTACTTTTTTAATCTGTCGAATATGCCAGATGCTGTCTATCTGACAACTCTCTTAAAATTTGGATTGATTGGACTGTTAACTTACTTTAGTTTAAATAAATTATTTCAATCGATTCCTAAGTCTTTAAAACTAGCTTTATCTACTTCCTATGCTCTGATGAGTTTCTCTGTTAGTCAACTAGAGATAAAAACTTGGTTAGATGTTTTTATCTTGATTCCTTTAATTATAACTGGCTTACATATACTTATAACACAAAAGAAGCGCCTACTATACTTTACAAGTCTGTCAATCTTGTTTATTCAAAATTATTATTTTGGCTATATGACAGCATTGTTTCTTATCTTCTTGTATCTCTGTCAAATTTCGTGGGACTTTAAAACTCGAAAATCATCAGTTCTTGATTTTATTGTTACTTCCTTTTTAGCAGGAATGGCCAGTTTGATTATGACTCTTCCTACATTGTTTGATTTACAAACTCATGGGGAGAAGTTAACTGCCATCACAAAATTAAAAACAGACAGTAGCTGGTATTTAGATATTTTCGCAAAACAATTCATTGGATCTTTTGATACAACTAAATATGGATCTATACCAATGATTTTTGTTGGATTGTTTCCTTTTATTTTAACCATTCTATTTTTCACAATAAAATCCATAAAGTTTCACGTGAAACTTATCTATGGAATTTTCTTTACTTTTTTAATAACAAGCTTTTACATAGAGGCCCTTGATTTATTTTGGCAAGGCATGCATACTCCAAATATGTTTTTACATCGCTATGCTTGGATTTTCTCTACCTTGTTAATTTACACAGCAGCAGAAGTCTTAAATCGTCTGAAAGAACTTAAAGTCTGGAATTTTTTAGTTTCGCTTTTTCTTGTAGTATCAGGATTTTTAGCTACCATCTATCTAAAATCACATTATTCTTTTTTAACAGATTTGAATATTCTACTGACTCTTGAATTTTTGGGTGTCTATTCTCTTTTACTCCTTGCAATTATCAAAAAGTTTATCTCTGTAAATCTATTTGCCATTCTAATCTCTTTATTTATAATGGTTGAAATAAGTTTAAATGCTTCATCTCAAATAGACGGAATTGCTAAAGAATGGGGATTTGCTTCTCGAAGTGCATATAGTAGAGATATCCCAGCTATGGAATCTTTCTCAACATATATTGGGAATCAATTTACCCGTACTGAAAAACTAGAAACTCAGACAGGAAATGACAGTATGAAATTCAACTACAATGGAATCTCTCAATTTTCATCTGTTCGAAATCGTTCAGCAAGCTCTACTTTGGATAAAGTTGGATTTAAATCCTCTGGAACCAATCTCAATCTCCGTTATGCCAATAATAGTATTTTGGCTGATAGTTTATTTGGCATCCAGTACAATATCTCAGACAGTCCTATTGATAAGTATGGTTTTAAAGATATCTATCAAAAAGATAATCTTACCCTATATGAAAATCAATTCTCTCTTCCGATTGCATTTGCTAGTCAATCTGTTTACAATGATGTCAAGTTCAATGAACACACTTTGGATAATCAAGCCTCGTTTTTAAATCAACTTGCTAACGTCGATTTTGATTATTTTTCTCCAATCCCCTATGAAAAAACAGAGAATACTGATGATTTGATTAGTGTTACAAGCTCTTCAAATGAGGATGCATCAATCCAGTATCAAATTGAAGTGCCAGAAAACAGCCAAGTTTATCTTTCTTTCACAAACCTTCACTTTTCTAATGACAAACAAAAGAAGGTTGACATCCTTGTAAATAGAGAAAAGAAAACTTTTACAACTGATAATGTCTTCTCCTTCTTTAATCTAGGTTATACAAAAGAGACAAAAACTTTCAATATTCATGTTAGTTTCCCTGGAAATTCACAAGTATCATTTGAATCTCCTACCTTCTACCGTTTAGATACCCAAACTTTAACTGAGGCAATTCAAAAAATTAAAGAACAACCTGTCACAGTATCAACTTCTAAAAACAAGGTCTTTGCTACATATGATGTCCAACAAGATACGTCCATTTTCTTCACCATTCCTTATGACAAAGGTTGGTCTGCCTACCAAGATGATAAGAAAACAGAAATTAAACAAGCTCAAACTGGATTTATGAAAGTTGATGTTTCCAAGGGGAAAGGAACTATTACACTTTCCTTCATTCCCAATGGGTTTATTACTGGAGCAATCTGTTCCTTTACTTCTCTCTTACTATTTGGAATCTATAATTACAGACGAAAGTTATCTAAGATATAAAAAATCGACCAGTTAATCGGTCGATTTTTTTAATCTTCTTCCATTTTCTTAGGTTGATAGGCCAGCATACCTAAACAAATAAATAGTACTAATATAACGGCAAGGAAAATAACTTGATGATGAATATTTCCTGTCATAGAGATTGTTTGTCGTAATCCCGAAACTGAATAACTCATTGGTAACCAAGGACTAATAGCTCTAAAGAAATCATTTGTCAAAGCAAGTGGGTAAGTACCTGCACTTGATGCTAACTGTAATAAAAGCAAAATAAGAGAAAAGAAAGCTCCTATACGGCTATTCCATGTTGTTAAAGCGGTCACCATGGACATGAATACTAAACTTGTTAGGATAATGAGAATAAATGTTCTCATCTCATGATTTGCAGTTAGACCAATAAGATGAACTCCTCCATATACCAAAATTCCTGCCAAAACAGCTATAATACTATTTATTTCAGCTCGAGATTTCAACCAAGCCCAACGGCTCTCCGGATGACATCCTGAAGGCAACTTCGTAAAGATCATATTCGTTGATATTGCTGCAACAAAGAGAGCAACTGATATCATATAAGGAGCTATTGCAATTCCATTTACAGGAACTTGATCATTGTCAGTTTTGGAGAGACTGAGAGGATTTGACAAAATCTCTGCATTTTTAGATTCTGTTGATGCTGATTTGAGTTGATCACTAGCATTACTTAGTCCTTGTCCTAAAGAAGCAACTCCTGTCTGTAAACCTTCCAATCCAGAAGTTAACTTTGTTCCACCTTCTGCTAGTTTCCCAGCTCCATCTGCCAATTTATTAGCTCCACTTTCTAATTGAGAAGCACCTGAAATTAACTGACTGGATTTGTCAGATAGTTGGCTAGAGCCTGACTGCAATTTATCAACTCCTGCTATCAATTCTTGACTCTTTTGATTCAATTGGTTAGAGCCAGTTGATAATTTTTCAATACTAGACACTAATTCTGGAGTTTTTTCAACTAATTGACCAACTCCTGCTGTCAAGCTAGAAGATTTTTGTGTCAAGGTGTTTGAGCCTGAAACTAGTTGACCCAAACTACCTGTCAAGGTGGCATTTTTTTTACTTAGTTGACTTGCGCCTTGAGAAACTTTATCAACACCTGCAGTATATGCATTTACACCCGATGTAATCGACTGACTGGCAGGAACTAATTTGCTAGCAACAGCTCCTTGTATCTCTGTTAATCCACTTGACAATCCTGTCAAAGAAGTAGAAGCAAGCGGTAATACTTGATTAGCTTGATTTTTTAAAGTCGAAAGATTAGAAGATTGATTTTGTAAGTTTTCTAAACTTCCTTGTAAACCTTGAACTAAAGCTACAATTGACTGTGCTGATTGAATACTATCAGTCGAATTTTGAGATACAGAAGCACTTATCTCAGCTTGTTGCTCACTTGTCAAAGATTGATAAGCTGCTGTCGATTGAATATTAGCTAATGTAGTCGCTTTATCAGACTGAGCACTTGCTAACATTTGATTAGAAAGAGATACTATACTTGATAAAACAGAATCTAATTGTTTTGTATCTCCAACATCAATATTTTGAATAGCTTGATTTAACTGATTTAGACCAGAAGATAATTGATTAATTTGATCTTTTTTCCCAGACGAAGCATCTAACTTGCTAGAAAGTTGTTGAATCCCTTCACTTAATTGCTCCATACCCATTCGAAGTGTAGCTGATTGATTAGATAACTGACTAGCACCTGTTGCAAGATTTCCCACTCCGTTTGTATAGGCACTAACACCAGATGAAAATTGATTAAGACCAGCATTAAGCTGAGAAACACCGCCAGTATAGGATTCTACACCAGTATATAACTGATTGATTCCTCTTACTAATTCAGGACTTTTAGAAGATAATTGACCTAATCCGCTATCTAATTGACTCACTGCACCAGTATATGTAACTAAACCACTATTAAAATTCCCTAAGCCAAGATGAAGTTGTTCGACACCAGAAACATAAGCAGATAATCCTTTAGTAAACTGCTCCGTTCCATTTGAAAAGGTTAAACTTGAAGCTGCTAAAGAGTGTAGGTTAGTAGTTAATGTTTGACTTCCTGTAACTAACTGATTCGCTCCATCAGTTAATTTTTCACTACCTGAAGCTGCTTGACTCATGCCATCCTTTAAATCGATCATTTTGTTAAATAAAGCTTTGGTATAGGTCTCGGTTACATTGGTAGAGACATTCTGCTTTAATTGTGTCATTGCAGAATCACTCATCTTGCTGGCAATAAAACTATGACCACTTGAAGTCTGATAATCGATTTGCATTTGTTCTGGATGATCCGTTAAAATAGAAGCTGCTTTTTCAGATAAATCACTGGGTAAAGTCACTACCATATAGTAATCGCCATCTTCCAATCCCTTCTTTCCTTCATCTTCATCCACGAAATGAAAATCCAAGGTTTTATTTTCTTTTAAATTGGACACCATGTCTTTTCCTATTGCTATATTACTACCATTATAGGAAGCCTCTTTATCATTATTGACAACTGCTACAGGTAAGTCAGACAATTGCCCATATGGATCCCACATTGATGACAAAAATATGATATTGTACAGAGCTGGAATAAGAGAAATCCCTATCATGACAATAATAAAGGTTGGTTTTTTAAAAATTGCTTTCCATTCTTTAAACATAGTTTCTCCTTTTTTAAACATATTGTCTAAAATTTTGATATAATAGATTATACATTAAAAAATCTAAATTACAAGATAAAAAATCCATTTTTAGACATATAGTCTAATTTGTTTACAAGGAGGAAATATGCAAGAAAGTAACAAACGCTTAAAAACAAAGCGAACTATTGAAAATGCTATGGTACAATTACTGATGGAACAGCCATTTGATCAAATTTCTACTGTCAAATTAGCAGAAAAAGCCGGAATTAGTCGTTCCAGCTTCTATACGCACTATAAGGATAAGTATGATATGATTGAGCACTATCAAAGCAAGCTATTTCATACATTTGAATATATTTTTCAAAAACATGCTCATCACAAAAGAGATGCTATTTTAGAAGTATTTGAATATCTAGAGTCAGAACCACTTCTGGCTGCCCTTCTTTCTGAAAATGGAACTAAAGAAATCCAAAATTTCTTACGAAATAAACTTCATATCATGCTCAGTACAGATTTACAAAAGCGATTTATGCAACTGAATCTCAATACAACTGAATTAGAATACAGTAGCATCTATCTAACTCATGCACTTTTTGGTGTCTGTCAAACTTGGATTGCACATGGAAAAAAAGAAAGTCCTCAAGAAATAACAGATTTCCTTATGAAGATGCTTGGTGATACAAATTGATACAAAAAGAGGAACACAGTTGTGTTCCCTTTTATCTATACTCCGCCAGTAGGACTCGAACCTACGACATCATGATTAACAGTCATGCGCTACTACCAACTGAGCTATGGCGGATAAAATAGTCCGTACGGGATTCGAACCCGTGTTACCGCCGTGAAAAGGCGGTGTCTTAACCCCTTGACCAACGGACCTTCTATCTGTAGCAGATATAACCATTATATCAATTTCTTACTAATTGTCAATCACTTTTTAGATTTTTTCTCTAAAATATCTTTTAATTTTCTAATTTTTAATCTTGAAATAGGACAACGATGGTCTTCATAGAAAACAATTTCTAAGTTTTTTCGATCAATTTCTCTAATATTGCCTATATTTACCAAAAATGACTTATGAGGAGAATAAAATCGCTGAGTATGTTTGTCCTTTTCCTGAATATCTGTCATGGTACCGTAAAACTCTTTGGCAAAATTCTTACCAATAATGCGCAATTTATGAGAGACTCCTGTCGTTTCAATATACAAAATATCATGGTAAGGAATTTTTAAATCATTTCCCTTGTAATTGTAGTCAAAATAATCTACAACATCTTCATTTTCAAGTAACATACTCTTCGTGTAAAAAATATTTTGCTCAATTCTCTTCTTGAACATCTCATCATTGATATCCTTATCAACAAAATCTAAGGCTGATACCTGGTATTTATAGGTTAGAGTCGCAAACTCTGATCGACTGGTAATAAAGACGATAATAGCGTAAGGATTGTAATGACGAATGAGCTGAGCCACTTCAAATCCCTTTTTCTCAATTCCATGAATATCGATATCTAGGAAATAAAGCTGATTTACTTCATCATTTTCAATGTATTCTTCAAATTCACGGACTTTTCCCGTTGTCTTGTATGATATTGGAATATTCGATTCTTTCGAAATTTCATCCAATATTCTCTCTAGTCTCACTTGATGTTCAATAACATCCTCTAAAATTAAAACTTTCATTCAAATTCCCTCTTAAATCTAATGATTTGTCTAAATGTACTGCCTTCCATCTCTGTTTCTAAAATAATATTGTTGTACTTATCTAGTAGTTCTTTCACATTATTTAATCCTACCCCGCGATTTCTTCCCTTAGTGGAGAATCCTAAAGCAAATAGATCTCCTGAAGGAGTCATCGTCATTTTACATGAATTCTGAATCACAATAACTGTTTCAGTTTCCATCTTAATAACTGCTACTTCCATCTGCTTTTTATAGCTATCAGCCGATCCTTCGACAGCATTGTTCAATAAAACGCTCATGATACGAACCAAATCCAATAGTTCAATTGGGAGCTTGGTAATCGTATCTTTTACTTCCAGTGTAAACTCTACACCATTATTTCGAGCATAGACAATAGACTGAGCAACCAAACTTCGTAAAGCTGAATCTTCTATGTTGTTCAAATCAAAGTAAGTGTACTTATCTGAACGCAATTTATGATTTGCTTTGACCAAAACTTCATTGTAAACTCTGTCAATTTCCTGTAAATCACCACTGTCAATTGCCATCTGCATACTGACAAGCATCCCAGCATAGTCATGTCGAAAACCACGAATTTCATTATACAGACCGACAATTTCATCTGTATAATTCTGTAAATGTTTCTGTTCAAATTTCTTCTGCTTCAACGCAATCTCTTTCTCCATTTGTTCTTTATGCGAATTCATTGCAAAGAAGGTCAAAAGGAGAGAAATAAAGACAATAGATGACAAGATACTTCCAAAACTATTCAAATGTTTAATCGTACTTACTATATCTGAAACGAAAGATAAAAGATGTAACAATAGTAAAGCAAAAAATACTTTTTTCAAGAAAGGATAAAGGTAGTCCTTGTCAAAATAGGTTAGTTCTAAGTGGAAATAATGAATGATTTTTAATATAACAACATAAGTCAACACCGTTACAACGAAAAAGAATGGGAAATGATATTGTGAAACAAAATTGTCTCCTGTTATAGAGGAGAAAGTTACGGACAGAAAGTTATGAGTGCTCTCATATAAAAGAGATAGTAGTAAACTTAGGAATAGTCCTCTATTCCTCTCATACTGTTTCATCCATCGAAAATAGGAATATAAGCCCAAAGGAAATAAAAATCTTTCAATCCCTATTTTATCTAAATATGGAAGATAAAAGGAAAGTTCAAGTACTGCTTCTACTAGTAATGTATAGATACCAAAAACATATAGTTCTTTTCTATTTATTTGACCTTTACAAATTAAACGGTAACTGTGACTAATAATTAAAAAATGAACAATAACTGTCCCAAATCCAAGTAAATCCATTACTCTTTCTCCTTATTTCATTACTTTTTTCGTTGGAAAAGAAAATCAAGGATGATTCTTGAAACCCTACTTTCCCCACCTCGAATCTCCTGCAAGTCTTTTTCCTTCAAGGCTACAAACTGTTCCAATTTAACTGTGTTTTTCATAATAAAATCTCCTAAAATGTTTTTTTCTTGTAAGCTAACTTACAAAAACCATTATACAAAATGGAATTTCATTTTAGATAAAATTCTCTCAACTGTCATTTTTTTCTCCCCAAGTGTACTTTTTTAAGAAAAAAGCCGGGAAAATTCCCAGCTTTGCTACTATATTGATCCCAGCAGGATTCGAACCTGCGACCGTTCGCTTAGAAGGCGAATGCTCTATCCAGCTGAGCTATGAGACCTAACACAATTATTCTACCAAAAAATCAATTAAAAGTCAATTTTCTATTTATGATAGGGTGATCCCTGCTGAATTGTAAAAGCCCGATAGATTTGTTCAACAAGGACTAGTCTCATTAGCTGATGGGGCAAGGTTAAACGACCAAAACTAACAGAGAGATTGGCTCTCTTTTTTACATCCTGTGCTAATCCCAGACTCCCTCCAATAATAAAGGTAAGAGTAGAAAATCCTTTTATAGAAGCTTCTTCTAACTGCTTACTAAATTCTTCTGAAGAAAGTGTTTTCCCCTCAATGGCTAACACAATAACAAAATCACGGTCACCAACTTTTGATAAAATCCTCTGACCTTCTATTTCTAAAATCTTTTGATTTTCTGACTCACTGGCCTTATCTGGTGTTTTTTCATCTGCTAGCTCAATCATTTCAAGCTTAGCAAATCGAGAAATTCGTTTTGAATACTCTGCAATACCATCTTTTAAATACTTTTCTTTCAGTTTCCCAACTGTTACAACTTTAATTTTCATGACTCTATTCTAACATATTCTCTATTTTTTCACATCTTATTCACAAAATAAAAAATAGATTTCAATTGAGAAAATCACAGTTTTAAAAGAGTTATCCACAGTTTGTGTAAAACTTTTATGTTTAAGTTATAATTAAGCTAGTCAGTTTATACTTTCAGTAATTCAAAAATATGGAGGCAAATATGAAACATTTAAAAACATTTTACAAAAAAGGGTTTCAATTATTAGTCGTTATCGTCATTAGCTTTTTTAGTGGAGCCTTGGGTAGTTTTTCAATAGCTCAACTAACTCAAGAAAGTAGTGTAAGAAACTCTAACAACAATAGTACTATTACACAGACTGCCTATAAAAACGAAAATTCAACAACACAGGCTGTTAATAAAGTAAAAGATGCTGTTGTTTCTGTTATTACTTATTCAGCAAATAGACAAAATAGCGTATTTGGTAATGATGAGACTGATACAGATTCTCAGCAAATCTCTAGTGAAGGATCTGGGGTTATTTATAAAAAGAATGATAAAGAAGCTTACATCGTCACCAATAATCACGTTATAAATGGTGCCAGCAAAGTAGATATTCGTTTGTCAGATGGAACTAAAGTACCTGGAGAAATTGTCGGAGCTGACACTTTCTCTGATATTGCTGTCGTCAAAATCTCTTCAGAAAAAGTTACAACAGTAGCTGAGTTTGGTGATTCTAGCAAGTTAACCGTAGGAGAAACTGCTATTGCCATTGGTAGCCCGTTAGGTTCTGAATATGCAAATACTGTCACTCAAGGTATCGTATCTAGTCTCAATAGAAATGTATCCTTAAAATCTGAAGATGGACAAGCCATTTCTACAAAAGCCATCCAAACTGATACTGCTATTAACCCAGGTAACTCTGGCGGTCCACTGATCAATATTCAAGGACAGGTTATCGGAATTACCTCAAGTAAAATTGCCACAAATGGAGGAACATCTGTAGAAGGCCTTGGTTTCGCAATCCCTGCAAATGATGCTATCAATATTATTGAACAGTTAGAAAAGAACGGAAAAGTGACACGCCCAGCTTTGGGAATCCAGATGGTTAATTTATCTAATATAAGTACAAGTGACATCAGAAGACTCAATATTCCAAGTAATGTTACATCTGGCGTAGTTGTTCGTTCTGTACAAAGTAATATGCCTGCCAATGGTCACCTTGAAAAATACGATGTTATTACAAAAGTAGATGACAAAGAGATTGCTTCATCAACAGACTTACAAAGTGCTCTTTACAATCATTCTATCGGAGACACCATTAAGATCACTTACTATCGTAACGGTAAAGAAGAAACTACATCCATCAAGCTTGACAAGAGTTCAGGTGATTTAGAATCTTAATTGACATCTATGTAAAGAAAGCTTTACATAAGAGAAAAGATGTGTTAGTGTAGAATCATGGAAAAATTTGAAATGATTTCTATCACAGATATACAAAAAAATCCCTATCAACCCCGAAAAGAATTTGATAGAGAAAAACTAGATGAACTAGCACAGTCTATCAAAGAAAATGGGGTCATTCAACCGATTATTGTTCGTCAATCTCCTGTGATTGGTTATGAAATCCTTGCAGGAGAAAGACGCTATCGGGCTTCACTTTTAGCTGGTCTAACGTCTATCCCAGCTGTTGTTAAACAGCTTTCAGATCAAGAGATGATGGTCCAATCCATCATTGAAAATTTACAGAGGGAAAATTTAAATCCAATAGAAGAAGCACGCGCTTATGAATCTCTCGTAGAGAAAGGATTCACCCATGCTGAAATTGCAGATAAAATGGGCAAGTCTCGTCCTTATATCAGCAACTCCATTCGTTTGCTTTCCTTGCCAGAACAGATTCTCTCAGAAGTAGAAAATGGCAAACTATCACAAGCTCATGCGCGTTCTCTAGTTGGGTTGAATAAGGAACAACAAGACTATTTCTTACAACGGATTATAGAAGAAGATATTTCTGTAAGGAAGTTAGAAGCTCTGCTGACAGAGAAAAAACAAAAGAAACAGCAAAAAAATGATCATTTCATACAAAATGAAGAAGAACAGTTAAAAAAACTACTCGGATTAGATGTAGAAATCAAACTGTCTAAAAAAGATAGTGGAAAAATCATTATTGCTTTCTCAAATCAAGAAGAATATAGTAGAATTATCAACAGCCTGAAATAAGGCTGTTCTTTTATTTTTTTATCTCACAAGGTTATCCACTATGTTTTTCGATAAAAAGCTTAATAAATCAATAGTTTCTGACTTTATCCCCAACCTGTGGATAAAACTTGATAACATTGTGGATTATTTTTCACAGCTTGTGGAAAATTCTTACTATCTATGGTAAAATAGGTCTAGTATTAAACTTTTAAATAGTAAAGGAGGAGAAAGGATTGAAAGAAAAACAATTTTGGAATCGTATATTAGAATTTGCTCAAGAAAGACTGACTCGATCCATGTATGATTTCTATGCTATTCAAGCTGAACTCATCAAGGTAGAGGAAAATGTTGCCACTATATTTTTACCACGATCTGAAATGGAAATGGTCTGGGAAAAACAACTAAAAGATATTATTGTAGTTGCTGGATTTGAAATTTATGATGCTGAGATTACTCCTCACTATATTTTCACTAAACCTCAAGATACGGCTATCTCACAAGTTGAAGAAGCTACAAATTCAACTCTTTATGACTATAGTCCAAAGTTAGCATCTATTCCTTATTCGGATACGGGATTAAAAGAAAAGTATACCTTTGATAATTTTATTCAAGGGGATGGAAATGTTTGGGCAGTATCAGCCGCTTTGGCTGTCTCTGAAGATTTGGCCTTGACCTATAATCCTCTTTTTATCTATGGAGGACCTGGGCTTGGTAAGACTCACCTGTTAAACGCTATTGGAAATGAAATTCTAAAAAATATTCCAAATGCTCGTGTTAAATATATTCCTGCCGAAAGCTTTATCAATGACTTTCTGGATCACCTAAGACTTGGGGAAATGGAAAAGTTTAAAAAAACCTACCGCAGTCTTGATCTTTTGTTAATTGATGATATCCAGTCACTCAGCGGAAAAAAAGTTGCAACTCAAGAAGAATTTTTCAATACCTTTAACGCCCTTCATGACAAGCAAAAACAGATTGTCCTAACGAGTGATCGTAGTCCAAAACATCTAGAAGGGCTCGAGGAGAGGCTTGTCACGCGCTTTAGTTGGGGATTGACACAAACTATCACACCCCCTGACTTTGAAACACGTATTGCCATTTTACAAAGTAAAACGGAACATTTAGGCTACAATTTCCAAAGTGATACTCTAGAATACCTAGCTGGGCAATTTGATTCAAATGTTAGAGATCTTGAGGGAGCCATCAACGACATCACTTTAATTGCCAGAGTAAAAAACATCAAGGATATCACTATTGATATTGCTGCAGAAGCTATTAGAGCTCGCAAACAAGATGTTAGCCAAATGCTCGTCATCCCAATTGATAAAATCCAAAATGAAGTTGGTAACTTTTATGGTGTCAGCGTCAAAGAAATGAAAGGAAGTAGACGCCTTCAAAATATTGTGTTAGCCCGTCAAGTAGCCATGTATTTATCTAGAGAACTAACAGATAATAGTCTTCCAAAAATTGGGAAGGAATTTGGTGGTAAAGATCACACAACAGTTATTCATGCCCATGCTAAAATTAAATCTTTGATTGATGAAGACGATAATTTACGCTTAGAAATTGAATCAATCAAAAAGAAAATCAAATAACTTGTGGATAACTTTCGCTTTTTTATCTTTTTTATCCACATTTTTTAAACAAGCTAAAAAACTTGGTATTCCTTACTTTTAGTCTGTTTTCCACAGATTTCACAGACTCTATTATTACTATTATCCTTCTAATACTAAAAATAAATAAAGGAGAATCCATGATTCATTTTTCAATTAATAAAAATTTATTTCTACAAGCCTTAAATATTACTAAGAGAGCTATTAGCTCTAAAAATGCCATTCCTATTTTATCAACAGTCAAAATTGACGTGACCAATGAAGGTGTTACTTTAATTGGTTCAAATGGTCAGATTTCAATTGAAAATTTTATTTCTCAAAAAAATGAAGATGCTGGTTTGTTAATTACTTCTTTAGGTTCGATTCTTCTTGAAGCTTCTTTCTTCATCAATGTGATATCTAGTCTACCTGATGTAACTCTTGATTTTAAAGAAATTGAACAAAATCAAATTGTTTTAACCAGCGGCAAATCAGAAATTACCCTAAAAGGAAAAGATAGCGAACAATATCCACGAATCCAAGAAATTTCAGCAAGCACTCCTTTGGTTCTTGAAACAAAATTACTCAAGAAAATTATCAATGAAACAGCTTTTGCTGCAAGTACACAAGAAAGTCGTCCAATTTTGACAGGTGTTCATTTTGTATTGAGTCAACACCAAGAGTTAAAAACAGTTGCAACAGACTCTCATCGTCTAAGTCAGAAAAAATTAACGCTTGAGAAAAATAGTGATGATTTTGATGTTGTCATTCCTAGCCGTTCTCTACGCGAATTTTCAGCGGTATTTACAGATGATATTGAAACTGTAGAGATTTTCTTTGCCAATAACCAAATTCTATTTAGAAGCGAAAATATTAGCTTCTATACTCGTCTCCTAGAAGGAAACTATCCTGATACAGATCGCTTGATTCCAACAGACTTTAACACTACTATTACTTTTGATGTTGTAAACTTACGCCAGTCAATGGAACGTGCTCGTCTTTTATCAAGTGCTACTCAAAATGGTACTGTGAAACTTGAAATTAAAGATGGGGTTGTTAGCGCCCATGTTCACTCTCCAGAAGTTGGTAAAGTAAACGAAGAAATCGATACTGATCAGGTTACTGGTGAAGATTTGACTATTAGTTTCAACCCAACTTACTTGATTGATTCACTCAAGGCTTTAAATAGCGAAAAGGTGACCATTAGCTTTATCTCAGCTGTTCGTCCATTTACTCTTGTTCCAGCAGATACTGACGAAGATTTCATGCAGCTCATTACACCAGTTCGTACAAATTAAGTGAAAGAGGTTGAGCCTGGCTCGCCTCTTTTATGATATAATCGAAAAAGAAAAGGAGAGTAGTATGTATCAAGTTGGAAATTTTGTTGAGATGAAAAAACCACATGCTTGTACTATCAAGTCAACTGGTAAAAAAGCAAATCGTTGGGAAATTACACGTGTAGGGGCAGATATCAAAATCAAATGCAGTAATTGTGACCATGTTGTCATGATGGGACGCTATGATTTTGATCGAAAAATGAATAAAATTATTGACTGAAAACCCTTAGTTAGAGGGTTAGCAAGTTTTCCCTTTTTGTGTTATAATATTAGGGATTGAAATGAAAACGGAGAATGAGAAAATATGGCTTTAACAGCAGGTATCGTTGGTTTGCCAAACGTTGGTAAATCAACACTATTTAATGCAATTACAAAAGCAGGAGCAGAGGCAGCTAACTACCCATTTGCAACGATTGACCCAAACGTTGGAATGGTAGAAGTTCCAGATGAACGTCTACAAAAATTGACTGAAATGATTACTCCTAAAAAGACAGTGCCAACAACATTTGAATTTACAGATATTGCAGGGATTGTAAAAGGAGCTTCAAAAGGAGAAGGGCTAGGGAATAAATTCTTGGCCAATATTCGTGAAGTAGATGCGATTGTTCACGTAGTTCGTGCTTTTGATGATGAAAATGTCATGCGCGAGCAAGGACGTGAAGACGCCTTTGTGGATCCACTTGCAGATATTGACACCATTAACCTAGAATTGATTCTTGCAGACTTAGAATCAGTCAATAAACGTTATGCGCGTGTAGAAAAGATGGCACGTACGCAAAAAGATAAAGAATCAGTAGCAGAATTCAATGTTCTTCAAAAGATTAAACCAGTCCTTGAAGATGGGAAATCAGCTCGTACAATCGAATTTACAGATGAGGAACAAAAGGTTGTCAAAGGTCTCTTCCTGTTGACGACTAAACCAGTGCTCTATGTTGCTAATGTTGACGAGGATGTGGTTTCAGAACCTGACTCTATCAACTATGTCAAACAAATTCGTGAATTTGCAGCGACAGAAAATGCTGAAGTAGTCGTCATTTCTGCGCGTGCAGAGGAAGAAATTTCTGAATTGGACGATGAAGATAAAAAAGAGTTTCTTGAAGCCATTGGTTTGACAGAATCAGGTGTAGATAAGTTGACGCGTGCAGCTTACCACTTGCTTGGATTGGGAACTTACTTCACAGCTGGTGAAAAAGAAGTTCGCGCTTGGACTTTCAAACGTGGTATGAAGGCTCCTCAAGCAGCTGGGATTATCCACTCAGACTTTGAAAAAGGATTTATTCGTGCAGTAACCATGTCATATGAGGATTTAGTGAAATACGGATCTGAAAAGGCCGTAAAAGAAGCTGGACGCTTGCGTGAAGAAGGAAAAGAATATATCGTTCAAGATGGCGATATCATGGAATTCCGCTTTAATGTCTAAAAAATTAATAAATGGTGTCAATTAGGTTGGAAAAAAATTCCAACCCTTTTGGCTTTTGAAAGGAAAAATAAATGACCAAATTACTTGTAGGCTTGGGAAATCCAGGAGATAAATATTTTGAAACAAAACATAATGTTGGTTTTATGTTGATTGATCAACTAGCGAAGAAACAGAATGTCACTTTTACACACGATAAGATATTTCAAGCTGATCTAGCATCTTTTTTCTTCAATGGAGAAAAAATTTATCTTGTTAAACCAACGACCTTTATGAATGAAAGTGGAAAAGCAGTTCATGCTTTATTGACTTACTATGGTTTGGATATTGAAGATTTACTCATCATTTACGATGATCTTGACATGGAAGTTGGAAAGATTCGCTTAAGAGCAAAAGGCTCCGCAGGTGGTCATAATGGTATCAAGTCTATTATTCAACATATTGGAACTCAGGTCTTTAACCGTGCTAAGATTGGAATCGGAAGACCTAAAAATGGCATGTCAGTTGTTCACCATGTTTTGAGTACCTTTGACAAGGATGATTATATTGGTATTTTACAGTCTATTGACAAAGTTGACGATTCTGTAAACTACTATTTACAAGAGAAAAACTTTGAAAAAACGATGCAGAGGTATAATGGATAAATGGTGACCTTATTAGATTTATTCTCAGAAAATGATCAGATTAAAAAATGGCATCAAAATCTGACAGATAAGAAAAGACAACTAATACTTGGTTTATCAACGTCTACTAAGGCTCTTGCAATTGCAAGCAGTTTAGAAAAAGAAGAGAAGATTGTGTTATTGACGTCCACTTATGGAGAGGCAGAAGGGCTTATTAGTGATCTTATTTCTATCTTGGGTGAGGAATTTGTCTATCCATTTTTGGTAGATGATTCCCCTATGGTCGAGTTTTTGATGTCTTCACAAGAAAAAATCATCTCACGGGTTGAAGCCTTACGTTTTTTGACTAATCCATCTAAGAAAGGGATTTTAGTTTGTAATATCGCAGCAAGTCGATTGATTTTACCGTCTCCCAATGTATTCAGAGATAGTATTGTAAAAATCTCAGTTGGTGAAGAATATGACCAACACGCGCTTATCCATCAGTTAAAGGAAATAGGCTATCGAAAAGTCACTCAAGTACAAACTCAGGGCGAATTTAGTCTGCGAGGAGATATTTTAGATATTTTTGAAATATCCCAGTTAGAACCTTACCGAATTGAGTTTTTTGGTGATGAAGTCGATGGTATTAGGTCATTTGAAGTCGAAACACAATTATCGAAAGAAAATCAGACAGAACTCACCATATTTCCAGCTAGCGACATAATTTTGAGAGAAAAGGATTATCAACGAGGTCAGTCAGCTTTAGAAAAACAAATTTCAAAAACGTTATCACCTATTTTAAAATCATATTTAGAAGAAATTCTTTCAAGTTTTCACCAAAAACAAATTCATTCTGATTCCCGGAAATTTTTATCTTTGTGTTATGACAAGATATGGACTGTCTTTGATTATATTGAAAAAGATACTCCAATATTCTTTGATGATTATCAAAAATTGATGAATCAGTATGAAGTCTTTGAAAGAGAATTAGCGCAATACTTTACAGAAGAATTACAGAACAGTAAAGCATTTTCTGAGATGCAGTATTTTGCTGATACAGAGCAAATATATAAAAAACAGAGTCCGGTTACCTTTTTCTCTAATCTGCAAAAGGGATTAGGAAATCTCAAGTTTGATCAAATTTATCAATTTAATCAATATCCTATGCAGGAGTTTTTCAATCAATTTTCTTTTCTAAAAGAAGAAATTGAACGATACAAAAAAATGAATTATACTATTATCCTGCAGTCTAGCAATTCAATGGGAAGTAAAACATTGGAGGATGTTTTAGAGGAATACCAGATTAAATTGGATTCCAGAGATAAGTCAAGAATCTGTCAAGAATCTGTAAACTTAATCGAGGGTAATCTCAGACATGGTTTTCATTTTGTAGATGAAAAGGTTTTATTGATAACTGAACATGAGATTTTTCAAAAGAAATTGAAACGTCGTTTTCGAAGACAACATGTTTCAAATGCGGAGCGCTTAAAAGATTATAATGAACTTGAAAAAGGGGACTACGTTGTTCACCACATTCATGGAATTGGTCAATATCTAGGAATTGAAACAATTGAAATCAAGGGGATTCACCGCGATTATGTAAGTGTCCAGTATCAAAATGGGGATCAAATTTCTATCCCCGTGGAACAGATTCATCTACTGTCCAAATATATTTCAAGTGATGGTAAAGCTCCAAAACTCAATAAATTAAATGACGGTCATTTTAAAAAGGCCAAGCAAAAGGTTAAGAACCAGGTAGAGGATATAGCTGATGATTTAATCAAACTTTACTCTGAACGTAGTCAGTTGAAGGGTTTTGCTTTCTCAGCTGATGATGATGATCAACAGGCCTTTGATGATGCTTTCCCTTATGTTGAAACGGATGATCAACTTCGTAGTATTGAGGAAATCAAGAGAGATATGCAGGCTTCTCAGCCAATGGATCGACTTTTAGTTGGGGATGTTGGTTTTGGAAAGACTGAAGTTGCTATGCGTGCAGCCTTTAAGGCAGTCAATGATCACAAACAGGTTGTCGTTCTAGTTCCGACGACGGTTTTAGCGCAACAGCACTATACGAATTTTAAGGAACGATTCCAAAATTTTGCAGTTAATATTGATGTGTTGAGTCGCTTTAGAAGTAAAAAAGAGCAGACTGAAACACTTGAAAAATTGAAAAACGGTCAAGTTGATATTTTGATTGGAACACATCGTGTTTTGTCAAAAGATGTTGTGTTTGCTGATTTGGGCTTGATGATTATTGATGAGGAACAACGATTTGGTGTCAAGCATAAGGAAACATTGAAAGAACTGAAAAAACAAGTAGATGTCCTAACCTTGACAGCAACGCCAATTCCTCGTACCCTTCATATGTCTATGCTGGGAATCAGAGATTTATCTGTTATTGAAACTCCCCCAACGAATCGTTATCCAGTGCAAACCTATGTTTTGGAAAAGAATGATAGTGTCATTCGTGATGCGGTCTTACGTGAAATGGAGCGTGGAGGTCAAGTTTACTACCTTTACAACAAAGTTGACACAATTGATCAGAAGGTTTCAGAATTACAGGAGTTAATTCCAGAGGCTTCGATTGGGTATGTTCATGGTCGCATGAGTGAAATCCAGTTGGAAAATACTCTATTAGACTTTATTGAGGGTCAGTATGATATTTTGGTGACGACTACCATTATTGAGACAGGGGTGGACATTCCAAATGCCAATACCTTATTTATTGAAAATGCGGATCATATGGGCTTGTCAACCTTGTATCAATTAAGAGGAAGAGTCGGTCGTAGTAATCGGATTGCTTATGCTTATCTCATGTATCGTCCAGAAAAGTCAATCAGTGAAGTCTCTGAGAAGAGATTAGAAGCCATCAAAGGATTTACAGAATTGGGCTCAGGATTTAAGATTGCAATGCGAGATCTTTCGATTCGTGGAGCAGGAAATCTTTTAGGGAAATCCCAGTCTGGTTTCATTGATTCTGTTGGTTTTGAATTGTATTCGCAGTTATTAGAGGAAGCTATTGCTAAACGAAATGGTAATGCTAACACAAGAACCAAAGGGAATGCCGAATTGATTTTACAAATCGATGCTTATCTTCCTGATATTTATATCTCTGATCAACGACATAAGATTGAAATTTACAAGAAAATTCGTCAAATTGACAATCGTGTCAATTATGAAGAGTTACAAGAAGAGTTGATGGACCGCTTTGGAGAATACCCAGATGTAGTAGCCTATCTTTTAGAGATTGGTTTGGTCAAGTCATATTTGGACAAGGTCTTTGTCCAACGTGTGGAAAGAAAAGAGAACAAGATTACAGTTCAATTTGAAAAAGTCACTCAACGACTGTTTTTAGCTCAAGATTATTTTAAAGCTTTATCTGCAACGAACTTAAAAGCAGCCATAGCTGATAATGAAGGAGCAATGGAGCTTGTATTTGATGTCCGAAATAAGAAAGATTATGAAATTTTAGAAGGTCTGATAATTTTTGGAGAAAGTTTATTAGAGATAAAAGAGTCGAAGGAAGAAAATGCCATTTGATATTTTTCTTCTATAAAATAGATAAAAATGGTACAATAATAAGTTGAGGTAATAAGGATGAGATTAGACAAATATTTAAAAGTATCACGAATTATCAAACGTCGTACAGTAGCAAAGGAAGTAGCAGATAAAGGCAGAATCAAGGTGAATGGGATTTTGGCCAAAAGTTCAACGGATTTGAAAGTTAATGACCAAGTTGAAATTCGATTTGGCAATAAGTTGCTACTTGTAAAAGTACTAGAGATGAAAGATAGTACGAAAAAAGAAGATGCAGCAGGCATGTATGAAATTATCAGTGAAACACGGGTAGAAGAAAATGTCTAAGAATATTGTACAATTAAACAATTCTTTTATCCAAAATGAATACCAACGTCGTCGCTACCTGATGAAAGAACGACAAAAACGGAATCGTTTTATGGGGTGGGTATTGATTTTGATTATGCTGTTATTTATTTTGCCAACTTTTAATTTAGCGCAGAGCTATCAGCAATTACTCCAAAGACGTCAGCAACTAGCAGACTTGCAAACTCAGTATAAAACTTTGAGTGATGAAAAGGATAAGGAGACAGCATTTGCTACAAAGTTGAAAGATGAGGATTATGCTGCCAAATATACACGAGCGAAGTACTATTATTCTAAGTCGAGGGAAATAGTTTATACGATTCCTGACTTGCTCCCAAGGTGATAAAATGGAAAATTTATTAGATGTAATAGAGCAATTTTTGAGTCTATCGGATGAAAAGCTGGAAGAGCTAGCTGATAAAAATCAACTATTGCGTTTACAAGAAGAAAAGGAAAGGAAGAATGCGTAAGTTCTTAATTATTTTGTTGCTACCGAGTTTTTTGACCATTTCAAAAGTTGTTAGCACAGAAAAAGAAGTCGTCTATACTTCGAAAGAAATTTATTACCTTTCACAATCTGACTTTGGTATTTATTTTAGAGAAAAGCTAAATTCTCCTATGGTTTATGGAGAGGTTCCTGTCTATGCGAATGAAGATTTAGTAGTGGAATCTGGAAAATTGACTCCAAAAACAAGTTTTCAAATAACCGAGTGGCGTTTAAATAAACAAGGAATTCCAGTATTTAAGTTATCCAACCATCAATTTATAGCTGCGGACAAACGATTTTTATACGATCAGTCAGAGGTAACTCCTACAATAAAAAAAGTATGGTTAGAATCTGATTTTAAACTGTACAATAGTCCTTATGATTTAAAAGAAGTGAAATCGTCTTTATCAGCTTATTCGCAGGTATCAATCGATAAGCTCATGTTTGTAGAAGGAAAAGAATTTCTACATATTGATCAGGTTGGATGGGTAGATAAGGAATCAACTTCTGAAGAAGATAATCGGATGGGTAAAGTCCAAGAAATGTTATCTGAAAAATATCAGAAAGATTCATTCTCTATTTATGTTAAGCAACTGACTACTGGAAAAGAAGCTGGTATCAATCAAAATGAAAAGATGTATGCAGCTAGTGTTTTGAAACTCCCTTATCTCTATTATGCGCAAGAAAAAATAAATGAGGGTCTTTATCAGTTAGATACGACTGTAAAATACGTATCTGAAGTCAATGATTTTCCAGGTTCTTATAAACCAGAGGGAAGTGGTAGTCTTCCTAAAAAAGAGGATAATAAAGAGTATTCTCTCAAGGACTTAATCACAAAAGTATCTAAAGAATCTGATAATGTAGCTCATAATTTATTGGGATATTACATTTCAAATCAATCTGATGCCACATTCAAGTCTAAGATGTCTGCTATTATGGGGGATGATTGGGATTCAAAAGAAAAATTGATTTCTTCCAAGATGGCCGGGAAGGTCATGGAAGCTATTTATAATCAAAATGGATTTGTGCTAGAGTCTTTGACTAAAACAGATTTTGATAATCAGCGAATTGCCAAAGGTGTTTCTGTGAAGGTAGCTCATAAAATTGGGGATGCGGACGAATTTAAGCATGATACGGGTGTTGTCTACGCAGATTCTCCATTTATTCTTTCTATTTTCACTAAGAATTCTGATTATGATACGATTTCTCAGATAGCCAAGGATGTTTATGAGGTTCTAAAATGAGGGGACAAGATTTTTTAAATCATTTTCTCAAGAAGGGATATTTCAAAAAGCATGCTAAGGTGGTGCTAGCTCTTTCTGGTGGGTTAGATTCTATGTTTCTGTTTAAGGTATTATCTACTTATCAAAAAGAGTTAGAAATTGAATTGATTCTAGCTCATGTGAATCATAAGCAGAGAGTAGAATCAGATTGGGAAGAAAAGGAATTAAGGAAGTTGGCTGCTGAAGCAGAGCTTCCTATTTATATCAGCAATTTTTCAGGAGAATTTTCAGAAGCACGTGCACGACATTTTCGTTATGATTTTTTTCAAGAGGTCATGAAAAAGACAGGTGCGACAGCTTTAGTCACTGCCCACCATGCTGATGACCAGGTGGAAACGATTTTGATGCGTTTGATTCGAGGTACTCGTTTGCGCTATCTATCAGGAATTAAGGAGAAGCAAGTAGTAGGAGAGATAGAAATCATTCGGCCCTTCTTGCATTTTCAGAAAAAAGACTTTCCACCAATTTTTCACTTTGAAGATACATCAAATAAGGAAAATCATTATTTTCGAAATCGTATTCGAAACTCTTATTTACCAGAATTAGAGAAAGAAAATCCTCGATTTAGGGATGCAATCTTAAGTATTGGAAATGAAATTTTAGATTATGACTTAGCTATAGCTGAATTATCTAATAATATTGATGTAGAAAATTTAGATCAGCTATTGTCTTACTCTGAGTCGACACAAAGAGTTTTACTTCAAACTTATCTGAATCGTTTTCCAGATTTGAATCTTACAAAAGCTCAGTTTGATGAAGTTCGGCAGATTTTAAAATCTAAAAGCCAGTATTGTCATCCGCTTAAAAATGGCTATGAATTGATAAAAGAGTATCAACAGTTTCAGATTTGTAAAATCAGTCCGCAGGCTGATGAAAAGGAAGATGAATTTGTGTTACACTATCAAAATCAGGTCTCTTATCAAGGATACACATTTTCCTTTGGACTTCCTTTAGAAGGTGAATCAATTCAACAAATATCTGTTTCACGCGAAACATCCATACACATTCGTCATCGAAAAACAGGAGATGTTTTGATTCAAAATGGGCATAGAAAAAAACTTAGACGTCTATTTATTGATTTGAAAATTCCTATGGAAAACCGAAAATCTGCTCTGATTATTGAGCAATTTGGTGAAATTGTCTCAATTTTGGGAATTGCGACTAGTGATTTGAGTAAAAACACGAAAAATGATATAATGAACACTGTACTTTATATAGAAAAAATAGATAGGTAAAAAAATGTTAGAAAACGATATTAAAAAAATCCTCGTTTCACACGATGAAATTACAGAAGCTGCTAAAAAATTAGGTGCTCAATTAACTAAGGACTATGCAGGAAAAAATCCAATCTTGGTTGGGATTTTAAAAGGATCTATTCCTTTTATGGCTGAATTGGTCAAACATATTGATACACATATTGAAATGGACTTCATGATGGTTTCTAGCTACCATGGTGGAACAGCAAGTAGTGGTGTCATCAATATCAAGCAAGATGTAACTCAAGATATTAAAGGAAGACATGTTCTATTTGTAGAGGATATCATTGATACAGGTCAAACTTTGAAGAATTTGCGAGATATGTTTATTGCAAGAGATGCAGCTTCTGTTAACATTGCAACCTTGTTGGATAAACCAGAGGGACGTGTTGTAGAAATTGAGGCAGACTATACCTGCTTTACTATCCCAAATGAGTTTGTAGTAGGTTATGGTTTAGACTACAAAGAAAATTATCGTAACCTTCCTTATGTTGGAGTATTGAAAGAAGAAGTGTATTCAAATTAGAAAGAACAATTTTTAATGAAAAAACAAAATAATGGTTTAATTAAAAATCCATTTCTATGGTTATTACTTATTTTTTTCCTAGTTACAGCTTACCAGTATTTTAGTACAGGTAGTGTTGCAGGGAAAAGTGAGCAAATTAATTATACAGAATTGGTAAAAGAAATTACCGATGACAATGTAAAAGAATTAACCTACCAACCAAATGGCAGTGTTATCGAAGTTTCGGGTGTCTATAAAAATCCTAAAACAAGTAAAGAAGAAACAGGCATTCAGTTCTTTTCTCCATCTGTTACAACAGTAGAGAAATTTTCAAGTATTATTCTTCCCTCTGATACCACAGTATCAGAATTGCAAAAACTTGCTTCGGACCATAAAGCAGAAGTAACTATTAAGCATGAAAGTTCAAGTGGTATGTGGATTAATCTACTCGTATCCATTGTGCCATTTGGAATTCTATTCTTCTTCCTATTCTCTATGATGGGAAATATGGGGGGAGGCAATGGTCGTAACCCAATGAGTTTTGGACGTAGTAAGGCTAAAGCTGCAAATAAAGAGGATATTAAAGTAAGATTTTCAGATGTTGCTGGAGCTGAGGAAGAAAAGCAAGAACTAGTTGAAGTTGTTGAATTCTTAAAAGATCCAAAACGATTTACAAAACTTGGAGCCCGTATTCCAGCAGGTGTTCTTTTGGAGGGGCCTCCGGGAACAGGTAAGACCTTGCTTGCTAAGGCAGTCGCTGGAGAAGCAGGCGTTCCATTCTTTAGTATCTCAGGTTCTGACTTTGTAGAAATGTTTGTCGGAGTTGGAGCTAGTCGTGTTCGTTCTCTTTTTGAAGATGCCAAAAAAGCAGCGCCAGCTATTATCTTTATCGATGAAATTGATGCTGTTGGTCGTCAACGTGGTGTCGGCCTCGGTGGAGGAAATGATGAACGTGAACAAACCTTGAACCAACTTTTGATTGAGATGGATGGTTTTGAGGGAAATGAAGGGATTATCGTCATCGCTGCGACAAACCGTTCAGATGTACTTGATCCTGCCCTTTTGCGTCCAGGACGTTTTGATAGAAAAGTATTGGTTGGTCGTCCTGATGTTAAGGGGCGCGAAGCAATCTTGAAAGTTCATGCTAAGAACAAGCCTTTAGCAGAAGATGTAGATTTGAAATTAGTTGCTCAACAAACTCCAGGCTTTGTTGGTGCTGATTTGGAAAACGTTCTAAATGAGGCAGCCTTAGTTGCTGCCCGTCGCAACAAGTCAGTTATTGATGCTTCAGATATTGATGAAGCAGAAGATAGAGTGATTGCTGGTCCTTCTAAGAAAGATAAGACAGTTTCACAAAAAGAACGTGAATTGGTTGCCTATCATGAGGCAGGACATACCATTGTTGGTCTAGTCTTATCGAATGCCCGAGTTGTCCATAAGGTTACAATTGTACCACGTGGTCGTGCAGGTGGTTATATGATTGCACTTCCTAAGGAAGACCAAATGCTTCTATCTAAAGAAGATATGAAAGAGCAATTGGCTGGCTTAATGGGTGGACGTGTAGCTGAAGAAATTATCTTTAATGTCCAAACTACAGGAGCTTCAAACGACTTTGAACAAGCGACACAAATGGCGCGTGCAATGGTTACAGAGTACGGTATGAGTGAAAAACTTGGTCCAGTTCAATATGAAGGAAATCATGCCATGTTTGGTGCACAAAGCCCTCAAAAATCAATTTCAGAACAAACAGCTTATGAAATTGACGAAGAGGTTCGTTCATTATTGAATGAGGCACGAAATAAAGCCGCTGAAATTATTCAGTCAAATCGTGAAACTCACAAGTTGATTGCAGAAGCATTATTGAAATACGAAACATTGGATAGTACACAAATTAAATCTCTCTATGAAACAGGAAAGATGCCTGAAACAGTAGAAGAGGAATCTCATGCATTATCTTATGATGAAGTAAAATCAAAAATGAATGACGAAAAATAACCCAAAGAGAGGCTGAGCCTCTCTTTTTTGTGCAGTTTAGACGGTGTAGGGAACAGAATGGGGAGAAATAACCAAATTAGCTTTTTGTTTTGTTAAACTGTATTTAGAAAGGGGAAAAGAATGATTAAAGAATTGTATGAAGAAGTCCAAGGAATTGTATACAAGTGTAGAAATGAATATTACCTTCATTTATGGGAGTTATCGGACTGGGATCAAGAGGGAATGATATGTCTACATGAATTGATTAGTAGAGAAGAAGAGCTGGCAGAAGATATTCCTCGTTTACGTAAATATTTCAAAACAAAATTCCGGAATCGAATTTTAGATTATCTCCGTAAGCAAGAAAGTCACAAACGGAGATATGATAAAGAGCTTTATGAAGAAGTGGGTGAGATAAGTCATCGTATAAGTGAGGGCGGTCTCTGACTAGATGATTATTATCTCTTTCATGAAACACTAAGGGATTATAGAAACAAACAAACTAAAGATCAACAAGAAGAACTAGAACGCATCTTAAGAAATGAACGATTCCGAGGTCGTCAAAGAGTATTAAGAGACTTACGTATTGTGTTTAAAGAGTTTGACATCCGTACCCATTAGGAATTCATGAAAAAACGGTAAATTCCCAAACTAAGTTCCACTGCTAATCCAAGTGGAAGTTAGTGTGAGACGTTGGAATGGGGTTGAAGATTAGTTTTTAGAACTTATGTTGGAGTAATGTAGACGACTGACAGACGTCTTCTGCAGGTATTTTAGAAATGCCGAGAAGCTTAGGAATTTCTTCTCCATAGGTAAATGCAAAGAGTTCATAGGCTGACTTTCCATTTAAAGCAGCACGTTTGACGCTGTTGACATGCGAACAAACGAGATTGATATCCTCTTGAGTTAAGTTGTCAAAAGAAGTTCCTTTAGGTAGAATATCGCGAATCAGCGTGTGATTTTTCTCAATTCTCCCTTTCTGGTCAGAGCGATTAGGGTTACAAAAGAAGAGTTTACTCTCTCCTCGCACATCCATTTCGATATCATCGACCCTGGCAAACTCTCCTCCATTATCGGTAAGAATGACAGGAAAGAGTTGGAAGAAATCTTTGTCAGCTTGGTGAAGAGTGTTCTTGATGTCATAGAGGTGTTTGGTAACCTCAAGGGCAGTTTTATTATCCAGCAGTCTAGCGAAGATAAAGTTACAGAAAGATAGATTGAAGGTGAGTAGGACTTTACCTCCCATTCTGCCCATAACGGTATCCATTTCTAGCCAAGAGTCTAGTTGATTAAGGGTTAAATAATTTAGGAAATCCTCATAGGAACGGCCTTTTTTAGCTTCTTTAGGGATGGGAGGTAGCTTACTTTTTCTTCGTTCTTTAAATTTAACGGCTCTGGTTAGGTCAATAGGAGCGATAGATAGGTACCCTTTTCGGATGTGTCGATAGACGGTTGAGGAGCTGACATCAAGGTTATGAGTTTTGAGGATATGATAGATGTGTTGTCCCTTTTTAACACCATCAGAAATGACTTTGTCCATTTCCCAGAAGGTCTTGGAATTGAGGGGAGTTCCTTCACGAGCTTCGATAAGAGTTTGTTCGTATTGTTTTTGAGCTTGCTTAGCGAGGTATAAAATCTTCTTATAGCCACAATTCTGTCTTCTTTTAAGGCATCCGTTACAGACAAAGGGAGCTTTGTCGAGCAGAGGGCAAGGGAGGTTATCACAAGTAGACTCTCGGACTTGTCTGTTTCGTTTTACCTCTTTGGAGACAGTAGTTGGGTCTTTTAGAATGGATTGTCCGATAGTTTTGAAGGTTTCACCGCGCTCTAAGCCTAGTTGGGTATCATTACGGTCTGAAAGGGTAAGGTGTTTATGTTTTGTCATAGTAGACCTCGTTTCTAACTCAAACGTCTCACACTTAATTCCACCATAAAAATCCGTTTTAGACTAATTTCCACTTTGGTCAGGCAAGTGGAAGTTACTTTGAGAAGTTACAGTTACTTTGAGAAGTTACCAAAAGTAAAAAAAGTTTAAAAAAGGTGTTGACAAAGTTAGAAAAGTCGGTATAATAGTAAGAGTTGAAAATAACAACTCTGGTCCGTTGGTCAAGGGGTTAAGACACCGCCTTTTCACGGCGGTAACACGGGTTCGAATCCCGTACGGACTATGGTATGTTGCGGTTGTAACACTTGATGAAAAAAGTTTTAAAAAAGTTTCAAAAAAGTGTTGACAAGCGAAAGTGACTGTGATATACTAATATAGTTGTCGCTTGAGAGAAGTAAGTGACAAAGACCTTTGAAAACTGAACAAGACGAACCAATGTGCAGGGCACTACAACCTTGGTTGTAGTACTGAACAATGAAAAAAACAATAAATCTGTCAGTGACAGAAATGAGTGAGAACTCAAACTTTTAATGAGAGTTTGATCCTGGCTCAGGACGAACGCTGGCGGCGTGCCTAATACATGCAAGTAGAACGCTGAAGGAGGAGCTTGCTTCTCTGGATGAGTTGCGAACGGGTGAGTAACGCGTAGGTAACCTGCCTGGTAGCGGGGGATAACTATTGGAAACGATAGCTAATACCGCATAAGAGTAGATGTTGCATGACATTTGCTTAAAAGGTGCAAATGCATCACTACCAGATGGACCTGCGTTGTATTAGCTAGTTGGTGGGGTAACGGCTCACCAAGGCGACGATACATAGCCGACCTGAGAGGGTGATCGGCCACACTGGGACTGAGACACGGCCCAGACTCCTACGGGAGGCAGCAGTAGGGAATCTTCGGCAATGGACGGAAGTCTGACCGAGCAACGCCGCGTGAGTGAAGAAGGTTTTCGGATCGTAAAGCTCTGTTGTAAGAGAAGAACGAGTGTGAGAGTGGAAAGTTCACACTGTGACGGTATCTTACCAGAAAGGGACGGCTAACTACGTGCCAGCAGCCGCGGTAATACGTAGGTCCCGAGCGTTGTCCGGATTTATTGGGCGTAAAGCGAGCGCAGGCGGTTAGATAAGTCTGAAGTTAAAGGCTGTGGCTTAACCATAGTACGCTTTGGAAACTGTTTAACTTGAGTGCAAGAGGGGAGAGTGGAATTCCATGTGTAGCGGTGAAATGCGTAGATATATGGAGGAACACCGGTGGCGAAAGCGGCTCTCTGGCTTGTAACTGACGCTGAGGCTCGAAAGCGTGGGGAGCAAACAGGATTAGATACCCTGGTAGTCCACGCCGTAAACGATGAGTGCTAGGTGTTAGACCCTTTCCGGGGTTTAGTGCCGTAGCTAACGCATTAAGCACTCCGCCTGGGGAGTACGACCGCAAGGTTGAAACTCAAAGGAATTGACGGGGGCCCGCACAAGCGGTGGAGCATGTGGTTTAATTCGAAGCAACGCGAAGAACCTTACCAGGTCTTGACATCCCTCTGACCGCTCTAGAGATAGAGCTTTCCTTCGGGACAGAGGCGACAGGTGGTGCATGGTTGTCGTCAGCTCGTGTCGTGAGATGTTGGGTTAAGTCCCGCAACGAGCGCAACCCCTATTGTTAGTTGCCATCATTCAGTTGGGCACTCTAGCGAGACTGCCGGTAATAAACCGGAGGAAGGTGGGGATGACGTCAAATCATCATGCCCCTTATGACCTGGGCTACACACGTGCTACAATGGCTGGTACAACGAGTCGCAAGCCGGTGACGGCAAGCTAATCTCTTAAAGCCAGTCTCAGTTCGGATTGTAGGCTGCAACTCGCCTACATGAAGTCGGAATCGCTAGTAATCGCGGATCAGCACGCCGCGGTGAATACGTTCCCGGGCCTTGTACACACCGCCCGTCACACCACGAGAGTTTGTAACACCCGAAGTCGGTGAGGTAACCGTAAGGAGCCAGCCGCCTAAGGTGGGATAGATGATTGGGGTGAAGTCGTAACAAGGTAGCCGTATCGGAAGGTGCGGCTGGATCACCTCCTTTCTAAGGATAAGGAACTGCGCATTGGTCTTGTTTAGTCTTGAGAGGTCTTGTGGGGCCTTAGCTCAGCTGGGAGAGCGCCTGCTTTGCACGCAGGAGGTCAGCGGTTCGATCCCGCTAGGCTCCATTGGTGAGAGATCACCAAGTAATGCACATTGAAAATTGAATATCTATATCAAATAGTAACAAGAAAATAAACCGAAAACGCTGTAGTATTAATAAGAGTTTATGACTGAAAGGTCAGAAAATAAGGTTAAGTTAATAAGGGCGCACGGTGGATGCCTTGGCACTAGGAGCCGAAGAAGGACGTGACAAACGACGATATGCCTTGGGTAGCTGTAAGTAAGCGATGATCCAGGGATTTCCGAATGGGGGAACCCAACAGGTACTACCTGTTACCCGCATCTGTTAAGGATGTGAGGAGGAAGACGCAGTGAACTGAAACATCTAAGTAGCTGCAGGAAGAGAAAGCAAAAGCGATTGCCTTAGTAGCGGCGAGCGAAACGGCAGGAGGGCAAACCGAAGAGTTTACTCTTCGGGGTTGTAGGACTGCAATGTGGACTCAAAGATTATAGAAGAATGATTTGGGAAGATCAGCCAAAGAGAGTAATAGCCTCGTATTTAAAATAGTCTTTGTACCTAGCAGTATCCTGAGTACGGCGGGACACGTGAAATCCCGTCGGAATCTGGGAGGACCATCTCCCAACCCTAAATACTCCCTAGTGACCGATAGTGAACCAGTACCGTGAGGGAAAGGTGAAAAGCACCCCGGGAGGGGAGTGAAATAGAACCTGAAACCGTGTGCCTACAACAAGTTCGAGCCCGTTAATGGGTGAGAGCGTGCCTTTTGTAGAATGAACCGGCGAGTTACGTTATGATGCGAGGTTAAGTTGAAGAGACGGAGCCGTAGGGAAACCGAGTCTGAATAGGGCGCCTTAGTATCATGACGTAGACCCGAAACCATGTGACCTACCCATGAGCAGGTTGAAGGTGCGGTAAGACGCACTGGAGGACCGAACCAGGGCACGTTGAAAAGTGCTTGGATGACTTGTGGGTAGCGGAGAAATTCCAAACGAACTTGGAGATAGCTGGTTCTCTCCGAAATAGCTTTAGGGCTAGCGTCGACATTAGAAATTCTTGGAGGTAGAGCACTGTTTGGGTGAGGGGTCCATCCCGGATTACCAATCTCAGATAAACTCCGAATGCCAATGAATTATGGTCGGCAGTCAGACTGCGAGTGCTAAGATCCGTAGTCGAAAGGGAAACAGCCCAGACCACCAGCTAAGGTCCCAAAATAATTGTTAAGTGGAAAAGGATGTGGGGTTGCACAGACAACTAGGATGTTAGCTTAGAAGCAGCTATTCATTCAAAGAGTGCGTAATAGCTCACTAGTCGAGTGACCCTGCGCCGAAAATGTACCGGGGCTAAAACAATTTACCGAAGCTGTGGATACCTTTATAGGTATGGTAGGAGAGCGTTCTATGTGTGAAGAAGGTATACCGTGAGGAGTGCTGGAACGCAT
>NZ_CAMPPO010000007.1:0-160000 GCF_946901205.1 Streptococcus sp. Marseille-Q5619
TTACTCAGAGTTAAGTGACGATAGCCTAGGAGATACACCTGTACCCATGCCGAACACAGAAGTTAAGCCCTAGAACGCCGGAAGTAGTTGGGGGTTGCCCCCTGTGAGATATGGAAGTCGCTTAGCTTTATTCCGCCATAGCTCAGTTGGTAGTAGCGCATGACTGTTAATCATGATGTCGTAGGTTCGAGTCCTACTGGCGGAGTAGTTAATTAAAGGAGGTTTCGACCTCTTTTTTTGTTATGTAATTAATAATCTGTCTTGCCTCTAATGACAAGTGATATTTTTCTTGACGATAGAAGTCTCAGCTACCATTATTTTCGACCACTGATAGCACTTAAAAGGAATCTTAGTGTGTACCCCTATTGATAATATCCATAATTTAGAAATTAGGGTCTTTAATGTCTAGTAGTTTTGTGATAAAATGTAATTGTTCCATATGAATCTTTCTAATGATGGTTTGGTCGCTTTTCATTATAGATGATATGGGACTTTTTTTCTACAATAAAATAGGCTCCATAATATCCATAGGGGATTTACCCACTACAAATATTATAGAGCCAGAAAAGCTAATCTCGAGAAAGGGCAAATTTCGTCCTTTCTTTTTTTTGATGTTTAGAGCGATGATAATTCGTTTTTTGAAGTTTTTAAAGTTCCGAAAACCAAAGTCGTTGCGCTTGATAAGTTTGATGGGATTATTAGTGACTTCTAGTTTGGCGTTAGAATAGGCTAGTTTAAGGACATTGACAATTTTCTTGTTATCTTTGAGAAATGTTTTAAAGATAGTTTGAAAAATTTGATACTATGCGTTTTTCTTATTTTAAGATTTTTACCTCAGTCTCTTTTAGTATTTAACGCAGTTAATAAGGTCTATAATAGTCTAATTTAGGTAGTAAATTTGTTTCTATTCTGTCAACTTTTCCTATTTTTTCTCTTGTTGAGGTTGGTATTTTAACAATTCAGGAATTATTAATGATTAATTAAAATTTTTTGTTAGAATAAGTTCATAAAAAGTAAAGGAGTGTATGCTTATGCTACAAAATATTTATGATCAGATGACTGATTTCTATGACAGTATCGAAGAAGAGTATGCTACTTTCTTTGATAATAGTTGGGAATGGGAAGATTTTCATTTTAAATTTTTGATTTATTATTTAGTTAGATATGGCATTGGGTGTCGTAGGGATTTTATCGTTTACCATTATCGTGTTGCTTATCGTTTGTATCTTGAAAAGATGATAATGAAACAAGGTTTTGTTGCTTGTTGAGATAGTCTGAGTTAATTTCCGAACAAACTTACTTTTTTATGCCAATATAACAATAAATAGCTAGTAATTTTTCTAAAACATTTTTTAATAGTTGGAAATAGCAAATCTTTCTATTGTTTCTTCTTGATAAAAAGGCGATTTTTTCTTATAATAAATTGTAAGATATAATTGCAGGTGAGAGTCCTGCCATGTATGTGAGAAAGGAAGAGCCTGAGGGCTCAGACAAGATTATGACTTCAGTTGTTGTTGTAGGTACCCAGTGGGGTGATGAAGGTAAAGGGAAGATTACAGATTTCCTTTCAGCGAATGCAGAAGTGATTGCACGTTACCAAGGTGGTGATAATGCAGGTCACACGATTGTGATTGATGGTAAGAAATTTAAGTTGCACTTGATTCCATCTGGAATTTTCTTCCCTGAAAAAATCTCTGTTATTGGGAATGGTATGGTTGTAAATCCTAAATCTCTTGTAAAAGAGTTGAGCTATCTTCATGAGGAAGGTGTTACAACTGATAACTTGCGGATTTCTGATCGCGCGCATGTCATTTTGCCTTATCATATCGAGTTGGATCGTCTGCAAGAAGAAGCTAAGGGCGACAATAAGATTGGGACTACAATCAAGGGAATTGGTCCAGCTTATATGGACAAGGCTGCTCGTGTTGGGATTCGTATTGCCGATCTTTTGGATAAAGATATTTTCCGTGAGCGTTTAGAACGTAACCTTGCTGAAAAGAATCGTCTTTTTGAAAAATTGTATGACAGTAAAGCGATTGCTTTCGATGATATTTTTGAAGAGTATTACGAATATGGTCAACAAATCAAGAAATATGTAACCGATACATCTGTTATTTTGAATGATGCGCTTGATAATGGTAAACGTGTTCTTTTTGAAGGGGCACAAGGTGTCATGCTAGATATCGACCAAGGTACGTATCCATTTGTTACGTCATCAAACCCTGTGGCTGGTGGTGTTACGATTGGTTCAGGTGTTGGTCCAAGTAAAATTGACAAGGTTGTTGGTGTATGTAAGGCTTATACGAGTCGTGTTGGTGACGGTCCTTTCCCAACTGAGTTGTTTGATGAAGTGGGAGAACGTATCCGTGAAGTCGGTCATGAATATGGTACAACAACTGGTCGTCCACGTCGTGTGGGATGGTTTGATTCAGTTGTGATGCGTCATAGTCGTCGTGTTTCTGGTATTACTAATCTTTCATTGAACTCTATCGATGTTTTGAGTGGTTTAGATACTGTGAAAATCTGCGTGGCCTATGATCTTGATGGTCAACGTATTGACTACTATCCAGCTAGTCTTGAGCAATTGAAACGTTGCAAGCCTATCTATGAAGAGTTGCCAGGTTGGTCAGAAGATATTACTGGAGTTCGTAATTTGGAAGATCTTCCTGAGAATGCGCGTAACTATGTTCGTCGTGTGAGTGAATTGGTTGGCGTTCGTATTTCTACTTTCTCAGTAGGTCCTGGTCGTGAACAAACAAATATTTTAGAAAGTGTTTGGTCCTAAGAGATTTTTAAGATTTGTTTAAGATAGGTCGGGTATACTATAGACAGTTACAAGAAGACCTCCTAACTTGTTGTAACAAATATCCTAAACTTTTCTTTTTCATAATAATCTCCCTATAAAGTCACCGCATTCGGTGGCTTTTTTTGTCTTGGGATTCATGATATAATAATAAAATCGATAAGTAAGAAAAGGGAAATTGATGAATTATACAGTTGAAGAAAAAGAAGTCTTTATGAGAGAGGCTTTGAGAGAGGCTGAGATTGCTCTTGAACACGATGAAATTCCAATTGGTTGTGTGATTATCAAAGATGGGGAAATCATTGGCCGTGGGCATAATGCGCGTGAGAAATTGCAACGAGCGGTTATGCATGCGGAAATTATGGCCATAGAGAATGCGAATCTGAGTGAGGAGAGCTGGCGCTTGCTTGATTGCACGCTTTTTGTGACCATTGAGCCTTGTGTCATGTGTAGTGGGGCGATTGGACTCGCCCGTATTCCAAACGTGGTCTATGGAGCTAAAAACCAGAAATTTGGCGCTGCTGGGAGTTTGTACGATATCTTGACAGATGAGCGTCTCAACCATCGTGTGGATGTTGAAACGGGAATTTTGGAAGATGAATGCGCAGCTATTATGCAGGACTTTTTTAGAAATAGACGGAAAAAATAATTTTGCTTTTAAAATGAATAGGAATGTGATATAATAAACAGTGGAGCAACAGTTCTGCGTGAAGCGGGTCAGGGGAGGAATCCAGCAGCCCTAAGCGATTTGAATTGTGTGCTCTTTTTTTCGTGCTTTTTCCGAATAAATAAGATAGAATAATCTAGAATAAATGATAATAGAAAAGAGAAGATGATGAAAATTCGTGGTTTTGAATTGGTTTCTAGTTTTACAGATGAAAATTTATTGCCCAAGCGTGAGACAGCGCATGCGGCTGGTTACGACTTAAAGGTTGCTGTGCGCACAGTTATCGCTCCAGGAGAGATTGTATTGGTTCCGACAGGAGTTAAGGCTTATATGCAGCCGACTGAGGTTCTTTACCTTTATGATCGCTCTTCAAATCCTCGTAAAAAGGGCTTGGTTTTAATTAATTCAGTTGGGGTCATTGATGGGGATTATTATGGAAATCCTGGGAATGAAGGGCATATTTTTGCTCAGATGAAGAATATCACAGATCAAGAAGTGATTCTTGAAGTTGGGGAACGTGTGGTCCAGGCTGTCTTTGCGCCTTTCTTAATCGCAGATGGAGATGCGGCTGATGGCGTTCGAACTGGTGGATTTGGTTCAACAGGGCACTAGAATGAAGATTATCTTTGTACGTCACGGGGAGCCAGATTATCGTGAGTTAGAGGAGCGTTCTTATACGGGATTTGGGATAGATTTGGCGCCCTTGTCTGAGAAGGGACGGCAGCAAGCCCAGAAATTGAGCACCAATCCTTTACTCCCTTCAGCTGAAATAATCATATCTTCTGCAGTCACAAGAGCTTTAGAAACGGCTTCTTATGTGGCTTGTGTTACTGGACTTCCTTTGAGAGTGGATCCATTATTGCATGAATGGCAGGTCTATGAAAGTGGCACAGATAATTTTGAAAAAGCTCGTACTATGTTTCTAGAAAATAAGGGGGAGTTACTTCCTAATAGTCCTATTCAATATGAGACAACTACGGAGATGAAGTCTCGTTTTCTAGAATGCATGGCTAAGTATCGAGATTACCAGACCGTGATAGTGGTAACTCACAACATGCTCATGCGCCAGTTTGTGCCAAATGAGAAAATTGATTTTTGCCAAGTGATTGAGTGTGAGTTAGAGATATAGAAAGAGGTTTATTATCGCAAAGAAAAAAGCGACATTTGTATGTCAAAATTGTGGGTATAATTCCCCTAAATATCTGGGACGTTGCCCCAACTGTGGGTCTTGGTCTTCTTTTGTAGAAGAGGTTGAGGTTGCCGAGGTAAAGAATGCGCGTGTGTCCTTGACAGGTGAGAAAACCAAGCCCATGAAACTGGCTGAGGTGACTTCTATCAATGTCAATCGAACCAAGACGGAGATGGAGGAATTCAATCGTGTACTTGGAGGAGGAGTGGTACCGGGAAGTCTCGTTCTTATCGGTGGGGATCCTGGGATTGGGAAATCAACCCTTCTTTTACAAGTCTCAACCCAGCTGTCTCAAGTGGGGACTGTTCTCTATGTCAGTGGGGAGGAGTCTGCCCAGCAAATCAAGTTGCGAGCGGAACGCTTGGGAAATATTGATAGCGAGTTTTATCTCTATGCAGAGACCAATATGCAGAGTGTCCGCGCAGAGGTAGAGAGAATCCAGCCAGACTTTCTCATCATCGACTCTATCCAGACTATCATGTCTCCTGAGATTTCAGGGGTGCAGGGATCTGTTTCTCAAGTGCGTGAGGTGACGGCTGAACTTATGCAGCTGGCCAAAACCAATAACATTGCCATATTTATCGTAGGGCATGTGACCAAGGAGGGCACTCTGGCTGGTCCGCGTATGTTGGAGCATATGGTGGATACGGTGCTTTACTTTGAAGGGGAACGACACCATACCTTCCGTATTTTAAGAGCGGTCAAAAACCGTTTTGGTTCCACTAATGAGATTGGCATCTTTGAGATGCAGTCGGGTGGCTTGGTTGAGGTACTCAATCCGAGTCAAGTTTTCCTAGAAGAGCGTTTGGATGGAGCAACTGGTTCATCAATAGTTGTGACCATGGAAGGGACGCGTCCGATTTTGGCGGAGGTTCAGGCTTTGGTAACACCGACCATGTTTGGAAATGCCAAGCGTACGACCACAGGACTTGATTTTAATCGTGCGAGTCTGATTATGGCTGTTTTGGAAAAGCGGGCAGGGCTTCTCTTGCAAAATCAGGACGCCTATCTCAAATCTGCTGGCGGTGTCAAATTGGATGAACCTGCCATTGACTTAGCTGTTGCAGTTGCCATTGCTTCGAGCTATAAGGACAAGCCAACTAATCCTCAGGAATGTTTTGTAGGAGAATTAGGTTTGACTGGAGAGATTCGGCGCGTGAATCGTATCGAGCAACGCATCAATGAAGCTGCTAAACTGGGCTTTACTAAGATTTATGTACCTAAGAATTCCTTGACAGGAATCACTCCGCCTAAGGAAATTCAGGTTATTGGGGTGACAACGATTCAGGAAGTTTTGAAAAAGGTCTTTACATAATTCGTGACAAATCCTCTTAAAAATGATAAGATAGGAGAAATATTTGACTATCAAATTTTCGAGGAGGGAATCGTGTCGTATTTTGAACAGTTTATGCAAGCCAATCAGGCTTATGTTGCCCTACATGGGCAGTTAAATCTGCCACTTAAACCCAAAACAAGAGTGGCTATTGTGACCTGTATGGACTCTCGTCTGCACGTTGCGCAAGCTTTGGGCTTGGCACTTGGGGATGCTCATATCTTGCGGAATGCAGGTGGTCGAGTGACTGAGGACATGATTCGTTCGCTAGTTATTTCCCAGCAACAAATGGGGACAAGAGAGATTGTGGTATTGCACCATACAGACTGTGGTGCTCAGACCTTTGAAAATGGACCTTTTCAGGAGTATCTGAAAGAGGAACTAGGTGTCGATGTGTCAGACCAGGACTTCTTGCCCTTCCAAGATATAGAGGAGAGTGTACGAGAGGATATGCAATTGCTTATCGAGTCACCCCTAATACCAGACGATGTCATTATCTCTGGTGCCATTTACGATGTGGATACAGGAAGTATGACAGTTGTAGAATTGTAAAAAATTCATTTAGAAAGAAAGTGTATGAAGAAAAACAGTATTTTATTTATTTTTATTTTATTGCTATGTATTGGTTTGCAGTATGAAACTATCTACTATACGGACGGTTCGATGTCAGCTGCGGAATATGGACTAATGGGAGTTTCTATCTTTCTAGCTCTCTTTTACATGATTCCGGCTCTTTATTTCCTTTTCCGTATTGGGAAAAAATGGGAATTGCCAAATAACGCCTTGATCTTGTCTTTATTGGGCGGGATGTTCCTTTCAGGCTGGCTATCTAGCTTTGCGAATACCTATATCCATGATTTGCTTGGCGTTCTTTTCCCAGATAGTACATTTTTAAATGCCTTTGAAAGTGCGATTGTGGCTCCTTTGGTAGAAGAGCCGTTGAAATTATTGCCACTTGTCTTTGTTTTAGTTTTGGTTCCTGTGCGAAAATTAAAATCTTTGTTTTTACTAGGCATTGCTTCTGGTTTGGGATTCCAAATGATTGAGGATATTGGCTACATTCGTACGGATTTGCCAGAGGGATTTGACTTTACTATTTCGAGAATTTTAGAGCGTATCATCTCAGGAATTGCCTCTCACTGGACTTTTTCAGGTCTAGCTATAGTGGGTGTTTACTTGCTTTACAGAGCCTATAAAGGACAGAAGGTTGGCAAGAAACAAGGGCTTATTTTCCTAGGTTTAGCCTTGGGAATTCATTTCTTGTTTAACTCTCCTTTTGTTGAATTGGAGACAGAGTTACCCTTAGCGATTCCAGTAGTTACAGCTATTGCTCTTTACGGTTTTTATCAGGCTTATCGCTTTGTTGAGAAGCATAATGAGTTGATGAACTAGAATATTTTTCACAAGAATGATGCAAGGGTACAAATATGGTGCCCTTCTTTTATTTTTGATTGAAAAATAGTGTAAAAAGCGCTACAATGGTAGATGGAAAAATCTTGTGAAAAGCACAAGTGATACATATATACCGGAGGAAATCATGTCTTTTTCTGATTTAAAGCTGTTTGCCCTTTCTTCTAATAAAGAATTGGCAGAACGTGTGGCGCAGGAGATTGGGATAGAGTTGGGGAAATCAAGTGTCCGCCAATTTTCAGATGGAGAGATTCAGGTCAACATCGAAGAATCAATCCGTGGGAAACACGTCTTTATCCTACAATCAACTAGCTCGCCTGTAAATGACAATCTGCTTGAAATTTTGATTATGGTAGATGCTTTGAAGCGTGCGAGTGCAGAATCTGTCAATGTTGTCATGCCTTACTATGGGTATGCACGTCAGGATAGAAAGGCGAGAGCGCGTGAGCCAATCACTTCAAAACTTGTCGCAAATATGCTTGAAGTAGCTGGGGTGGATCGTTTATTGACCATCGACTTGCATGCTGCGCAGATTCAAGGATTCTTTGATATTCCTGTGGATCACTTGATGGGTGCTCCTCTGATTGCGGATTATTTTGAGCGTCGTGGCATGGTTGGTTCTGACTATGTGGTTGTCAGCCCAGACCATGGAGGGGTGACTCGTGCTCGTAAGTTGGCAGAATTTTTGAAAACATCTATCGCTATCATTGACAAACGTCGTAGTGTTGATAAGATGAATACCAGTGAAGTCATGAACATCATCGGTAAGGTAGAAGGCAAGACTTGTATCTTGATTGATGATATGATTGATACTGCTGGAACGATTTGTCATGCGGCAGATGCTCTTGCAGAAGCTGGTGCTGTTGAAGTCTATGCAAGCTGTACGCACCCAGTTCTTTCTGGTCCTGCTATGGACAATATCCAAAAATCAGCTATTAAGAAATTGGTTGTTTTGGATACCATTTATCTGCCAGAAGAGCGTTTGATTGATAAGATTGAGCAGATTTCAATCGCTCATCTCTTGGGGGATGCTATCGTACGTATTCATGAAAAACGACCACTTTCTCCACTTTTTGGTATTGAGAAAAAAATTTAATGACCAAGCCTGAGATAATTCTCAGGTTTTTTCGTCTTTTTTCCGAATAAATAGATAGAGCCAGAGAATCTAGTAAACCTAGATCTAAAAATGTGCTATAATGAAAGGAGAAAGAATATGACATTACGTCATCCGGGCATTAGCCCAACTAATGACTTGGTTGCTAAGAAGATTTTTAGCAATCCAGAGATCACTTGTCAATTTATTCGCGATATGCTGGACTTGCCAGCCAAAAATGTGACCATTTTGGAGGGAAGCAACATTCACATCTTGCCTTCCATGCCCTACTCAGCGCAGGATTTTTACACTAGTATAGATGTTTTGGCGGAGTTGGACAATGGTACTCAAGTTATCATTGAGATTCAAGTGCATCATCAGAATTTTTTCATCAATCGCCTGTGGGCTTACCTTTGCAGTCAGGTCAATCAAAATCTTGAAAAAATTCGCCAACAAGAAGGCAATACTCATCAAAGTTACAAACACATCGCACCTGTTTACGCTATCGCGATTGTGGACAGCAATTACTTCTCAGATGATTTGGCTTTTCACAGTTTTAGTATGCGAGAGGACACGACAGGTGAGGTCTTAACCATCACAAACAATGGACAGGAACATCATCTAGTCAAGATGGTGTTCTTGGAATTAAGAAAATACAGAGAAACCAGCAAAGATAGCATTCGCAAACCGTGGTTGGAGTTTTTCGGGAACAAGCCCTTTACCCAGCAACCCGAGCGAGCTATCAGCCAGGCAGACCAACTGCTAGACTATAAGAGCTGGTCCGAGGAGGACAGGAGAATGTTTAGTGAACAACGCAGGCGTGAAGAACAAGCCTTACTCGCTCATGACTATGCCTTGGAAACAGCTAGGGCGGAAGGTATTGAACAGGGGTTGGAGCGTGGTATTGAACAAGGTTTAGAGCGTGGTATTGAACAGGGACTGGAGCGTGGGAAAATCTTTACCTTTCTAGATTTAGTACGCCAACATGTTTTAACTTCCGAATTCGCGAGTGAACAATTGGGTATGTCAGTAGCGGAGTTTGAGGCACTATTGTAAGAACGTCACAATAATGGCGTTCTTGGAATTAAGAAAATACAGAGAAACCAGCAAAGACGAGGTTCGCAAGCCATGGTTGGAGTTTTTTGGGAATAAACCCTTTACTCAGCAACCCGAGCGAGCCATCAGCCAAGCAGACCAACTGCTGGACTACAAGAGCTGGTCCGAGGAGGACAGGAAGATGTTTAGTGAACAACGCAGACGCGAAGAACAAGCCTTGTTAGCACAGGACTATGCCTTGGAACAAGCTGAGGAAAAGGGCTTAGAACGTGGTCGTGCAGAAGGTATTGAACAAGGTTTAGAGCGTGGGAAAATCTTTACCTTTCTAGATTTAGTACGTCAACATGTTTTAACTTCCGAATTCGCGAGTGAACAATTGGGTATGTCAGTAGCGGAGTTTGAAGCACTTTTGTAATACCATCACAGTAATGGCGTTCTTGGAATTAAGAAAATACAGAGAAACCAGCAAAGATGAGGTTCGCAAGCCATGGTTGGAGTTTTTCGGGAATAAACCCTTTACCCAGCACCCCGAGCGAGCCATCAGCCAAGCAGACCAACTGCTGGACTACAAGAGCTGGTCCGAGGAGGACAGGAGAATGTTTAGTGAATAACGCAGGCGTGAAGAACAAGCCTTGTTAGCACAGGACTATGCCTTGGAAACTGCTAGGGTGGAAGGTATCGAACAAGGACTGGAGCGTGGGAAAGTTGAAGGATAAATCTTTGCCTTTATTGATTTAGTATGACAACATGCTTTGCCTTCCGAATTTACGAGTGAACAATTAGACACAAATTGAAAAAATATCAAGTTGACTTGACTTTTTTTATAGAATAGTATAGTATTTAGATACAAGCACTCCTTTTGCTCCCTGTTTCATAGCAACTGGAGTCATTTTTTTATAAATTTAGAAGGTTAATGATGTACACAACTGATAATAGTATTTCTTTGTCAAGAGATTTAAAGAGAGAAATGAAAGCATTTTTACCTCTTGAAGATTTGGTAAGTTATCTTTCAGATAAGCTAGATATGTCACCTGAAGAGGAACTAGATTCCAAAAATTTTTTACGTTGCCATAATTACTATTCGTTTTCTGCTTTTATTAAACAGGTTCCAGATAATCTTCATAAAGGAAAATTTCAAGCAGCGATTTCATTGTATGAATTTAATGATTGGTTATCACAGTTTCTGTTTATATTTTCTGGTAGATTAGAGCAGTTTATAAAATCAACTTTTATTGAATCGCTTTGCCAGCAATATAATGGGAAATATCAAAAAGGTGAGTGTTACTTGGATGAAACTATTTATGAAAACTCTGAATTATATAACGAATTTATTTCAATTATAGAAAAACATTTATCAGAGAATCAAAGTCTTTCAATACAGCATCATATCAAAAATAAAGGTTCTAAATTCCCAATTTGGGTTCTTTTTCAAGAGATGACTTTTGGAGAAACAACTCGTTTTATAAGTGCACTGAAAAAAGAGTACCGGGAGTATTGGATAGATACTACATTTTTATCAACTGGTGTGGTAAATTCTAAAATTCATGGAGAAGAAATCCGGAGTAAATTATTTGGCTGGGTTTCAGCTACATGGTATATGAGAAATAGGACAGCACATCATTTAAGACTATATGGTCAAAATTTTACAATAGCAAGTCCAAGTTTCTTTTCAGCTGATTTGCGTCAAATAAACAAGAATGCAGAGACTAAAAAGAAAAAGACGCATAATAACGATTTATTTGCTTATCTTCTAGCTATGAAAAATCTTATACAACATCATTCACATTCTTTTGTTCAAGATTGGAATGATTTTTTAATGACTTTAGAGGAACAGTTGATGGAAAAGTCAAATATCATATTATCTAGTAAGATTGGTTTGCCAAGCAATTGGAAAGATATATTGTGGATCGGTTGAACTAAGGAATGATTTTTTACTCAAGTTATTATTCAGAGAATCTTTGAGAATCCAGATGAGAAACCAAACATTAAGAAGTTGATTACCAAGATGAATGAAGGATAAGATGCGAGATTTTGGAATCGCTATAGCGGACGATGTAATAGCTGAACAAGGTGAGAAAATCAGAATCATCAAGGAACACGATGATGCTCTTTCCGTCTGTAAAGAAGATTTGGAAACTCAGTCAAGAATACCAAGAGCAGGTCAAGATGATTCAAATCGTTCCTAGATTCAGTGTGCTTTAATTTTAAAAATTAGGTGTCAAAACCTTTTTTAATACAGACAAAATTAAGGATAAACAATAATTTTAATAACTTTTATTTTTTTTCGTCTCTTTTCCGAATAAATAGATAGAGCCAGAGAATCTAGTAAACCTAGATTTAAAAATGTGCTATAATGAAAGGAGAAGAAATATGACCTTACGTCATCCGGGCATTAGCCCAACTAATGATTTGGTTGCTAAGAAAATCTTTAGCAACCCAGAAATCACTTGTCAATTTATTCGCGATATGCTGGACTTGCCAGCTAAAAATGTGACCATTTTGGAGGGAAGTAACATTCATGTCTTGCCTTCCCTGCCTTACTCGGCTCAGGATTTCTATACCAGTATAGACGTCTTGGCGGAGTTGGACAATGGAACACAGGTTATCATTGAAATTCAAGTTCATCATCAGAATTTTTTCATCAATCGCCTGTGGGCGTATCTGTGTAGTCAGGTCAATCAAAATCTCGAAAAAATTCGCCAACAAGAAGGAAACACTCACCAAAGTTATAAACACATAGCACCAGTATACGCTATTGCTATCGTTGACAGTAATTATTTTCAAGATGATTTAGCCTTTCACAGTTTTAGTATGCGAGAGGACACGACAGGTGAGATATTAGCCATCACCAATAATGGACAAGAAAACCATTTAGTTAAGATGGCGTTCTTAGAACTAAAAAAATATAGAGAAACCAGCAAAGACGAGGTTCGCAAGCCATGGTTGGAGTTTTTCGGTAACAAGCCCTTTACCCAACAACCTGAGCGAGCCATAAGCCAAGCAGACCAACTGCTAGACTATAAAAGCTGGTCCGAGGAGGATAGGAAAATGTTTAGTGAACAACGCAGGCGTGAAGAACAAGCCTTACTCGCTCATGACTATGCCTTGGAAACAGCTAGGGCGGAAGGTATTGAACAGGGACTGGAGCGTGGCCGTGCAGAGGGTATTGAAAAAGGGCGCGAAGAAGGCATTGAAGAGGGATTAAAAGTAGGTTTAGTAAATCTAGTCCATCAAGGTCTTCTAACACCTGAAGTTGCCAGCCAGCAATTAGGCATGACTGTCGCTGAGTTTGAGTCCTTGCTATGAGGTCACATTTTAAATAGTAGAAAGTTAATGAAATGGCGAGTTATTTCTAAAATACTTGTCATTTTTGCTTGACATTTGGAAAGGGATATAGGATAATACCATAGAAGTGAGTTCTGTCCAACTATTGATGTGGATTAGATATGTGAGGTTTGACTCAGGGTTTAAGAAATTTGTGAGATTTTCACTTGGGAGATACGGTATTTGAAGGGTATTTCATCTCACAAAGACGTTTTTTCACCTTTTTTGAAAAAAATAGGTAAAAAGTTGATGAAAACCCTTGACAAATCCTGCAAATATTTATATACTGTATGGTAGTAAGATAGTCTTACGAAAAAATATTTTAAAGAAAACAAAGGAGATAAAACGATGAAAAAAGTTTTATTGACAAGCGCAGTCGCTCTTGCAGCATTTGGTGCTGTACAAGCTGTTTCAGCTACTTCAGGAGAATCGTTTGGAAATTATAATCCAGATGGTTCAGTAAGATATGGTTCAACTCAAAAAGGTGGAGATGTATACTTCCAAGGTACAGCTCATGACCGTTTTGGTTATGGATTTGCAATTGGAGCTAAATACATCCGTTACGACCGTGATGCAGCACATGGTTTCGACCGTCATGTTCGTGTAACTGTTGTTGATGGTGGTGGACGTCCAGTTCCAAACGTAGAAGTAGACTTCTTCTTGAAACCAGCTTCAGGTGAAAAGAAACCAGAATACTTTACTGTTAAAACTAATGCAGCAGGTGATGCTGAACTTCCAACAGTCTTCAAAGCTGGTGAAGTACTTCAATACCGTGTTGCTAAGACAGCTACTGACTTTAAAGAAGCAGTTGAATTAGTAGGAGAGTTAACAGTTGAAGATGTAAATGCATATGGTAAAGTATTGTACACTAACGGAACAATCGAGTTGCCATACAAACTTGACGATCGTGCTGCAAAAATTGGTAATCAAACTTCAGTTGCTCAATATGGTTGGGCTAACACAGCTGAAGGATGGAAATACTTCGAAAACGCTACAGCTGTTACAGGTTGGAAACAAGTTGATGGCAACTGGTACTACCTAAACGATAAAGGTGTAATGCAAACTGGTTGGGTAAACGTTAACGGAACTTGGTACTACCTAAACAAATCAGGTGCTATGCAAACTGGTTGGTTGAAAGATGGTGGAACTTGGTACTTCCTTGAAGCAACAGGTGCTATGAAAGCTAGCCAATGGTTTGAAGTTGCTGGTAAATGGTACCATGTGAATGGTTCAGGTGCCCTTTCAGTAAACACAACTGTTGACGGTTACAACGTAAACGCAAACGGTGAGTGGGTATAATCCTAATACATGAAATATAAAACAGGAGAGTTATCTCCTGTTTTTTCTTGCATTTATTTTGTATAAGTATTATAATAGTTAAAAATAATAGGAGGTTTCCAATGAAATCAAAAGTGATAAACGTTTTATTAGGTGCTACTTTGGCAAGTGCTGCTCTTCTTGGTGCAAAAGCAACTGCTGTAAAGGCTTCGGAAACGAATGTGTATAAGACAGTTGTTTGGGTCACAAAACAGGAAGATGGGAAGGAAAAGGTTTTAAGAGGTGCTCAAACTTATGATTCATCAAAACCTGAAACCGCTTCTCCAGGTACTTTTTCAGGATATCAATTTGATACTTCTTCAATAGATGGAACGGTATTAAAGCATTACTTTAAGCCAGCAGTGACTGTTACAGGAGATAAAGTAGATGGCCTTTCTGCAAAGCCTGATATTGTAAAGCCATTTAAAGATACAGTCAAAGGTACTTCTTGGTTGGTAATGGAATCAGATGGAACTAGTAGAGAATTAAAAGCTTTTCTTCCTGCTAATGCTACCAAAAAAGCTGAAGAAGTTGAACATGGTACATTTAAAGGTTATCGTTTTGTAGAAACAAAGATTGACCAAGGAGTTCGTAAACATTGGTTTGTAAAAGACGATAGTGTTACTGGAACTGAAAAAGTGGAAGAGAAACTTACAGGTTGGCAATATATCGCTGGTAAGTGGTATTTCTTTGATCAAGATGGCGTGAAGAAGACTGGCTGGGTCAGTGACGGCAGCTGGTATTACCTAGCGGCAGATGGTAGTATGCAAACTGGTTGGAAGTTTATCTCTGGTAAATGGTACTATCTCAATAGCGCTGGCTCTATGCAGACTGGCTGGTTAAACCAAGGTGGCAAGTGGTACTATCTCTACTCCGACGGTGCAATGGCTACTGGTTGGGCAAAAGTAGATGGTGTTTGGTACTATCTAAATACTTCTGGTGTTCTGGTTACTGGTTGGTTCCAAGCAGGTGGCAAGTGGTATTATGCCTATAGTTCAGGCGCTCTTGCAGTAAATACAACGATTAACGGCTACACTCTAAATGCAAATGGTGAGTGGGTGTAACATTATACACGGAATAAGTGATAAAGAGGTAAAAAAATGAAAGCAAAACATATTTTAGCAGTGGGAGCTGCAGGGGTAACATTACTTGGTGCTAGTACTTTATTAGCTTCAATTTCAGATGAACTAACAGTCTATGCTAGTCAGAATACAACAGAAAATCCTAATCCAGAAAACTTCCGTAGTACACAATGGAGATATAGAGATAAATCTAATATTCCATTAACCTTCAAATATACTGAGGGATACTCAGATGAACCAGGAGAGGAGACAGGTTTAACTTATAAAAAAAGTTATTCAGATGGAGGCATTTGGGTACATGAGTTTTCTTTAAACGCTGGTGCAACACCTCCAGCTTCAAACGATAACACATATGTTAATACCAATAGTACTGGTAGAAATAATACGGATCGTGTAGATTCTTCTAATACTAACTCATCAACTAACCAAAAAACTGAGTACAAATGGTTAACTGTTGATGGGAAACCTCAACTTTATATTAATAATAATTTAGCTACAGGCTGGCAAGAAGTTGATGGAAAAATCTATTATTTTGATGACAAAGGAGTCATGAAAACAGGAATCCTCGAACTCAAAGATAAACGCTACTACTTTGATGAAAATGGCGTGAAGAAAACTGGCTGGGTCAATGAAGGTGGTAAGGATTACTATATCACTGATGATGGTTCTAAACCAACTACGATCATTGCAAAAGGTGAGAAGATTTACTACGTTAAAGAGGGAATTCAACAAACAGGTCTTCAACAAATTGAGAAGAAGTGGTATTATTTATTGGCAGACGGTAGCCGTAAAACAGGTCTCGTTCAAGATGCAAATAAGAAATGGTACTATATTACAAATGATGGCGAACGTAAAGTTGGTCTCGTAAAAGATAGTGATGGTGCTTATCATTACCTTACTCCAGAAGGTGAACGTAAAACAGGTTCTGTCACTATTGACGGTGTGACTTATCGTTTAGCGGATCGTGCTAGTAGCAAGCCAGGTTGGAATAAAATTGATGGTAAGTGGTACTATTATGATGCGGAAGATAACATGAAGACAGGTTGGGTTAAAGATGGCTCATGGTACTACTTGGATGCTTCTGGTGTAATGAAGACAGGTTGGCAAAAAATTGATGGGGTATGGTATTATCTCAATGGTTCAGGTGCTATGCAGACAGGTTGGTTGAACCAAGGTGGCACATGGTACTACCTCAACAGCTCAGGTGCTATGCAAACAGGTTGGCTCAAGCAAGGTGGTACTTGGTATTATCTTGCTGGCTCAGGCGCTATGAAGACAGGTTGGTACCAAGTTAGTGGTAAATGGTATTACTCATATTCATCAGGAGCTTTGGCTGTGAACACAACTATCGATGGTTACACAGTAAATGCCAATGGTGAGTGGGTGTAATGGATATAATAAAGAAATAAGGGGAAATTCCTCTTATTTTTTTGTCAATAAAGAGGTTATTTCTTGATTTTTCCGAAAGAAAATGCTATAATGACAGCAAAAAGGATATTAAAGGTGGTAAATACTTTATGGACAAGAAAAAACTTTTCACTGCTAGCTTGGCTAGCGTTGCCGTTTTAGGAGCAGGTTTCCTTGCTTCAAACCCATCAGTTGTGAAAGCTGCAGAAGATACTAATGCAGCTGCTGTGACTAAAGAAGATGTAGCTGATTACTTTACAGAGTTAGAAAAACAAGCTGAAGAAGCTATTAATAAAAATGATAAAATCAAAGATAAAGAAGCAGCAATCTTAGCAGCTAAAGTAGCTATCGGTAAAGAAGATTTATTAAAAGCTATTGATGAAAAACAAATCACACCTGAAGAAGTACTAAAAGACTTAGCAGAAGCTAGCAAGACTGAATCAGATGAAGCAGACCCAGGAAAATATGGTGAAAACTATGCTCCTAAAGAAGTTAAAGATGCAAAACCTGCTCCAGGTGCTGAATTAGTTCGTAACGAATCAGGTGAAGTTACAGAAGTTAAACCATTAAACGGTGGAATTGATGTTGATGCTCAAGATAAAATCAACAAACGTTTAGATGAAGAAAATACAGATGTTAAAGATGCAGAAGAAAGATTAGCTGCAGCTAAACATGATGAAAAAGAAGCTGAATCTAACAGAGAAGAAGCTAAAGCAGCTGTAGAAGCAGCTAAAGAAAATGTGAAAGCAGCTCAAGAGGAATTAGCAGCTGCAACAGATTCTAAATCAAAAGAGGAAGCAGAGAAAACTTTAAAACAAGCTGAGCAAGATTTGAAAGATGCTGAGGAAGCATTGAATCAAGCAGATGAAGATTATTATTCATATGTTGCAGATCGTGAAGCTGAAGAAGTTCGTGTATTACGACGTCAAATTGCAAAAGATAAAGCTGATGGAAAAGATACTACAGCGTTAGAAGAAGAACTTGATATTGCTTTAAATGGTGTTCAACCACTTGTTCAACCAGATCTTCTTCCTTATATTGAAGCAGAACAACCTAAATTACCAAATAATGGTGGTCCTTACCCAGGTGACCGTTATATTATTAACAAACCAACACAAACACCAGCTTCAACTCCGGCGGGGTCATCAGGTTCAACAACACCATCTACACCAGCAAATGAAACACCTGCTACACCAGCTCCTGGAACAGATACTCCAGCTGCACCAACAGCTGAAACACCAGCATCGACAGCTCCAGCTGTAGCAGGTACTAGTCAAGACAACACTTATCAAGCACCAGCTGCAAAAGCAGAAGATAAGAAAGAACTTCCAAACACTGGTGGCAAAGATAATGCTGCAATTGCATCATTAGGATTCCTAGGCTTGCTCCTTGGTGCCCTTCCATTTGTGAAACGCAAAAACTAATTAGTTAAAAATATGAAAGAGAAGGACTTGTTGCCTTCTCTTTTTGTGGTATATAATCGCGTGAGGGCTTTGTTGGATAGTAGAAAATAAAAAGTGAACAGGACAATATTTCATTCTTGTTCGCTTTTATGTTATTAGTGATTGTATAATCTTATAACAGTGCCTCAAACTCAGCGACGGTCATGCCCAACTGCTGGCTTGCAAATTCGGAAGTTAAGACATGTTGGCGAACCATGTCTAAGAAGGCAAAAAGTTTCCCTTCTTCCCTTCCTTCAACTTTCCCTCGCTCTAGTCCCTGTTCAATACCTTCTGCTCGCCCACGCTCTAAGCCTTTTTCCTCCGCTTGTTCCAAGGCATAATCATGAGCCAATAATGCTTGTTCTTCACGCATACGTAGTTGACTAAACATCTTCCTGTCCTCCTCGGACCAGCTCTTGTAGTCCAGCAGTTGGTCTGCTTGGCTGATGGCTCGCTCGGGTTGCTGGGTAAAGGGTTTGTTGCCGAAAAACTCCAACCATGGTTTGCGAACCTTGTCTTTGCTGGTTTCTCTGTATTTTTTAAGTTCCAAGAACGCCATCTTGACTAGATGATGTTCTTGTCCATTGTTTGTGATGGTTAAGACTTCACCCGTCGTGTCCTCTCGCATGCTAAAGCTATGGAAAGCTAAGTCATCTTGGAAATAATTACTATCCACAATGGCAATGGCGTAAACAGGTGCGATGTGTTTATAGCTCTGGTGGGTATCACCTTCACGTTGGCGAATTTTTTCAAGATTTTGATTGACCTGGCTGCATAGGTAAGCCCACAAACGATTGATGAAAAAATTCTGATGATGAACTTGGATTTCGATAATAACTTGAGTTCCATTATCCAACTCTGCCAAGACGTCTATACTGGTATAGAAATCTTGAGCCGAGTAGGGCAGGGAAGGCAAGACATGAATGTTACTTCCCTCCAAAATCGTCACATTTTTGGCTGGCAAGTCCAGCATATCGCGAATAAATTGACAAGTGATTTCTGGGTTGCTGAATATTTTCTTAGCAACCAAGTCATTAGTTGGGCTAATGCCCGGATGTCTTAGAATCATCCTTTTCCTCCTTCTATTATAGCACATTTTTTAATCTAATTTACTAGATTTGATGCTTCTATCTATTTATTCGGAAAAAGTATGAAAAATATTGGGCATGGCTCTTTCTAATGGTATTTTTTGGTGCTTTCCTTTATAATGGGTGTATGGATAAGAAAAAATTATTATTGATTGATGGGTCTTCTGTTGCTTTTCGGGCGTTTTTTGCGCTCTATCAGCAGTTGGACCGTTTTAAGAATGCGGCTGGTTTGCATACCAATGCCATTTATGGTTTCCAGTTGATGTTGAGCCATTTGTTGGAGCGGGTGGAGCCTAGTCATATTTTGGTGGCTTTTGATGCGGGAAAGACGACCTTCCGGACAGAGATGTATGCGGACTATAAGGGTGGTCGGGCTAAGACTCCTGATGAGTTTCGTGAGCAATTTCCTTTCATTCGTGAGTTGCTGGATCATATGGGGATTCGTCACTATGAGTTGGCTCAGTATGAGGCGGATGACATCATTGGGACACTGGATAAACTAGCAGAGCAGGATGGTTTTGATATTACCATTGTCAGTGGGGACAAGGACTTGATTCAGCTGACGGATGAGCATACGGTGGTTGAAATTTCCAAGAAAGGTGTGGCTGAGTTTGAGGCCTTTACGCCAGATTATCTCATGGAAAAGATGGGCATCACACCGACTCAGTTTATCGATCTCAAGGCGCTCATGGGTGATAAGTCGGATAATATCCCTGGGGTGACCAAAATTGGTGAAAAGACGGGTATCAAACTCTTGCTGGAGTATGGTTCGCTTGAGGGGATTTATGAAAATATCGATGGGATGAAGGCTTCTAAGATGAAGGAAAATCTCATTAATGATAAGGAACAGGCCTTTTTGTCTAAAACACTAGCGACCATTGATACCAAGGCACCGATTGCGATTGGTTTAGAGGACTTGGTCTATAGTGGTCCAGATGTTGAAAATCTTGGAAAATTCTACGATGAGATGGGCTTCAAACAGCTCAAGCAGGCTTTAAATGTGTCGTCAGCTAATGTGGCTGAGAGTTTGGACTTTACTATCGTTGACCAAGTCAGTCAAGATATGCTGAATGAAGAATCTATCTTCCATTTTGAGCTTTTTGGTGAGAATTACCACACGGATGATTTGGTTGGATTTGCCTGGTCTTGTGGGGAAAGGCTCTATGCCACAGACAAGCTTGAGCTTTTGCAAGAGCCTATTTTCAAGGACTTTCTAGAAAAAACACCTCTGAGAGTTTATGACTTTAAGAAGGCTAAAGTTCTCTTGCATCGTTTTGGTGTGGATCTACAGGCGCCTGCTTTTGACAGTCGTTTGGCTAAATACCTCCTTTCGACTGTGGAGGACAATGAAATTGCGACTATTGCTAGTCTTTATGGTCAGACTTATTTGGTTGATGATGAGACTTTCTATGGTAAGGGAGTCAAGAAGACCCTTCCTGAACGTGAGAAATTCTTGGAACACTTGGCACGTAAACTTGCCGTTTTGGTCGAAACAGAACCTGTTTTACTTGAAAAACTCAGCGAAAATGGGCAGTTGGACCTTCTCTATGATATGGAACAACCTCTGGCTTTTGTTCTTGCTAAGATGGAAATTGCTGGGATTACGGTTAAGAAAGAGACCTTGCTTGAGATGCAGGCTGAAAATGAGCTTGTCATTGAAAAACTGACTCAGGAGATTTACGAGCTGGCTGGTGAGGAGTTTAATATCAACTCGCCTAAGCAGTTGGGAGTGCTTCTCTTTGAAAAATTGGGTCTTCCTCTGGAATACACTAAGAAAACCAAGACAGGTTATTCGACTGCGGTGGATGTCTTGGAACGCCTGGCTCCTATTGCGCCGATTGTTAAGAAAATCCTAGACTATCGTCAGATTGCAAAGATTCAGTCTACTTATGTGATTGGCTTGCAGGACTGGATTTTGGCTGATGGCAAGATTCATACTCGCTATGTGCAGGATTTGACCCAGACTGGGCGTCTGTCTAGTGTGGATCCAAACTTGCAAAATATCCCTGTTCGCTTGGAACAAGGGCGCTTGATTCGGAAAGCTTTTGTGCCAGAGTGGGGGGATAGTGTGCTGCTCAGCTCGGACTATTCACAGATTGAATTGCGCGTTTTGGCGCATATTTCTAAGGATGAGCACTTGATTAAGGCCTTTCAAGAGGGGGCAGATATCCATACTTCGACAGCCATGCGTGTCTTTGGCATTGAACGTCCTGAGGATGTGACTGCAAATGACCGTCGTAATGCCAAGGCTGTCAACTTTGGAGTGGTTTACGGGATTTCAGACTTTGGCTTGTCTAATAATTTGGGCATTAGCCGTAAGGAAGCCAAAGCCTACATTGATACCTACTTTGAACGCTTCCCAGGTATTAAAAACTACATGGATGAAGTGGTGCGTGAGGCGCGTGATAAGGGCTATGTGGAGACCCTCTTCAAGCGTCGTCGTGAGTTGCCAGATATCAATTCGCGTAACTTTAACATTCGTGGTTTCGCAGAGAGGACGGCTATCAACTCACCTATCCAGGGTTCGGCAGCAGATATTCTCAAGATTGCTATGATTCAGCTAGATAAAGCCTTGGTTGCAGGTGGTTATCAGACTAAGATGCTTCTGCAAGTGCATGATGAAATCGTCCTTGAAGTTCCTAAATCTGAACTGGCAGAGATGAAAAAATTGGTCAAACAAACCATGGAAGAAGCCATCCAACTCAGTGTTCCCCTCATCGCAGATGAAAATGAAGGGGCAACCTGGTACGAGGCTAAATAAAAAGGAGGCTAGTCCTCCTTTTTTGTAGTAGAATTCTGCAAGCCTTTTCAAAATGTGCTATACTGATGAAAAGGAGGATTTTTATGAGTCAAGAATTTATCAATCCAAGTGATGGCGTGATTCGTCAGTATCTAACAGCGAGTAAAACCCTTGCTGTGGTAGGTTTGTCAGACCGTGAGGAAACAACCAGCAATCGAGTGACCAAGGAAATGCAGGCTCGGGGTTATAAAATCATCCCAGTTAATCCTAAGGTTGCAGGTGGAGAAATCTTGGGTGAAAAGGCTTATGCTAGTCTAGTAGAGATTCCTTTTCCTGTAGATATTGTCAATGTTTACCGTCGCAGTGAATTTTTGCCAGATGTGGCGCGTGATTTTCTCAAAGCTGATGCCAAGATTTTTTGGGCACAGCTAGGACTTGAAAGTCTAGAAGCGGAAGAAATCTTGCGTGCTGGTGGATGCGATGACATCGTGATGAATCGTTGCATCAAGAGAGAACATACACGCTTAATTGAGGAAGCATAAGAAAAGGTAGCTGATGGGCTACCTTTTGTGTTATACTCAATGAAAATCAAAGAGCAAACTAGCCGCAGGCTGCTCAAAACACTGTTTTGAGGTTGTGGATAGAACTGACGAAGTCAGTAACCATACCTACAGCAAGGCGACGTTGACGTAGTTTGAAGAGATTTTCGAAGAGTATTAGAAAATGCCGATAAGGGTCTGCATACCAAGACTAGTGAGGATGATGGCAATCCAGCAGATGGCTCCGAGAACAATGGATTTTCCGCTGGATTTGACCATAGCGACCAGATTAGTTTTGAGACCGATAGCACTCATGGCCATGATAATGAGGAATTTGGAGAGTTGTTTGAGAGGGGTAAAGAAACTACTGGATACCCCGAGAGAGGTCAGTAGGGTGGTTAGGAGAGATGCAAGGATAAAGTAAAGGATAAAAAGTGGGAAGACTTTTTTCAGTTGTAGGCTTTGCTTGTTTTCTTGTTGGCGACTTTGCCAGTAGGATAGAAAGAGCGTGATAGGGATAATGGCCAAAGTACGTGTGAGTTTAACAATGGTTGCAGACTCGAGGGTATTGGTCTGGTAGAGACTATCCCAGGCGCTAGCTGTGGCGGTTACAGAGGAAGTGTCATTGACCGCAGTCCCTGCAAAGAGGGCGAAGCCGTCATTTGATAGATGAAGCCAGGTACCTAGCGTTGGAAAGATGAGCGCAGCCAAGACATTGAAGAAAAAGATAACGGAGATGGCTTGGGCTACTTCCTTTTCCTTGGCGTGAATAACAGGCGCTGTTGCTGCAATGGCAGAACCACCACAGATTGAAGAACCTACTCCAACCAAGGTAGCCAGTTTTGTATCCAGTGCAAAGAAGCGCTGGAAGAAATAGGCAATAATCAGAGCTATTGAGATAGTGGACAGGATGACAGGGAGCGAAGATTGGCCAACTGCGAAGACCTGCGAGATATTGAGACCAAAACCAAGCAAGACAACGGCATATTGGAGCAATTTTTTAGAACTAAAGGTCAACCCAGCATCCAGTTGTTTATAGGACGAGAGAAAGGGATGGAGAAGCATGCCCATAAAAATTGCAAAGACAGGCGCGCCAATAACAGGGAAGAACCCTCCTAAGTACCAAGATACGATTGAAATGAGAAGGCAGGCCAAGATACCTGCTCCATTTTTTGATAGAAATGACATAAAAACCTCCAAATAAAATCTATTACCATTATGGACATAAAAACAGGAAAAGTCAAATAGAAAGTGGAAAGCTATTCTATCATGTATTTTTGCGGTCGGGGGTCTTTTGTAGTATAATAGAGATACGTTTCGAAAGTAGGAGGTATCTATGGACTTAACTAAGCGCTTTAATAAACAGTTAGATAAGATTCAAGTTTCGTTGATTCGTCAGTTTGACCAGGCTATTTCTGAGATTCCTGGGGTCTTGCGTTTGACCTTGGGGGAACCTGATTTTACAACGCCAAATCATGTCAAGGAGGCGGCCAAGCGAGCGATTGATCAGAACCAATCCTACTATACAGGGATGAGTGGTCTGCTGACTTTACGTCAGGCGGCCAGTGACTTTGTTAAGGAAAAGTACCAACTGGACTATGCTCCTGAGAATGAAATCTTGGTTACAATTGGGGCGACAGAGGCTTTATCTGCGACTTTGACAGCTATTTTGGAAGAGGGAGACAAGGTGCTCTTGCCAGCTCCTGCCTATCCGGGTTATGAACCGATTGTCAATCTAGTTGGGGCAGAGATTGTCGAGATTGACACGACTGAAAATGGGTTTGTCTTGACTCCTGAGATGTTGGAGAAGGCCATTTTGGAGCAGGGAGACAGGCTCAAGGCGGTTATTCTTAACTATCCAGCTAATCCGACAGGAATTACCTATAGTCGGGAGCAGTTGGAAGCCTTGGCAGCTGTTTTACGCAAGTATGAGATTTTCGTTGTCTGTGATGAGGTCTACTCAGAATTGACCTATACAGGGGAAGCTCATGTGTCTCTAGGGACTATGTTGAGAGATCAGGCTATTATTATCAATGGTTTGTCTAAATCACATGCTATGACCGGTTGGCGTTTGGGTCTGATTTTCGCTCCTGCGGTCTTCACAGCTCAGTTAATCAAGAGTCACCAGTACTTGGTTACTGCCGCAAATACCATGGCTCAACACGCTGCAGTGGAAGCCTTGACAGCTGGTAAAAACGATGCGGAGCCCATGAAAAAGGAATACATCCAGCGTCGGGACTATATCATCGAAAAAATGACTGCTCTTGGTTTTGAGATTATTAAACCAGACGGTGCCTTCTATATCTTTGCTAAGATTCCAGTTGGTTACAATCAAGATTCCTTTGCTTTTCTGAAGGATTTTGCTCAGAAGAAGGCTGTTGCCTTTATCCCGGGTGCAGCCTTTGGGCGTTACGGGGAAGGTTATGTGCGTCTGTCTTATGCGGCTAGCATGGAGACTATCAAAGAAGCCATGAAACGACTTGAGGAGTACATGAGAGAAGCATGATTCAGTCTATCACGAGTCAAGGCTTGGTGCTCTACAATCGCAATTTTCGTGAGGATGACAAGCTGGTCAAGATTTTTACGGAGCAGGCTGGCAAGCGCATGTTTTTCGTTAAACACGCTGGTCAGTCCAAACTGGCTCCAGTTATTCAGCCCTTGGTGCTGGCACGATTTCTTTTGCGAATCAATGATGATGGGCTCAGTTATATCGAGGATTATCATGAGGTCATGACCTTTCCCAAGATTAATAGTGATCTCTTTGTCATGGCCTATGCGACCTATGTGGCAGCTCTTGCAGATGCTAGTTTGCAGGATAATCAGCAGGATGCTCCCTTGTTTGCTTTTTTGCAAAAGACTTTGGAGTTGATGGAAGCTGGCTTGGATTATCAAGTTTTGACCAATATTTTTGAAATTCAAATCTTGACTCGATTTGGAATCAGCCTCAATTTTAATGAGTGTGTCTTTTGCCATCGGGTCGGTCAGGCTTTTGACTTTTCTTTCAAATATGGAGCCTGCCTCTGTCCAGAGCATTGTCATGAAGATGAGAGACGTTGCCATCTCAATCCCAATATCCCTTATCTGCTCAATCAATTTCAAGCCATTGATTTTGAAACCTTGGAGACCATTTCGCTCAAGCCCGAAATCAAGCAAGACTTACGCCAATTTATGGATCAACTCTACGAAGAGTACGTTGGTATTCACCTAAAATCAAAGAAATTTATTGATTCCCTAGCAGACTGGGGACAATTACTAAAAGAGGAAAAGAAATGAAAAAAATCGCAGTAGATGCCATGGGAGGCGATTACGCACCTCAGGCCATCGTTGAGGGTGTCAATCAAGCCCTAGCTGACTTTTCAGATATCGAGGTTCAACTCTACGGAGATGAAGCTAAAATCAAGCAATATCTGACAGCGACAGAGCGCGTCAGCATTATCCATACGGATGAGAAGATTGATTCAGACGATGAACCTACGAGAGCTATTCGGAAGAAGAAAAATGCCAGTATGGTCTTGGCGGCCAAGGCTGTCAAAGATGGAGAGGCAGATGCTGTCCTATCGGCTGGGAATACAGGTGCTTTACTAGCAGCAGGATTCTTCATCGTGGGTCGTATCAAGAATATCGATCGACCAGGGCTTATGTCGACTTTACCGACTGTAGATGGGAAAGGTTTTGACATGCTAGACCTCGGTGCTAATGCAGAAAATACAGCCCAGCACCTCCATCAATATGCGGTTCTAGGTTCCTTCTATGCTAAAAATGTTCGTGGAATTGCGCAACCACGTGTTGGCTTGCTCAATAACGGAACAGAGAGTAGTAAGGGCGACCCGCTTCGTAAGGAAACCTATGAATTACTAGTGGCTGATGAAAGTTTAAACTTTATCGGAAACGTGGAAGCGCGTGATTTGATGAATGGCGTTGCGGATGTTGTTGTGGCAGATGGTTTCACGGGAAACGCTGTGCTCAAATCCATTGAAGGGACAGCCATGGGAATCATGGGCTTGCTCAAGACCGCTATTACAGGTGGAGGTCTTCGAGCGAAACTAGGTGCCCTTCTTCTCAAGGATAGCCTCAGAGGTTTGAAAAAACAGCTCAACTATTCAGATGTTGGTGGAGCGGTCTTGTTTGGTGTCAAGGCACCGGTTGTCAAGACTCATGGCTCAAGCGATGCCAAGGCTGTTTATAGTACAATCCGCCAGATTCGTACCATGCTAGAAACAGACGTAGTTGCCCAGACTGCGCGTGAATTTTCAGGAGAATAAAAGAGATGACAGAAAAAGAAATTTTTGACCGTATTGTGACCATTATCCAAGAGCGACAGGGAGAGGACTTTGTCGTGACAGAATCCTTGAGTCTGAAAGATGATTTGGATGCTGACTCAGTTGACTTGATGGAGTTTATCTTGACACTGGAAGATGAATTTAATATCGAAATCAGCGATGAGGAAATTGACCAACTCCAAAGTGTAGGAGATGTGGTTAAAATCATTCAAGGAAAATAGAAATCGGAGTTCCAAGGCATTTGCTTTGGACTTTTTTATTTGGCTTAATACTCTTCGAAAATCTCTTCAAGCCACGTCAGCTCTATCTGCCACCTCAAAACAGTGTTTTGAGCAACCTGCGGCTAGCTTCCTAGTTTGCTTTTTGATTTTCATTGAGTATAAGTGACCGTTTAGGAACAGATTTAGTCTTTCTAGGGACAGTAGAAATCTGAGGAGAAATAGGGGATATAATGGAGTTAGAAAAAATCAATCTCCAAAAAGGAGAAAAAAGAAAGGATTTTCACGATGAAAAAATATCTTTATTCTAGTTTGTTAGTTCTTGCAGGAGGCGTTCTCCTAGCAAATACTACGGTAGCCTATGCTGATTCCCCATCAGCAAGTGAGAAAGAAGCGATTGCTCAATTAGTTAATCAAGGCAAGATAAAAGCTGAAGAAGCTGATCAAGTAAAATTGATTGGTTTTGAAGATAAAGAAACTCAAGCAGAGGGCAATCAAGAGAAGAAAGCTTTCAATCAATATCGTGATCCGAAAGGAACATGGATGCAAACCAATGGTAAATGGTGGTTTAAATACGGTTCAGGTGGGTATGCTAAAAATTGGGAACAATTAGATGGCAAGTGGTACTATTTTGATGACCAAGGATGGATGAAAGAAAATACTTGGATTCAACCTGATGGTAATTATTACTACTTATCTGCTAGTGGTGCTATGGTCACTGGTTATCAACGTGTGAATGGTACACCATATTTCTTTAGAGAAAGTGGTGTATGGGTAGAAAATCGTGGGCAAGCTCTTGGTGAATACGCAAAGACATTTGTAGGAAAAATCCCATATGTTTGGGGTGGGGCAGATTTGAATAGTGGCGTAGATTGCTCAGGATTTACGATGGCTATTCATGCTAAGTTTGATATTAGTATTCCTAGAGTAACCTATGGTCAAGCGACAGGAGGAAGCTATGTAAGTAATGGCTCACAACTTCCTGGAGATTTAATATTGTACAATGGCGACCAAGGTTCAAATCAACATGTGGGTATTTATGTTGGTGGTGGCAAGGTAGTTCATGCTCCAGATAGAGGTCAAGATGTTTCTTATATGAATCAATATGGAATGGAACAAAATACAATTCGTAGATATTGGTAATATTGTCTAATTTTTCACAATATTATTGACTTTGACAATGAAAAGTATTAGAATATAGCTAAATAAAGAGGGGAAACCCTCCTATAGCTATTCAATAAAGGAGGAAATGGCTATGAAAAAATCTAAACTACTCACACTTGGTCTGCTTGCAGGTGCTGGTCTACTTTTGTCTATCAACCAAGCACAGGCTGCAGATACTTGGGTTAAAAATGGTGCTGACTGGAATCTTTCACAAGATGGCAGTCTAGCTAAGGATAAATGGGTACAAAATGCTGGTTCTTGGTACCATTTTGACGGTTCTGGTAAAATGCAGACAGGCTGGCTCAAAGATGGGAATACTTGGTATTCTCTAGCAGATAGTGGTGCTATGCGCACTGGCTGGTACAAGGAAGGTAACACATGGTATTCGCTCGCAGATAGTGGCGCCATGCGTACAGGTTGGTACAAAGAAGGGTCTACATGGTACTATCTTCATTTTAGTGGTTCTATGATGACAGGTTGGGAGTTCATAGATGGTAAATGGTCTTACTTTGAAAAATCAGGTGCTATGGTCGCAGATAGAGCTGTTCCAGCCAGTGATGGGGAAAGTTATGTCATTGGTAAGGATGGCTATCTAGCAAATAGAAAAGATGCTGGATACAATATTCATGATATTGTCAAACTTGGAGATGGGCAAGAATATTTGCTAAATGCTAAAGGTGACGATGTTATTATTGAAAAAAACACTTGGTATATCAGACCAGAGTTCAAGAAGTTCTCTAACAAATATGGGGATGAGGTTGCAAATACTACCTTAGCTTTAGTGGATAATAAAGAAGAAGGACAAGAAATTGATCCTAAGGCAGTTTTACAGAACTTCCAAAACTTACCAAATCGCTACTACTTTGATGAAAATGGACATCGTGTGATTAATATCCCAGTAATGACAACCTATTCAGAGATTAAAAAAGTTGGCAATGATGTCTATTTAGAAAATCCAGGTGCACGACTTCGTCTTGGAGCTACCCACTTTACAATCAATAACAATAAACTATACTATTTAGAAAATGAGCAAGGTAAGCTCAAAACAGGTTACTTTGTATTAATTGATGATGGTATGGCTACAACCCACTATCACATCCTAGCCTATGCGGATCAATCTGGTGAAATTCGTAAGATGAAACGCTTGCCATCAGGAGTTTCAGATTATCTGGATAAAGAAATCGATGGTTTATACGGTGAAAAAATTAAGATTGAATCTCCACACTCAAACGAATATTATAAAGTGGTTGTGGTTAAATAAAAATAACATCTTCACAACTAATCGTTAACGCTCTAACCAATATACCATTTTCAGGAGGCTTTAGATTTCTTGTATTTTAAAAGGAAACTAAAGCCTTTTGTAGATGGAGCAGGGGATAGAGTTATCTATAAAATAATGAAAAGGAGTCTGTCATGGAAATGAAAAATACATTTGTAGAATTGGAACAATTTGAAGAGTTAACCCCAGAGGTATTGGAGGAAGTGAATGGTGGAGGGATTTTTGAAGATACTGTAAAATGGTGCAATAAATTATTTGGTACGGGTAGACACGTTGCTTAAATTCACAGTATTAGTTAGAGATTAGATTTATTTATGCTTATTTTAGAATTCTTATTTTCTGTGATATATCTACTGTTGGTAGTCGTTTCAACCATAGTGCCTACTATTTATTTGGGCGCTCAAATTTCCCCAGAATTTTATAAAAAACGTTATTGGATACTTATATTTTTAATTAGTTTATCTGCTCGTCAAACATTTGGAGAATTATTTCATATAGGAGTTCTTATCTACTTTTACTGTATTTTTTTATTAGTATTGCACAAGAGAAAAGGGGAAGCTCTTTTTCTTTCTCTGTATCTTTTTCTCTTCTTTCAAAGTATTCGTTATTTATTTTTGACAATTTGGATTCGTGTATTATCTGGTGAGCATTGTTGTTTCGTAGATTCGTTTTCTACTTTATATATATCTATATTTGATTTATTATCAATCTTTCTATGTTGTAAAATTATGAAGCGTTGGTCTTTGGATTTGGATTTATTCTTTTCAGATACTTTTAAAACCCACTATCGTAAGAGCTTTTTCATTATCCTACCTCTGACTGGATTTAGGATATTCTCTTCGTTCATGACCAATAGAAATAGTTCTTTTTACGTTCGCTTTGACACGACCATTTCTCTCCTGATTTTCATTCTCTTTTTCTCCTGGCTCTTTTATATCAGACACTTAGAGCAGGTTTATCGTGATGAGCAGACTATTCAGAGACAGGAAGATGAGAATCGTTCCTTGCAAGGGATGGTGGACAAGTTGGGTCATCTCTATGATGAGGTTCGAGGTTTCCGTCATGATTTTGCAGGGATTGTCGCCAGCATGGAGCCTGCCATAGCCAATCAAGACATGGCTGAGGTGTCTACCATTTATCAAGATGTCTTTTTAAAGACAAATGAAAAGCTGAGGAAGGCAGATTACACGGCCTTTAATCTTCATAATATCCATGATATAGCCATTCGTAATACTTTGGCAAAAGCTATGATTGTGGCAGATAATCAGGGAATTCATTTTAGTTTGGAGACGGTGGGGGTTGTCGAAGAGCTGGCATTGCCGATGTTGGAGGCTATCCGTATCCTCTCTATCCTCACGACAAATGCCTTGGAGGCAGCCAGTGAGGCGGAAAATCCGCAGATTTGGGTTGCTTTGTTGGCAGGTGATAGGAGTGTCCGTTTTATCATTGAAAACACTCGTAAGAAAGAAGAACTGAATCCCATCATTCTCAGTCAAAAGGGTTATTCGACCAAGGGAAACCACAGTGGACTGGGCTTAGCAACCTTGGAGGATATGGTTTTTCATTATGATTTAAACTTAGATACCCAGCTAGGAGAGACGACTTTTAGACAAGATTTAGAATTGCCATTTAAGGATGAGAAACGAGGGGGAGAGGAATGAGAATTTTAGTTTTGGAAGACGATAGAGTCCAGCAAGGACGGATAGAGCAGACTTTACTAGATATCGGTCGCTCTCGCAATTTAAGATTGGAAATTGATATTGCCAAAAACTATGGGGATGTTGAAAAGTATTCTCAGTATTTTGACCATTACCAGCTCTATTTATTGGATTTAGAGATTGATGGAGAGCGTGAACGGGGCTTTCAGGTTGCTCAACAGGTTCGGGAGCGGGATCCTTTTACAAGCATTGTCTTTGTGTCCACGCACTCGGAGTCCTTGCCTCTAGCTTTTCGCTACCACTTGTCTGCCTTGGATTTTATTTCCAAGGATCAGCCAGAGGAAGATTACCGTCATCAGTTGGAGCGCTGTCTGGACTATGTACTGGCAGTGGATAAGAGGGAAAATATGCGTCTCTTCACCTATAGTTTTGAGGGAAGACGGGGCTTTACTCTGCCCTACCATGAAATTTTAGCCTTTGAAACCTCAGTGGAATCCCATCGTATCAAGGTCTACTATGCCAATCATTCTATCAAAACCATTTATGGCAGTCTCAAGGATATCGCTGCCAAGGCTGAAAAAGATTACTTTGTCTATGCCAATCGCAATACGTTGGTCAGTTTACAGGCCATTGAAGAGATGACTGCGACAGAAGTGACCTTGTTAGAAGGCTTGCATTTCCCCGTATCACGAACAGCCAGAAGAACCCTTAAAAAACATCTCAATGTCTAATATCTGTTAGATTTGAATGAATTTATCAATAAGAATGTCGGAAAATTTTCTGATATTCTTATTTTTTTGACTTCTTTTTCGAATAGATAGGTAAGAGGAAAAGGAAAGGAGCCTGGCTTATGTATCTACCGATTTTCTATTCATGGTACATTAAATTATTTTTGAAATAAAATTTAATTTAGTTGTACATTTTTGAATTATTTTTCGAATAGATAAGTAAGAGGGAAAAGAAAGGAGTTTGGTTTATGTTTATATCAATGTTCTACCCATGGTTCACTAAGTTATTTTTTAAATAAATTTAATTTAGTTGTACATTTTCGAAATTTTTTTCGAATAGATAAGTAAGAGGGAAAAGAAAGGAGCCTGGTTTATGTATCTACCAATTTTTTATCCGTGGTTTGCTAAATTATTTTTCAAATAAAATTTGATTTAGTTGTTTATTTTCGAATTGTTTTTCGAATAGATAAGTGAGAGAAAAAAGAAAGGAGTCTGGTTTATGTATCTACCGATTTTCTATTCATGGTACATTAAATTATTTTTTAAATAAAATTTAATTTAGTTGTACATTTTCGAATTGTTTTTCGAATAGATAAGTAAGAGGAAAAAGAAAGGAGTCTAATTCATGTATCTACCGATTTTTTATTCATGGTACATTAAATTATTTTTTAAATAAAATTTAATTTAGTTGTACATTTTCGAATTATTTTTCGAATAAATAAGTAAGAGGAAAAAGAAAGGAATAAAATAATGAAAGAACATTATTACGGATTTGTTGAGCTAACTTCGGAAGAATTGACCGATATTCAAGGTGGAGAAAGTTGGGTGAAGACCCTTGCAGATTGGTACATTGGATTTCGTAGAGGTTTTGGTTTTTAGGAGGATAAGAGATGAATGAAATGAATGATAAGTATACTATTGAAGTATTAAAGGAGAGCGACTTAGCTTTGCTGGTGGGTGGTAGCAAGGAAAGTTATCAACGGGGTTTAATTACAGGTCTATTGTTACGCGGTATATTTATTGGAACCCCATTTTTTAGAAGATAAGATTTAGAAAAAATAGAACAAGAGGAGAAAAAGATGACAAATTTTGACAAAATGGAACAGAACTTTGTAGCTCTTACAGAAGAAGAGTTGATGAATGTAGATGGGGGAATTGCTTGGGAGGTAGTCTCTTTGGGTATTGCGATTGGCTGGGGGATTTACCAAGCTGGTGAAGCTGCTGGTAAAACATTCTACTATATTACTCATCCATAGTATTTGATAAATATGAGCAAGAAAACATTTTGGATTATACTACTCGTTATTACAATTGTGGTGACTGCCGTTGGTTTAGGATTGTCTGCATATAATTATTATGTTTTTGATAGACCTTTTTTCAATAGTACTACTAAAGGACTGTTATCTGCATTTGTTATGAGTGTATTGATGATTATTATTGGTGTATTAAAAGAAAACTAATTTTTATTATTAAAATGGAGGATAAATATGTCAAATTTACAAACTATTGAACAAAATTATACTACGTTAAGTGATATTGAATTGCAAGAAGTTGATGGTGGAGGAGTGTTACTTTTGGTTGGTGGTGGTATTTTGGCTGTCGGACTATTAGCTTGGGGTGCGTATAATGGTTATCAGTCGGCATCACGAGGTGGATAAAAGGATGGTAGATTGTTTTTTAGTAAATAGGAGTCTACCATGAAACAATTCTTATTAGGATTTGCTGAGGGTTATTTTACCGTATCGCTCATAATCTACATCGCAACGTATTTGATTTTGAGAAATCCAATCAATACCCTATTTTATCCAGAAATTTATCCCGTTTTATTTGGGCTCTTTTATCTAGGATATAAGGTCAATAAAAAGCGAGTAGAGTAAACAGTTAAGAATGACTTGTTAGTCTGCGCTGAAAATAGCTAGGCTAGGATCTCAGAATGCATCACATTGGAGTTTAATATGAAATTTGTTAAATCAATACTGAAAGTTTGGCCTGAAATCATGGTATTACTTAGTTCAATGTCTTATATCATCATCAGATTAGTAGCTGACATAAATAAAGTATCTTTACCTACTTGGTTTAATAGTTTCAATATACCAACGATTGCATTATTTATGATGGTCTTCATTCTTTTATACAGAAGTAAAGACAAAAAGAATGGATAGATTTGAAGCTGTAGACGCTCTATAGGGAATAGGCATCTTGTGGTAACGAATCAAAAAAAGGAGTAACTATGAATCGTAATTTAGAACGGTGTTATCTATTCTGACTAGTAATAGATCATACCAGAGGTGGCTTAGAAATAGCAGAGACATTAGAAATTGAAGTAACTTTAAATAGGATGTCGTAAAGGTTACTATCAATGATTTATTTGTTCCAAGCTTGCCTAGGGTGTCCGAAAAAAATCATTTTCCTTTCAATAGCATATTTTTAGTAGGCAGGACGTTTGTTCTGCCTATTTTTTATCCCAAAAGTGCATTTGGGATGTTTATTTGGAGTTTTACATATATTTTTGATAAAATAGTTATAGAAATTAGGAGAGTTGAAGAAAAGAAATGAAGAAGGTTTTAAAATATTTTTTAGTATTTGTTTTTCTATTTTTGATGAATATTTTCATCTTTAAGATACTAGCAACTCTGGGATTTCAGTTGACAATGAGTGAAAAGAGTTATATTGTACCACCGCTGTTTTCGATTATCGTTTTGTACATGATTGACAAAAGAATTAGGAAGAAAAAGAAATAAATATATATTTTAGGTAGGACGTTTGTTCTACCTATTTTTTATCTTAAAAGTGCAGTTGGGAGGGAGATAGGCGCATTTGGGGAGGAAGTCCAGTTTTTGTTTGGGGATTGGGGTAAGATAGTTGTTATCAGATGAGTTTAGGAAAAAGGAGATGAATATGAAATTTGGGAAACGTCACTATCGTCCGCAGGTGGATCAGATGGACTGCGGTGTAGCTTCATTAGCCATGGTTTTTGGCTACTATGGTAGCTATTATTCTTTGGCTCACTTGCGAGAATTGGCCAAGACGACCATGGATGGGACGACGGCTTTGGGCTTGGTCAAGGTGGCAGAGGAGATTGGCTTTGAGACACGAGCTATCAAGGCGGATATGATGCTCTTTGACTTGCCAGATTTGACTTTTCCTTTTGTTGCCCATGTGCTTAAGGAAGGGAAATTGCTTCACTACTATGTGGTGACTGGGCAGGATAAGGACAGCATTCATATTGCCGATCCAGATCCTGGGGTGAAGTTGACAAAACTGCCACGTGAGCGTTTTGCGGAAGAATGGACAGGAGTGACTCTTTTTATGGCACCGAGTCCAGACTACAAGCCTCATAAGGATCAAAAGAATGGTCTGCTCTCTTTTATCCCTATATTAGTGAAGCAGCGTGGCTTGATTGCCAATATCGTTTTGGCAACACTCTTGGTAACCTTGATTAACATTGTGGGTTCTTATTATCTGCAGTCTATCATTGATACCTATGTGCCAGATCAGATGCGTTCGACGCTGGGGATTATTTCTATTGGGCTGGTGATTGTCTATATCCTCCAGCAAATCTTGTCTTACGCTCAGGAGTATCTCTTACTTGTTTTGGGGCAACGCTTGTCGATTGACGTGATTTTGTCCTATATCAAGCATGTTTTTCACCTGCCTATGTCCTTTTTTGCGACACGCAGGACAGGGGAAATCGTGTCTCGTTTCACTGATGCCAACAGTATCATTGATGCGCTGGCTTCGACCATTCTTTCGATTTTCCTAGATGTGTCAACGGTTGTCATTATTTCTCTTGTTTTATTTTCACAAAATACCAATCTCTTTTTCATGACTTTATTGGCACTTCCTATCTACACAGTGATTATCTTTGCTTTTATGAGGCCGTTTGAAAAGATGAATCGGGATACCATGGAAGCCAATGCGGTTCTGTCTTCTTCTATTATTGAGGACATCAACGGTATTGAGACTATCAAGTCCTTGACCAGTGAAAGTCAGCGTTACCAAAAAATTGACAAGGAATTTGTGGATTATCTGAAAAAATCCTTTACCTATAGTCGAGCAGAGAGTCAGCAAAAGGCTCTGAAAAAAGTTGCCCATCTCTTGCTCAATGTCGGCATTCTCTGGATGGGGGCTGTTCTGGTCATGGATGGTAAGATGAGTTTGGGGCAGTTGATTACCTATAATACCTTGCTGGTTTACTTTACCAATCCTTTGGAAAATATCATCAATCTGCAAACTAAGCTTCAGACAGCGCAGGTTGCCAATAACCGTCTGAATGAGGTTTATCTGGTAGCTTCTGAGTTTGAGGAGAAGAAAACGGTTGAGGATTTGAGCTTGATGAAGGGAGATATGGACTTCAAGCAGGTTTACTACAAGTATGGTTATGGTCGAGACGTCTTGTCAGATATCAATTTGACTATTCCCCAAGGTTCTAAAGTAGCTTTTGTGGGGATTTCAGGGTCAGGTAAGACGACCTTGGCCAAGATGATGGTTAATTTTTACGACCCAAGTCAAGGGGAGATTAGTCTGGGTGGTGTCAATCTCAATCAGATTGATAAAAAGGCTCTGCGTCAGTATATCAACTATCTGCCTCAACAGCCCTATGTCTTTAACGGAACGATTTTGGAGAATCTTCTTTTGGGAGCCAAGGAGGGGACGACACAGGAAGATATCTTACGGGCAGTCGAGTTGGCAGAGATTCGGGAGGACATTGAGCGCATGCCCCTGAATTACCAGACAGAATTGACTTCGGATGGGGCAGGAATCTCAGGTGGTCAACGTCAGAGAATTGCTCTGGCGCGTGCTCTCTTGACAGATGCGCCGGTCTTGATTTTGGATGAGGCGACCAGCAGTTTGGATATTTTGACAGAGAAGCGAATTGTCGATAATCTCATGGCTTTAGACAAGACCTTGATTTTCATTGCTCACCGTTTGACTATTGCTGAGCGGACAGAGAAGGTTGTTGTCTTGGATCAGGGCAAGATTGTTGAAGAAGGAAAGCATGCTGATTTACTTGCACAGGGTGGCTTTTACGCCCATTTGGTGAATAGCTAGAAAGAGGAGAGGATGAAACCAGAATTTTTAGAAAGTGCGGAGTTTTATAATCGTCGTTACCATAATTTTTCCAGTCGGGTGATTGTACCCATGTCCCTTCTGCTCGTATTTTTGCTTGGATTTGCAACTTTGGCAGAGAAGGAGATGAGTTTGTCTACTAGAGCTACTGTTGAGCCTAGTCGAATCCTTGCAAATATCCAGTCAACTAGCAACAATCGTATTCTTGTCAATCATTTGGAAGAAAATAAGCTGGTTAAAAAGGGAGAACTGTTGGTTCAATATCAAGAAGGGGCAGAGGGTGTCCAAGCGGAGGCCTATGCTAGTCAGTTGGACATGCTCAAGGATCAAAAAAAGCAATTGGAGTATTTGCAAAAGAGCTTGCAAGAAGGGGAGAACCACTTTCCAGAGGAGGATAAGTTTGGCTACCAAGCCACCTTTCGCGACTATATTAGTCAAGCAGGCAGTCTTAGGGCTAGTACATCGCAACAAAATGAGACCATCGCGTCCCAGAATGCAGCAGCTAGCCAAACCCAAGCCGAAATCGGCAACCTCATCAGCCAAACAGAGGCTAAAATTCGCGATTACCAGACAGCTAAGTCAGCTATGGAAACAGGTGCTTCCTTGGCCAGTCAGAATCTAGCCTACTCTCTCTACCAGTCTTATAAGTCTCAGGGTGAGGAAAATCCGCAAGCTAAATCCCAGGCAGTTGCGCAGGTTGAAGCACAGCTTTCTCAGTTAGAATCCAGTCTTGCTACTTACCGTGTTCAGTATGCGGGTTCAGGTACCCAGCAAGCCTATGCGTCAGGCTTAAGCAGTCAATTGGAGTCCCTTAAATCCCAACACTTAGCAAAGGTTGGTCAGGAATTGACCCTTCTAGACCAGAAAATATTGGAGGCAGAGTCGGGTAAGAAGGTTCAGGGGAATCTTCTAGATAAGGGGAAAATTACGGCGAGTGAGGATGGGGTGCTTCATCTTAATCCTGAGACCAGTGACTCTACCATGGTAGCAGAAGGCGCCTTACTAGCCCAACTCTATCCGTCCTTGGAAAAAGAAGGAAAAGCCAAACTAACAGCTTATCTTAGTTCAAAAGATGTAGCAAGAATCAAGGTCGGTGATTCTGTTCGCTATACGACGACTCATGATGCCAAGAATCAACTTTTCCTAGATTCTACTATTACAAGTATTGATGCGACAGCTACCAAGACTGAGAAAGGGAATTTCTTTAAAATCGAGGCGGAGACTAATCTGACTTCCGAGCAGGCTGAAAAACTTCGGTACGGGGTGGAAGGTCGTCTGCAGATGATTACGGGTAAGAAAAGTTACCTACGTTATTATTTGGATCAATTTTTGAACAAAGAGTAATGTTCGTGTTTTCAGAGTTACACTCAATGAAAATCAAAGAGCAAACTAGAAAACTAGCCGCAGGCTGTACTTGAGTACGGCAAGGCGACGTTGACGCGGTTTGAATTTGATTTTCGAAGAGTATTAAATGATTTTAAAACTGTGAGAAAAATTCTTCTTGCGGTTTTTTCTTTATGATTTTTGAAGTCGCTACGTTATTTATTCGGTTAAATTCTTGTAATTTTAGGTTTTTTATGGTAGAATGTGCTCAAGTAATACGAAAGGCGAACTTTAAAATGTCAAAACAATTGATCTATTCGGGAAAAGCTAAAGATATCTATACAACAGAGGATGAAAATCTTATTATTTCAGCTTACAAGGACCAGGCGACTGCTTTCAATGGTGTCAAGAAGGAGCAGATTGCGGGCAAGGGAGTGTTGAATAATCAGATTTCATCTTTTATTTTTGAGAAATTAAATGCGGCTGGTGTGGCGACTCACTTTGTGGAGAAACTTTCAGACACGGAACAACTCAATAAAAAGGTTGAGATTATTCCTTTGGAAGTCGTGCTCCGCAACTATACTGCTGGTTCCTTTTCAAAACGTTTTGGTGTGGATGAGGGAATCGCCTTGGAGACTCCGATTGTTGAATTTTACTATAAAAATGATGATTTGGATGACCCATTTATCAATGACGAGCATGTGAAATTCCTACAGATTGCGGATGACCAGCAAATCGCCTACTTGAAGGAAGAAACGCGTCGTATCAATGAGCTCTTGAAGGCTTGGTTTGCTGAGATTGGCCTCAAGTTGATTGATTTTAAACTGGAATTTGGTTTTGACAAAGATGGCAAGATTATCTTAGCAGATGAATTTTCACCAGATAACTGCCGCTTGTGGGATGCGGATGGTAACCACATGGATAAGGATGTTTTCCGTAGAGGTCTCGGCGAATTAACAGATGTTTATGAAGTTGTTTGGGAGAAGTTGCAGGAATTGAAATAATCTATTTGCAAGACTCTCAAGGTCATTTGGAAACATTGCAAGAGCTGAAATAAAGGAATAAGGATTGATGGATAAACGTATTTTTGTTGAAAAAAAGGCTGATTTTCAGGTCAAGTCAGAGAGTTTGGTGAGAGAACTCCAGCATAACTTGGGGCTTTCAACTTTGAAAAGTATTCGCATCGTGCAAGTTTATGATGTATTTGACTTGGCAGAGGACCTGTTTGCACCTGCAGAGAAACACATTTTCTCTGAGCAGGTGACAGACCATGTCTTGGACGAAGCGGCTGTGCAGGCGGATCTGGCTAACTATGCTTTCTTTGCTATTGAAAGCTTGCCAGGGCAGTTTGACCAGCGTGCGGCTTCTTCGCAAGAAGCCTTGCTTTTACTGGGAAGTTCGAGTGATGTAACGGTCAATACAGCACAATTGTATTTGGTCAATAAGGATATTGATGCGACTGAGTTGGAAGCGGTCAAGAACTACTTGCTCAACCCAGTTGATTCTCGTTTCAAGGACATCACGACAGAGATTGCCAAGCAGGAATTTTCAGAGTCAGACAAGACCATTCCGAAATTGACTTTCTTTGAAAGCTATACAGCAGAAGACTTTGCTCGCTACAAGGCTGAGCAAGGGATGGCCATGGAAGTGGATGATTTGCTCTTTATCCAAGACTATTTCAAGTCAATCGGGCGCGTGCCGACGGAAACAGAACTCAAGGTTTTGGACACTTACTGGTCTGACCACTGCCGTCACACGACTTTTGAGACAGAGTTGAAACAGATTGATTTCTCGGCTTCTAAATTCCAAAAACAATTGCAGGCAACCTATGACAAGTATATTGCCATGCGTGAGGAGTTGGGGCGTTCTGAAAAACCTCAAACCTTGATGGATATGGCGACTATTTTTGGTCGTTATGAGCGTGCTAATGGACGTTTGGACGACATGGAAGTGTCAGACGAAATCAATGCTTGCTCAGTAGAAATCGAAGTGGATGTTGATGGTGTGAAAGAGCCATGGCTCCTCATGTTCAAGAATGAAACTCACAACCACCCAACGGAAATTGAGCCATTTGGTGGGGCGGCAACTTGTATCGGTGGAGCCATTCGTGACCCATTGTCAGGTCGCTCATATGTCTACCAAGCCATGCGGATCTCAGGTGCGGGTGACATTACAGCACCGATTTCTGAAACTCGCGCTGGGAAATTGCCACAACAAGTTATTTCTAAAACAGCGGCTCATGGCTATTCTTCATATGGTAACCAGATTGGGCTTGCAACAACCTACGTTCGTGAGTACTTCCACCCAGGTTTTGTAGCTAAACGCATGGAGCTTGGTGCCGTTGTCGGTGCAGCTCCTAAGGGCAATGTTGTCCGTGAAAAACCAGAAGCAGGTGACGTGATTATCTTGCTAGGTGGTAAGACTGGACGTGATGGTGTCGGTGGTGCGACAGGTTCTTCTAAAGTTCAAACAGTTGAGTCAGTTGAGACTGCTGGTGCTGAGGTTCAAAAAGGGAATGCTATCGAAGAACGCAAGATTCAACGCCTTTTCCGTAATGGCAATGTCACTCGTCTTATCAAGAAATCTAATGACTTTGGTGCTGGTGGTGTCTGTGTGGCTATCGGTGAATTAGCAGACGGCCTTGAAATCGACCTTAACAAGGTGCCTCTTAAATATCAAGGTTTGAATGGTACCGAAATTGCCATCTCTGAATCTCAAGAACGGATGGCTGTGGTGGTTCGTCCTGAGGATGTAGATGCCTTCGTTGCGGAATGTAACAAAGAAAATATTGATGCTGTTGTGGTGGCGACAGTGACGGAAAAACCAAATCTAGTTATGCACTGGAATGGCGAAACGATTGTAGACTTGGAACGTCGTTTCCTTGATACAAACGGTGTGCGCGTCGTTGTTGATGCCAAGGTTGTGGACAAGGATGTCAAACTCCCAGAAGAACGTCAAACATCTGCTAACACACTTGAAGTTGATACCCTTGCGGTTCTATCTGATTTGAATCATGCAAGTCAAAAAGGATTACAGACTATCTTTGACTGCTCTGTTGGACGCTCAACGGTTAATCACCCACTTGGTGGTCGTTACCAACTCACACCAACTGAGGCATCTGTGCAGAAATTACCAGTTCAACACGGTGTGACTCATACTGCGTCAGTCATGGCTCAAGGATTCAACCCATATGTAGCTGAATGGTCTCCATACCACGGTGCTGCTTATGCGGTTATTGAAGCAACTGCTCGTTTGGTGGCTGCTGGTGCAAACTGGTCTCAGACTCGTTTCTCTTACCAAGAGTATTTCGAGCGCATGGATAAACAAGCTGAGCGTTTTGGTCAGCCAGTAGCAGCTCTTCTAGGCTCTATCGAAGCACAAATTCAACTTGGTTTGCCATCTATCGGTGGTAAGGACTCCATGTCTGGTACCTTTGAAGAATTGACCGTTCCGCCAACCTTGGTAGCCTTTGGGGTGACGACGGCAGATAGCCGTAAGGTCCTCTCTCCAGAGTTCAAAACTGCGGGTGAAAATATCTATTACATCCCAGGTCAAGCCCTCTCTGCAGAAATTGATTTTGACTTGATTAAGTCTAACTTTGCTCAGTTTGAAGCCCTTCAAAAGGCTCACAAAGTAACAGCGGCTTCAGCCGTTAAATACGGTGGTGTGCTTGAAAGTTTGGCCCTTGCTACCTTTGGAAATCATATTGGTGCAGAGGTGATCTTGTCTGAACTTGAAACAGCTTTGACAGCTCAATTAGGTGGATTTGTCTTCACATCTCCTGAAGAAATTGCTGGAGTAGAGAAGATTGGACAAACAAGTGCAGACTTTACACTCCTTGTCAACGGTGTGAAGCTAGATGGACACAAGCTTGACAGTGCCTTCCAAGGAAAACTGGAAGAAGTTTACCCAACAGAATTTGCCCAAGCCAAAGAACTAGCAGAAGTTCCAGATGTCGCTACTAACACAGTCATCCAAGCTAAAGAAAAAGTTGAAAAACCGGTAGTCTATATCCCAGTCTTCCCAGGAACTAACTCAGAATATGACTCAGCCAAGGCCTTCGAAAAAGAAGGCGCAGAGGTCAACTTGGTGCCATTTGTGACCTTGAATGAAGAAGCCATTGTCAAGTCAGTTGAAACCATGGTTGACAACATCGGCAAGGCTAACATTCTCTTCTTTGCAGGTGGATTCTCAGCTGCGGATGAGCCAGATGGTTCAGCCAAGTTTATCGTCAACATCCTGCTCAATGAAAAAGTGCGTGCAGCTATTGATAGCTTTATCGCCCGTGGTGGCTTGATTATTGGTATCTGTAATGGATTCCAGGCCTTGGTCAAATCAGGTCTTCTTCCATACGGGAACTTCGAGGATGCCAGCAGTACGAGCCCAACCCTCTTCTACAATGATGCCAACCAGCACGTGGCCAAGATGGTGGAAACTCGGATTGCCAATACCAACTCGCCATGGTTGGCTGGAGTGCAAGTGGGTAATATTCATGCTATCCCAGTATCGCATGGTGAAGGGAAGTTTGTCGTGACGGCTGAGGAATTTGCAGAGCTCCGTGACAATGGTCAAATCTTTAGCCAATATGTTGACTTTGACGGCAAACCAAGTATGGACTCTAAGTACAATCCGAATGGTTCTGTCCATGCCATCGAAGGAATTACCAGCAAGAACGGCCAAATCATCGGTAAGATGGGCCACTCAGAACGCTATGAGGAAGGTCTTTTCCAAAATATCCCAGGAAATAAAGACCAGCACCTGTTCGCGTCGGCGGTTAAATATTTCACTGGAAAATAAGACTTGCAGATTTTCTAATAGATAGTATCAGTAATGTAAAAGTCATGTAGATTTAGCTCTTGGTGCTACACAAATAAAAATTAGGTATATAAAATGACATACGAAGTAAAATCTCTTAATGAAGAATGTGGTGTTTTCGGTATCTGGGGACATCCAGATGCTGCTAAATTGACCTATTTTGGTCTCCATAGTCTTCAGCACCGTGGTCAAGAGGGGGCGGGAATCCTCTCCAATGATCAGGGACAATTGAAGCGCCATCGTGACATGGGTCTTCTATCAGAAGTGTTCAGAAATCCTGCTAACTTAGATAAATTGACAGGAACTGGTGCGATTGGGCATGTTCGTTACGCGACTGCTGGCGAAGCTTCTGTAGATAATATCCAGCCCTTCCTCTTCCGTTTTCACGATATGCAGTTTGGCTTGGCTCATAATGGAAATCTGACCAATGCAGCCTCTCTCAAGAAAGAATTGGAAGATAGAGGAGCGATTTTCAGTGCGACTTCGGACTCTGAAATCTTGGCTCACCTCATTCGTCGTAGTCACAATCCGAACTTAATGGGAAAAATCAAGGAGGCGCTCAGCCTTGTCAAAGGTGGCTTTGCTTATATCTTGTTGTTTGAAGACAAGTTGATTGCGGCTCTTGACCCTAATGGCTTCCGTCCGCTTTCTATCGGGAAAATGGCCAACGGAGCGGTGGTGGTTTCCTCTGAAACTTGTGCTTTTGAGGTTATTGGTGCTGAATGGATTCGTGATTTGAAGCCAGGTGAGATTGTGATCATCGATGACAAGGGAATCCAGTATGACAGTTATACAGATGATACCCAGTTAGCAATCTGTTCTATGGAGTATATCTATTTTGCTCGCCCTGATTCTAATATCCACGGTGTCAATGTCCATACAGCCCGTAAACGTATGGGTGCCCAATTGGCGCGAGAATTCAAGCATGAGGCGGATATCGTGGTCGGTGTGCCCAATTCTTCCCTCAGCGCGGCTATGGGATTTGCAGAAGAGTCCGGGCTACCAAATGAAATGGGCCTCATCAAGAACCAATACACCCAACGTACTTTTATCCAACCGACTCAAGAATTGCGGGAGCAAGGTGTGCGGATGAAACTATCTGCTGTTTCTGGTGTTGTAAAAGGCAAGCGTGTGGTTATGATTGATGACTCTATTGTACGTGGAACAACCTCTCGTCGTATCGTTCAGCTCTTGAAAGAAGCGGGTGCAACTGAGGTTCACGTTGCTATTGGCAGTCCAGCGCTAGCTTATCCATGCTTCTATGGAATTGATATCCAGACCCGTCAGGAGCTGATTGCGGCCAATCATACGGTTGAAGAAACTCGCCAAATCATTGGTGCGGACAGTCTGACTTACCTCTCTGTTGAAGGTTTGATTGATTCGATTGGGATTGAAACAGATGCACCAAATGGTGGTCTCTGTGTCGCTTACTTTGACGGTGACTACCCAACACCTCTCTATGACTATGAAGAAGACTATCGTCGAAGTTTGGAAGAAAAGACCAGTTTTTACAAATAGACGGATAAAGATTCTCCATTAAAGGAAGAGGAGACAAAATGACAAATAAGAATGCTTATGCTCCACGTCTCACTACTGACTAAAAGCTAAAGCATTTGTCAGTAGACGCTTTGCCTATGGGGCAAAGCTAGAGCCCTGACTAGTATTTTTATACTCTTCGAAAATCAAATTCAAACCACGTCAGCTTCACCTTGCCGTACTCAAGTACAGCCTGCGGCTAGCTTCCTAGTTTGCTCTTTGATTTTCATTGAGTATTAGATAAAATAATTGTTTATCTAAAAATACGTCGCAATCTTTCCCAAAAAAGAAAAGGAAAAATAAAATGGCAAATAAAAATGCATACGCTCAATCTGGTGTGGATGTTGAAGCGGGTTATGAAGTTGTTGAACGAATTAAAAAGCACGTGGCTCGTACGGAGCGTGCAGGTGTCATGGGAGCTCTGGGTGGTTTCGGTGGCATGTTTGACCTTTCAAAAACAGGGGTTAAAGAACCAGTCTTGATTTCGGGGACTGACGGTGTCGGAACTAAGCTCATGCTGGCTATCAAGTACGACAAGCACGATACCATTGGTCAGGACTGTGTGGCCATGTGTGTCAATGATATTATCGCTGCAGGTGCGGAGCCCCTCTATTTCCTTGACTACATAGCGACAGGGAAGAATGAACCAGCTAAGCTAGAACAAGTGGTTGCTGGTGTGGCAGAAGGTTGTGTGCAGGCAGGCGCTGCCCTCATCGGTGGGGAAACGGCTGAAATGCCTGGCATGTACGGCGAAGATGACTATGACTTGGCTGGTTTTGCGGTCGGTGTGGCTGAAAAATCTCAAATCATCGACGGCTCAAAAGTATCAGAAGGCGATGTCCTTCTCGGACTTGCTTCAAGTGGGATTCATTCCAATGGTTATTCTCTCGTCCGTCGTGTCTTTGCGGATTACACAGGTGAGGAAATCTTGCCAGAATTGGAAGGCAAGCAACTCAAGGAAGTTTTACTTGAGCCGACTCGTATCTATGTCAAGGCTGTTTTGCCACTCATCAAGGAAGAGTTGATCAACGGCATTGCCCACATCACAGGCGGTGGCTTTATCGAGAATGTCCCTCGTATGTTTGCAGATGACCTAGAAGCTGAGATTGAGGAAGACAAGGTTCCAGTTTTACCAATTTTCAAAGCCCTTGAAAAATACGGTCAGATCAAACACGAAGAAATGTTTGAAATCTTCAATATGGGTGTGGGACTTATGCTAGCAGTTAGCCCTGGAAATGTAAGTCGTGTCAAGGAATTGTTGGATGAACCAGTCTATGAAATTGGTCGTATCGTCAAGAAAGAAAACGAAAGTGTCATCATCAAATGAAAAAAATAGCGGTTTTTGCCTCTGGTAATGGCTCAAATTTTCAGGTGATAGCGGAACAATTTCCAGTAGAGTTTGTTTTTTCAGACCATCGTGACGCCTATGTGCTTGAGCGGGCAGAAAAGCTTGGCGTTCTGTCCTATGCTTTTGAGCTCAAGGAGTTTGAGAGCAAGGCAGACTACGAAGCAGCCCTTGTCGAACTCTTGGAAGAGCACCAGATTGACTTGGTTTGTCTAGCTGGCTATATGAAAATCGTTGGGCCAACCTTATTGGCAGCCTATGAAGGCCGAATCATCAACATTCATCCAGCCTACCTGCCAGAATTTCCAGGAGCTCATGGGATTGAGGATGCTTGGAATGCTGGCGTTGCTGAGAGCGGCGTGACCATTCACTGGGTAGATTCTGGTGTGGACACTGGTAAGATCATCAAACAAGTCCGTGTGCCACGGTTAGCTGATGATACCATTGACAGTTTTGAAGAACGGATTCATGAAGCAGAGTATAAGTTGTATCCAGAGGTGCTGGATAGTTTGGGAGTGGAAAGGATAAATAAGAGAATTTTATGAATAAAGTAGTTGATGATTTGTTGAAAAATATAAAAGAATTTGAAGCATCCTTTAATGAATATGAAAAACAATTTTATCCTGAAATACGGAAAGAGAGACAAAGGTTGATGATATACTTTATCTTATGGATACTGTTTATCATAGGAGCTGCAATTGTATTCCAATTTTTCCCTAAATTTGTTTGTTTGAGGAATATTCTTATTTTTCTTACCATAATTTTTACAGTATTAGTTTTATTTTATACTATAAAATTTGATGAAGTTTCAGTTGGGGTGCCTAGTAAATTTACCAAATTATGTGATAAAGTCAAGTATAGATTGAAATATCTTTACGGAGATAATGCTAAAGAAGTCGCTGATATGTTGGTTAATGATTTAAGCGAGAAAAGAAATAGTCAGCTACAAAAATATGAAAATATAGTTAAAGCTATAGGTACTATTGGGAAAGTTTTGGTAACAGCAACTATTACTCTGGCTTTAAATAGATTATTCGTTGAAGATAAAACAAACATTTCTGGCGAAACGTTTGGAAATATAATTATTATTGTAGCTATAATGGTAATTTTAATCAAACTTATAGATAGTGGGATTAAAAAAATTATTAAATATCCTGTATTTGGAAAGGCTTCAAAAGAAGTGTATTTAACAGATATTTTATACGAAGTGAAGTATATGATATTAGAAAAGGAAGATAACTAACATGACTAAACGCGCCTTAATCAGCGTCTCAGATAAAGCGGGCATTGTTGAATTTGCCCAAGAACTCAAAAAACTTGGTTGGGATATTATCTCGACAGGTGGGACAAAGGTTGCCCTTGACAATGCTGGGGTGGAGACTATTGCGATCGATGATGTGACGGGCTTCCCAGAGATGATGGATGGCCGTGTTAAGACCCTTCATCCAAATATCCACGGTGGGCTCCTTGCTCGTCGCGACTTAGATAGCCATTTAGAAGCGGCTAAGGATAATCAGATTGAACTCATCGACCTTGTTGTGGTAAACCTTTACCCATTTAAGGAAACCATCCTCAAACCAGACGTGACTTATGCTGATGCGGTGGAGAAGATCGATATCGGTGGGCCATCTATGCTTCGCTCAGCAGCGAAAAATCATGCCAGCGTAACGGTTGTGGTAGATCCAGCTGACTACGCTGTGGTTCTTGACGAATTGGCAGCAAATGGAGAAACAAGTTACGAAACGCGTCAACGTTTGGCAGCCAAGGTTTTCCGCCACACTGCGGCTTATGATGCCTTGATTGCAGAATACTTCACAGCTCAAGTGGGTGAAAGCAAGCCTGAAAAGTTGACCTTGACTTATGACCTCAAGCAAGCCATGCGTTACGGTGAGAACCCTCAACAAGACGCGGATTTCTACCAAAAAGCTTTGCCAACAGACTATTCCATTGCTTCAGCCGAACAGCTCAATGGGAAAGAATTGTCATTCAACAATATCCGTGACGCTGATGCGGCCATTCGTATCATCCGTGACTTCAAAGACCGTCCAACCGTTGTGGCTCTCAAACATATGAACCCATGTGGAATCGGTCAGGCTGATGACATCGAGACTGCTTGGGACTACGCTTATGAGTCTGACCCAGTGTCTATCTTTGGTGGTATCGTTGTTCTTAACCGTGAGGTGGATGCTGCGACAGCTGAGAAGATGCATGGTGTATTCCTTGAAATCATCATTGCACCAAGCTATACGGATGAAGCGCTAGCCATTTTGACCAACAAAAAGAAAAACTTGCGTATCCTTGCCTTGCCATTTGATGCTCAAGAGGCCAGTGAAGTGGAAGCAGAATACACAGGTGTAGTTGGTGGACTTCTGGTGCAAAACCAAGATGTTATCAAAGAAAGTCCAGCTGACTGGCAAGTGGTGACCAAACGCCAACCAACTGAGACAGAAGCAACTGCTCTTGAATTTGCTTGGAAGGCCATCAAGTACGTGAAATCAAACGGTATCATTGTGACCAACGACCACATGACACTTGGTGTTGGCCCGGGTCAAACCAATCGTGTGGCCTCTGTGCGTATTGCCATTGAACAAGCTAAAAATCGTCTTGACGGAGCTGTGCTTGCTTCCGATGCCTTCTTCCCATTTGCCGATAACGTGGAAGAAATCGCTAAAGCAGGTATTAAGGCCATCATCCAGCCGGGAGGCTCCGTCCGTGACCAAGAATCCATCGAAGCTGCTGACAAATATGGCTTGACCATGGTCTTCACAGGCGTGAGACATTTTAGACATTAAGAACGTAAAGGAGAGAAAACAGTTTCTTTCCTTTTTTTGCGTAAAAACGCGGAGTGAAACAAGATTAAAACGAACGTTTGTGGTATAATGTTAGTAAATAATTCGCAAAAGAGGTTGTAAGATGAAGCTGTTGGTTGTCGGTTCGGGTGGTCGTGAACATGCGATTGCTAAGAAGTTGCTTGAGTCAAAAGAGGTAGAAAAGGTTTTTGTTGCTCCTGGGAATGATGGGATGACTCTGGATGGTTTGGAGGTGGTAAATATCTCTATTTCCGAACATTCTAAATTGGTTGAGTTTGTAAAAGCCAACGATGTTGCTTGGACCTTTATAGGGCCAGATGACGCCCTTGCGGCTGGTATCGTGGATGATTTCCATGCAGCTGGTCTCAAAGCCTTTGGTCCGACAAGATTGGCAGCTGAGCTGGAGTGGTCCAAGGATTTTGCCAAGGAAATCATGGTCAAATACGGCGTTCCGACAGCAGCCTATGGCACATTCTCAGATTTCGAGGAAGCTAAGGCCTATATCGAAAAGCAGGGTGCACCTATCGTAGTCAAGGCGGATGGCTTGGCGCTTGGGAAGGGTGTTGTCGTTGCTGAGACAGTCGAGCAAGCAGTCGAAGCAGCTCACGAGATGCTTTTGGACAATAAATTTGGTGACTCAGGTGCGCGTGTGGTTATCGAGGAGTTTCTTGAAGGTGAGGAATTTTCACTCTTTGCCTTTGTCAATGGTGATAAGTTCTACATCATGCCAACGGCTCAGGACCACAAACGTGCCTACGATGGAGACAAAGGGCCTAACACAGGTGGTATGGGTGCCTATGCGCCAGTTCCACACTTACCACATAGTGTAGTTTATACAGCGGTTGACACCATTGTCAAGCCAGTCCTCGAAGGGATGATTAAAGAAGGTCGCCCTTATCTGGGTGTTCTTTACGCAGGGCTTATCTTGACAGCTGACGGACCGAAAGTCATCGAGTTCAACGCTCGTTTCGGAGATCCAGAAACGCAAATTATCCTGCCTCGTTTGACATCTGACTTTGCACAAAATATTATGGATATTCTTGATGGCAAGGAACCAAATATCACCTGGACGGACAAGGGTGTGACACTAGGCGTGGTTGTCGCATCCAACGGTTATCCGCTAGACTATGAAAAAGGTGTCAAGTTGCCAGCCAAGACAGAAGGCGACCTCATCACCTACTATGCAGGGGCTAAGTTTTCGGAAAATAGCAGAGCACTGCTATCAAACGGCGGACGTGTTTATATGCTAGTCACCACAGCAGACACTGTAAAGGATGCCCAAAACACCATCTACAGCCAACTCGACAAACAAAAAACAGAAGGCCTCTTCTACCGAACAGATATCGGAAGCAAGGCAATTAAGTAAAGATATAAGAAAAAGCGACGCAGTCGCCAAACACGATAATGGTCGTCGTGGTGAAAAGACCAGAACAGTATCTGTTCGGGTCTAGGGAAAATTTGAGACCTTAGGTTCAAATTGTAGAAATGAAACCGAAGGTTTGCTTCCGTCCCTCACAACCTAAGGTGATTGTTGAAAAAGAGGAAAAAGGAGAAGAAATGAAACCCGTAATTTCCATCATCATGGGCTCAAAATCCGACTGGGCCACCATGCAAAAAACAGCAGAGGTTCTAGACCGCTTCGGTGTAGCCTACGAAAAGAAAGTTGTTTCTGCCCACCGCACACCAGACCTTATGTTCAAGCATGCCGAAGAAGCGCGTAGTCGTGGTATCAAGGTCATCATCGCTGGCGCTGGAGGAGCAGCCCATTTGCCAGGGATGGTAGCAGCCAAAACAACCCTTCCTGTCATTGGGGTGCCCGTCAAATCACGTGCTCTTAGTGGCGTGGATTCACTTTATTCCATTGTGCAGATGCCGGGTGGCGTGCCTGTTGCGACAATGGCTATTGGTGAAGCAGGTGCGACTAACGCTGCCCTCTTCGCCCTCCGTCTCCTTTCAGTAGAAGATCAGACTATCGCGACAGCATTGGCAGATTTTGCAGAAGAGCAAGGAAAAATCGCAGAGGAGTCTACAAATGAGCTCATCTAAAACAATCGGAATTATAGGTGGCGGCCAGCTGGGTCAGATGATGGCTATTTCTGCTATCTACATGGGGCACAAGGTTATCGCGCTGGATCCTGCGGCTGATTGCCCAGCCTCTCGCGTAGCGGAAATCATTGTGGCGCCTTATAATGACGTGGATGCTCTGCGTCAGTTGGCTGAGCGTTGCGATGTCCTGACTTATGAATTTGAGAATGTAGATGCTGACGGTTTGGATGCAGTTGTCAAGGATGGGCAACTTCCACAAGGGACAGACCTACTCCGTATTTCTCAAAATCGCATCTTTGAAAAGGGCTTCCTCTCAAACAAGGCACAAGTCACTGTGGCACCCTACAAGGTTGTGGCCTCAAGCCAAGAATTGGCAGATATTGACCTATCGAAAAACTATGTCCTTAAGACTGCGACGGGTGGCTACGATGGGCATGGGCAAAAGGTCATTCGCTCAGAAGCAGACTTGGAAGAAGCCTATGCACTAGCGGATTCAGCAGACTGTGTTTTGGAAGAATTTGTCAATTTTGACCTTGAAATTTCTGTCATTGTATCAGGAAATGGCAAGGACGTGACGGTTTTCCCAGTTCAGGAAAATATCCACCGAAACAATATCCTTTCAAAAACTATTGTGCCTGCTCGCATTTCTGAAAGTTTAGCCGAGAAAGCCAAAGCTATGGCAGTGAGAATCGCTGAGCAACTCAACTTGTCTGGAACCCTTTGCGTGGAAATGTTTGCGACAGCTGATGATATCATTGTCAACGAGATTGCCCCACGACCACACAACTCTGGGCACTACTCTATTGAAGCTTGCGACTTCTCCCAGTTTGATGCCCATATTCTGGGTGTTCTGGGGGCACCATTGCCAGCTATCAAACTGCATGCTCCAGCCGTCATGCTCAATGTCCTCGGCCAGCATGTCGAAGCTGCTGAAAAATATGTCACAGAAAATCCAAGCGCCCACCTCCACATGTATGGTAAAATAGAAGCGAAGCACAACCGCAAGATGGGACATGTGACTTTATTTAGTGATGAACCAGATAGTGTGGGAGAGTTTTAGGGGAGAGGGGTCTAAAGAAAAAATGTTTGAAAAAATTAAAGGAATTAATATAAAATCAGGTATTTTTGAAGATGAAACAAAATTAGAACTCTTTGAAGGAAATTTTGAGGGAACAAATCCAGTACAAAACGATAGGGCAAGTTTATTGTTTGGAAGGAATGGTTCAGGGAAAAGTACAATTGCTCGAGGAATAAATCAATTAAAAAATGGTGAGTTTGGAACCGATAGAGTATCATTTATTGATAAAAATAATAATAATATTGTACTTAGTGATACTGAACGAAAATCGATATTTGTTTTCAATGAACACTATGTTGATCAGAAAGTCAAAATTGCTCAAGAAGGGTTAGATACAATTGTAATTTTAGGTGAACAGGTTGATATCGATGAGGAACTGGATAGATTAAGAACGCAGTTATCAGAATCACAAATTGAATCTCAAGATTATTATGCTGAATATGAAGAATATTTAGATGAAAAAAATGAAAAATCTCCAGACTTTTGGAAAAAGGAAATGACAGATTCTTTGAAAGGAGTAGGCAACTGGGCCGAAAGAGATAGGGAGATAAAAGGAAATCGAGCTGCATCTCCCGTTCATAATAATACCTTTCAAAATTTTGTTGATTTACAACCAATCTTAGATAAAAATGAGTTAGAGGTTGAATTCAACAATAAAAAAGCTAGATATTTTTCAATAAGAGATTCCGCAGTTACTATAAATAATGAACTATCTTTACCTGATATTAATTTTGATAGCAATGAATTATCAACTTTATTGTCTGAAAAAATCGAAGAACCTGAGTTGAATTCTAGGGATAAGTATTTACTGACATTATTATCTGATTCCACAAAAGGTGAACGTCATTTGAGAGAAGTTAAAGATTTCTTTGAAGATGAACATCAAAAAAAATGTCCTTTCTGTACTCAATCAGTATCAGAAGATGTTAAAGTTGAACTCACGAATGGCATAACTAAACTACTATCAAGAGCAGTCGAAGAACACCAATCCGCATTGAGAGGTAAAAAAATTGATGAGATTAATCAAGATTTTTCTGGTTATGAACAGATAGATCCAATATTAATTCAGTCTTATCAAAATAGTATTAATGCTTTGAATGCTAAATTTAACGAAATTAACTCAATAATCGATAAGAAGATTGATAATCCATATAATATAGTTGAGTTACCTAATATAAGCTTTTCTCAAGAATTAAGTCAAGCAGAGCATGATATTGAAAAAATTAACCAAGCAATTATCAAACATAATTCAGAAATCTCGGATATTCAAAAGTTAAAAGTAGATCTCCTTCAAATAAATAATGAATTAGCTTTTTATGAAATTCAAGATGCATACAAAAAGTTTCAAGAGAAAACAAATAAAAAAGCAATTTGTGAAAATAATTATAATAGCAGTAGTAAACGAGTAAAGGATTATGAGAAGCAGATTTCTGATTTAGAAGACAAGAAACTTAATATAGATATTGCAGTTGATGAAATTAATAAAAGTTTAAATTACATATTTTTTTCAAAAAATCGGTTAGCTATACAGAATCAAAACGGAAAATACTATCTGTTATCAAGAGGTAAGTCTGTGGTCCCCAGTAGGGTTTCCGTAGGGGAACGAAATGCGCTGGCATTATGTTATTTCTTTACTGAGATAATTCAACAGAGAGAGTTAGCAGATGCTTATAGTCATGAATATTTTATTGTTATTGACGATCCAATTTCTAGTTTTGATATGGAAAATAAAGTTGGAATAACCTCGTATTTAAAATACTGTTTAACTAGATTTTTTAAGGGGAATAGTAATACTAGAGTTTTACTAATGACCCATGATAAACAAACAATATATGACTTTGATATCTTTTTGAAAGAGATAATGGAATCCTGTAAAGAAGAGGAAGGTGGACAAAAATCTAAATACAAGAAGTTAGAATTGGTTTCTGGTAAATTACAAGAATTCAAAACTAGTACTCACGATTATACAGAACTACTTGAAATAGTCTTCGGTTATGCATTGGGAAATAGTACACCTACTTCGGAAAGTTTTGTTGGGAATGCAATGAGAAAAATTTTAGAAGCCTATGGTAGTTTTAATTATAAGAAGGGAATTGCCGAGCTAACAACAGATCCTTTAATTGTTGAAAAAATTGATAAAGAATACAGAACTTATTTTGAGAATCTTATGTATAGACTGGTTTTAAACGGTGAAAGTCATTTTAAGGATCCGGTTAAAACTTTGAGTATTGATTTCTTTGATACCATTTCTGATGAAGAACGAAAAAAAACAGCTAGAGATTTACTAGTTTTACTTTATCTTTTAGATGATTTACATGTTTTAAAACATTTAGAGGGTGTATCAAATGCGGAAAATAGACTTGAACAATGGAAGTGTGAGATTTTAGAATAAGAGAATCATACCATTTGACTTATTGCAATGGTTGAAGTTTGCATGATAGCTGATTAGAGTAATCAAAGGATTATTACTTCCTAATGTTATTTTCTACAAACCCTAATTTAGCATCTAATAATGCAAAGTTTCCTGAGCCTCATAGATAAAAAAGATTTTTAAGGAGAAACAACATGATCAACCGTTACTCTCGCCCTGAGATGGCGAATATTTGGAGTGAAGAAAATAAATACCGTGCTTGGCTTGAGGTGGAAATCTTGGCTGACGAGGCATGGGCTGAGTTGGGAGAAATCCCTAAGGAAGATGTGGCTTTGATTCGCGAGAAGGCGGACTTTGACATCGACCGTATTCTTGAAATCGAGCAAGAGACTCGTCACGATGTGGTGGCTTTCACGCGTGCGGTCTCTGAGACTCTTGGTGAAGAGCGCAAGTGGGTCCACTATGGTTTGACTTCTACCGACGTGGTGGATACTGCCTACGGTTACCTCTACAAGCAGGCCAACGACATCATCCGTCGTGACCTTGAAAACTTCACCAACATCATCGTTGATAAGGCTAAGGAGCACAAGTTCACCATCATGATGGGGCGTACCCACGGGGTGCACGCTGAGCCGACAACTTTTGGTCTTAAATTGGCGACTTGGTACAGCGAAATGAAGCGCAATATCGAGCGTTTCGAGCATGCGGCTGCTGGTGTTGAGGCTGGTAAGATTTCTGGTGCGGTTGGTAATTTTGCAAATATCCCACCATTTGTGGAGCAATACGTCTGCGACAAGCTTGGTATCCGTGCTCAAGAAATCTCTACACAGGTGCTTCCTCGCGACCTTCACGCTGAGTATTTTGCAGTCCTTGCTAGCATCGCGACTTCAATCGAGCGTATGGCGACTGAGATTCGTGGTTTGCAAAAATCAGAACAACGAGAAGTAGAAGAATTTTTTGCTAAAGGGCAAAAAGGATCTTCAGCAATGCCTCACAAACGCAACCCAATCGGTTCTGAAAATATGACTGGTCTGGCGCGTGTTATCCGTGGTCACATGATTACAGCCTATGAAAACGTTGCTCTCTGGCACGAACGCGATATTTCCCACTCATCAGCTGAGCGCATCATCACACCAGATACAACTATCTTGATTGACTACATGCTCAACCGCTTTGGAAATATTGTCAAGAACTTGACGGTCTTCCCAGAAAACATGATTCGCAACATGAACTCTACATTTGGTTTGATCTTTAGCCAACGGGCTATGTTGACTTTGATTGAAAAAGGGATGACCCGTGAGCAAGCCTATGACTTGGTACAACCAAAAACAGCCTACTCTTGGGATAATCAAGTAGACTTTAAACCACTGTTGGAAGCAGATCCAGAAGTAACATCACGCCTCACACAAGAGGAAATCGACGAGATTTTCAACCCTCTTTACTACACTAAACGAGTGGATGATATCTTTGAACGTCTTGGTTTAGGATAATTAAAATAAAATCGAAGTTCTATTACTCTATTTACTGGAGTAGCAGAACTTCGATGTTTCTTTTTTATTAAAGTGCTTTTGAAAAAAATAACCAATATTTTATAATATGTTGAATATAGAATAGTATACTGTGACTTCTAAAATATTACTAGAAATTGATTTGAATTTCCTAATCGATTTGTCCATATTCTATTTCAATCTACTATGTCATATAATAAGCATAGAAAAAAGCCCAAGCGATTAGGCTCAGGCTTTCTTCTTAGTGATCACGGTCACATGAGATGAATTTAATCTTGTAGTAATCCGCTCGTTTATAAGTTTCGCTGTATGCGAGAACTTGGCCAGTGGATTCTAACTTAGTAGTCTTGGTTTGTAAAACGGTTGGGAATTGCTCATCGACTCCGAGGACCGAAGCCGCATGTTCTGGAGTTGGAAATGTTATTTCATTGATTTCTTCAAAATGTTCATCATTCATATGAATGTGGTAATCCAATTTGAAACGGTTATAGATAGAGCTATAATATTCAAGATTTGGATAATTTGCGTTGATGTATTGTTCTGGAATGTAAGATGTGTGGTAGATATAAACGACACCGTTTGATTCGCGGATACGTTCAATCTTGTAGTAGAATTGATCGCCGCGTAGACCCAATTTTTCCAAGTAAGCGAGTTTGTTTCCGCGTTCAATTGAAAGAACAGTTACCTTATCATCTTTAGCATTAAAGAGTTCAATATCTGAAAACTCTACAAGCTTGTGTTTGCGTGCACGTGAAACGAAGGTTCCTTTTCCTTGTTGGCGGACAATATAGCCATCTTTAGCAAGGTCGTTTAAGGCGCGGACAACTGTGATAGAACTGACATCGTACATTGAAATGAGCTCTGCTTCAGTGTAAAATTTATCTCCACTGCTAAACTGCCCAGAGATGATTTTATTTTTTAATTCGTCTTTTATGTATTGATATTTGGGAATTGCCATATTTTTACCTCTATTTTCCTTCTCCACAGAAAATTTTACCATAAAAGCGAAAAAAATAGTAGTCTTTTGAATAAAAAATTAGAAAAATAGTTTGAAAAATTAAGCTACATAAGCATTACTCATATTTTATAAATGTATTTTATACAAAATTATTTTAGGTTCCATATTCTGAATGTAAAGAGCGTTTGAAATGGGTCTGAAAATGTTTGAAACTAATTGAACGTGTGTATAATGGTAAAATTACAGTAAATATTCCGACAATTTCTATTGACAATTCAAACAGATTGGTTTATAATTACTATAACAACGAGTGAAAGCGCAAACTTTTGCAATCAAAAGGTAGTTTTATGACACGATTTGAGATACGAGACGATTTCTATTTAGATGGGAAACCGTTCAAGATTTTGTCCGGCGCCATTCATTATTTTAGGGTTCCTCCAGAAGATTGGTATCATTCGCTCTATAACTTGAAAGCTCTTGGCTTTAATACGGTAGAGACTTATGTGGCTTGGAATTTACACGAGCCTCGTGAGGGTGAGTTTCGCTTTGAAGGAGCTCTGGATTTGGAGCGGTTTCTTCAGACAGCACAAGATTTGGGTCTCTACGCTATCGTTCGTCCGTCACCCTTCATCTGTGCGGAATGGGAATTCGGTGGCTTACCAGCCTGGCTCTTAACCAAAGACATGAGGATTCGTTCCTCAGATCCTGCCTATATTGAAGCTGTCGGTCGCTATTATGACCAGCTCTTGTCACGATTGGTTCCACATTTGTTGAACAATGGTGGAAACATCCTCATGATGCAGGTTGAAAATGAGTATGGCTCTTATGGAGAAGATAAGGCTTATCTGAGAGCAATTCGACAGTTGATGGAAGAGCGTGGCGTAACTTGTCCCCTCTTTACATCAGATGGTCCATGGAGAGCTACTCTGAAAGCAGGAACTTTAATCGAAGATGACCTCTTTGTGACAGGGAATTTTGGTTCTAAAGCTCCGTACAACTTTTCACAGATGCGGGAATTCTTTGATGAGCATGGTAAGAAATGGCCGCTCATGTGTATGGAGTTCTGGGATGGTTGGTTCAATCGTTGGAAGGAACCGATTATCACACGGGATCCAAAAGAATTGGCAGATGCAGTTCGAGAGGTTTTGGAACAAGGCTCCATCAATCTCTACATGTTCCACGGTGGTACAAACTTTGGCTTCATGAATGGTTGTTCGGCTCGAGGGACTTTGGACCTGCCACAAGTTACATCTTATGATTACGATGCCCTTCTAGATGAGGAAGGAAATCCAACTGCCAAATATCTGGCAGTCAAGAAGATGATGGCAACACATTTTCCAGAGTATCCGCAGTTGGAACCACTCTACAAAGAGAGTATGGAGTTGGATGCTATTCCACTGGCTGAAAAAGTTTCCTTGTTTGAAACCTTGGATAGCTTGTCAAGTCCTGTAGAAAGTCTCTATCCTAAAAAGATGGAGGAATTGGGACAAAGTTATGGCTACCTACTTTATCGAACAGAAACAAACTGGGATGCAGAAGAAGAAAGACTTCGTATCATTGATGGTCGAGATAGGGCCCAGCTTTATGTCGATGGTCAGTGGGTCAAAACCCAATATCAGACAGAGATTGGGGAAGATATTTTTTATCAAGGTGAAAAGAAAGCGCTGTCTAGATTGGATATCTTGGTAGAAAATATGGGGCGTGTCAACTATGGACATAAGTTCTTAGCAGATACGCAACGTAAGGGAATTCGGACAGGGGTTTGTAAGGATTTGCACTTCTTACTAAACTGGAAACACTATCCACTCCCACTAGACAATCCTGAGAAAATTGATTTTTCAAAAGGATGGACTCAAGGGCAACCAGCCTTTTACGCTTATGACTTTACCGTCCAAGAGCCAAAAGATACTTACCTAGACTTATCTGAGTTTGGTAAGGGAGTTGCCTTTGTCAATGGGCAGAATCTAGGACGTTTTTGGAACGTCGGCCCAACCCTCTCTCTTTATATTCCTCATAGCTATCTCAAGGAAGGTGCCAATCGTATCATCATCTTTGAAACAGAGGGCCAATATAAAGAAGAGATTCATTTAACTCGTAAACCTACACTAAAACATATAAAGGGGGAAAACTTATGACAATTGTAGGATGCCGTATCGATGGACGTTTGATCCACGGACAAGTAGCCAATCTTTGGGCTGGAAAACTAAATGTTTCACGTATTATGGTTGTAGATAACGAAGTTGTCAACAATGACGTTGAAAAGAGTGGTTTGAAACTTGCGACACCACCAGGTGTGAAATTGAGTATTTTGCCAATTGAGAAAGCGGCAGCCAATATTCTTGCTGGAAAATACGATAGCCAACGTCTCTTTATCGTGGCTCGCAAACCAGACCGCTTCCTTGGTTTGGTTGAAGCAGGTGTACCAATTGAAACCCTTAATGTTGGGAATATGTCTCAAACACCAGAAACTCGCCCCATCACACGTTCTATCAACGTAGTAGACAAGGATGTGGAAGACTTCCACAAATTGGCAGAAAAAGGTGTTAAACTTACTGCTCAAATGGTTCCAAATGATCCAATTTCAGACTTTTTGAGCTTATTAAAATAGGAAAAAATTTTTAGGAGGTCATTGTTATGATACAATGGTGGCAAATTTTACTTCTCACTTTGTACTCAGCTTATCAAATCTGTGATGAGTTGACGATCGTTTCATCTGCAGGTTCCCCTGTATTTGCTGGTTTCATTACTGGTTTAATTATGGGAGATGTGACTACTGGTCTGCTTATCGGTGGTAACTTGCAGCTATTCGTTCTTGGGGTTGGTACCTTCGGTGGTGCTTCTCGTATCGACGCTACTTCTGGTGCGGTTCTTGCGACAGCCTTCTCTGTTTCACAAGGAATTGATACAGCACTTGCGATTACAACAATCGCTGTGCCAGTAGCAACTCTCTTGACATACTTCGACGTTCTTGGACGTATGACAACTACTTTCTTTGCTCACCGTGTGGATGCTGCAATCGAACGCTTTGACTATAAAGGTATTGAACGCAACTACCTACTTGGTGCGATTCCTTGGGCTCTATCTCGTGCCCTTCCAGTCTTCTTTGCGCTTGCTTTTGGTGGTGAATTTGTACAACACGTAGTAGATTTCGTTACAAAATACCAATGGGTTGCAGATGGTTTGACACTCGCAGGACGTATGCTTCCAGGTCTTGGATTTGCAATCTTGCTTCGTTACCTTCCAGTTAAACGTAACCTTCACTACCTTGCTATGGGATTTGGTTTGACAGCTATGTTGACTGTTCTTTACTCATATGTAACAGGTCTTGGTGGCGCTGTTGCAGGTGTTATCGGTACTCTACCTAAAGATGTTGCTGAAAAAATTGGTTTCGTGAACAACTTCAAAGGATTGTCTATGATTGGTATTTCTATCGTAGGTATCTTCCTTGCAGTGCTTCACTTCAAAAATAGCCAAAAAGTAGCTGTGGCAGCACCTTCTACACCATCAGAAAGTGGGGAAATCGAAGATGACGAATTCTAATTACAAACTTACAAAAGAAGATTTTAACCAAATCAATAAACGTAGCTTGTTTACTTTCCAATTAGGTTGGAACTACGAACGTATGCAAGCTTCTGGTTACCTTTACATGATTTTGCCTCAATTGCGTAAAATGTATGGGGATGGCACTCCTGAATTGAAAGAAATGATGAAAGTTCATACTCAATTCTTCAATACTTCACCATTCTTCCACACCATTATCGCTGGTTTTGACCTTGCCATGGAAGAAAAAGATGGTGTAGGTTCAAAAGATGCCGTTAACGGTATCAAGACAGGTTTGATGGGACCATTTGCTCCTCTTGGAGATACAATCTTTGGTTCACTTGTACCTGCTATCATGGGATCTATCGCAGCAACTATGGCTATCGGTGGTCAACCTTGGGGTATCTTCCTTTGGATCGCAGTTGCAGTAGCGTATGACATCTTCCGTTGGAAACAGTTGGAATTTGCCTACAAAGAAGGGGTTAACCTTATCAACAACATGCAAAGTACCTTGACAGCTTTGATTGACGCTGCATCTGTACTTGGTGTCTTCATGATGGGTGCTCTTGTAGCAACAATGATCAACTTTGAAATTTCTTACAAATGGGCAATCGGTGAGAAGATGATTGACTTCCAAGACATCTTGAACCAAATCTTCCCACGCTTGCTTCCAGCAATCTTTACTGCCTTTATCTTCTGGTTGCTTGGTAAGAAAGGTATGAACTCTACTAAAGCTATCGGTATTATTATCGTACTTGCTTTGGCTCTTTCTGCCTTTGGTAAATTTGTACTTGGAATGGGCGCATAATTTATGGCTAAATCATTAATTTTGGTGAGTCATGGTCGCTTCTGTGAAGAACTTAAAGGTAGCACTGAAATGATCATGGGTCCACAAGACAATATTCATGCAGTGGCTCTTCTTCCAGAAGATGGCCCAGAAGAATTTACTGCAAAATTTGAAGCTGCTATTGAAGGATTAGATGATTTCCTAGTCTTTGCGGATCTTCTCGGTGGAACACCATGTAACGTGGTAAGCCGTTTGATTATGGAAGGTCGTGACATCGAACTTTACGCAGGGATGAATCTTCCAATGGTGATTGAATTTATCAATGCTAGCCTTACAGATGCAGATGCGGATTACAAGAACCGTGCTGCAGAAAGCATTGTGAAAGTTAATGATTTATTAGCGGGCTTCGATGATGACGAAGATGAATAAGATATGACAACGTGAAAATCACAGGGAAAATAGGCGATAGGAGGATGGAGCGATGCTCCGACGATAATCGGTCTTTTTCCCAAAGATTTTAGTTGGAACTCGATTCAATTCATGTGACAACGTGAAAATCGTTAGAGCATTTTATATAGAATATACATGGGAATGGGGCTTACTCCCATTCCCATATTTGATAGAAAAAGAGGAATTCAATGCTACATTATACAAAAGAAGACTTGCTCGAATTGGGTGCAGAAATCACTACACGTGAAATCTACCAACAGCCTGATGTATGGAAAGAAGCTTTTGAATCTTATCAAGCAAAACGTGAAGAAATTGCAGCCTTTCTACAAGGGATCGCTGATAAACATGACTATATCAAGGTTATCTTGACAGGTGCGGGGACTTCTGCTTATGTGGGAGATACCTTGGTACCTTACTTTAAGGAAGTCTATGACGAACGAAAATGGAATTTCAATGCCATTGCGACAACAGATATCGTTGCCAATCCAGAAACTTATTTGAAAAAAGATGTGGCAACTGTACTTGTATCCTTTGCTCGTAGTGGGAACTCGCCTGAAAGTGTGGCGACTGTTGATTTGGCTAAAGCCTTGGTGGATGAGCTTTATCAAGTGACCATTACTTGTGCTGCAGATGGGAAATTGGCTCTTCAAGCTCATGGAGATGATCGCAATCTCTTGCTTTTGCAACCAGCTGCTTCTAATGACGCTGGATTTGCCATGACTTCTAGCTTTACTTCTATGATGTTGACAGCTCTCTTGGTCTTTGATCCTACAGAATTTGCTGTTAAAGCTGAACGTTTTGAAGTTGTATCTAGTCTTGCCCGTAAAATTCTAGACAATGCAGAAGATGTTAAAGAGCTTGTTGATCTCGACTTTAACCGTGTCATCTATCTAGGCGCTGGTCCATTCTTTGGACTTGCTCATGAAGCTCAGCTTAAGATTTTGGAATTGACAGCTGGCCAAGTGGCGACCATGTATGAAAGTCCAGTCGGCTTCCGTCACGGTCCAAAATCACTGATTAACGAAGATACAGTTGTCTTAGTCTTTGGTACAACGACAGACTATACTCGTAAGTACGACTTGGACTTGGTTCGTGAAGTTGCTGGTGACCAGATTGCTCGTCGTGTTGTGCTTTTGAGTGATCAATCCTTTGGTCTTGAAAATGTCAAAGAAGTGGCCCTTGGTTGTGGCGGTTTCTTGAATGATATTTACCGTGTCTTCCCTTACATCGTTTATGCTCAACTCTTTGCTCTATTAACTTCACTCAAGGTAGAAAATAAACCTGATACACCGTCTCCTACAGGTACCGTAAACCGTGTGGTACAAGGTGTTATCATCCACGAATATCAAAAGTAAAACAGTGTTTATGAATTCTTGACAAGAGGATTTGTAAATCATCAGATAGACCATAGATTGTCAGTAGGCTTTCTATGGTTTGTTTGCTTGAGAGAAATAGTAAAAGGAGAACAGAATGAAAGCATACACAGAGCGTGTATTTGGAAATGTTGAGGACAAGGATGTCTTGGCCTATCGCTTTGAGACGGACGGTGGCTATCAGCTTGAGGTTATGACTTATGGTGCGACCATCTTGCGTTATGTCACACCTGACAAGGCTGGAAATTTTGCCAACGTTATCTTGGGATTTGATGACTTTACTAGCTATGTAGGCAATAGTCCTAAGCATGGAGCGAGCGTAGGTCCAGTAGCAGGGCGTATTGCAGGTGCGACCTTTGAGCTTAATGGCAAGACCTATGACCTTGAAGTCAACAATGCTAGCAACTGTAACCATAGTGGTTCAACTGGTTGGGATTCTAGCTTGTTTGAACTAGTTGAAGTGAGCGACCATGGCTTGACCCTCTACATAGAGCGGACAGATGGGATAGGGGGATTTCCAGGAAATCTCAAGATCTGGATCAGTTACTACTTGGAAGAAACTGGTGCCTACGAAATCAGCTACAAGGTAACAACAGATCAGGATACGCTGGTTAATCCAACCAACCACAGCTATTTCAACTTGTCTGGTGATTTCACGCAGACGATTGACCGTCATGTCTTCCAACTAAACACAGAGGGCATTTACCCAATCGCTCCCGACGGTGTTCCTGCCAAAACTCCAGAAGCCAACCGTGATGTGGTCAAACACATCTACAATGGTGCCTTGTTGAAAGATATCTTTGCAGAAGAAGATGAGCAAATCCAGTTGGTATCTGGCTTAGATCATCCATTTGCCCTTCCTGCAGGTCATGACAATGCTGGATTCCTTTATGACCAAAACTCAGGTCGCTTCCTGCTTTTCAAGACAGAGGCTCCTTGCTTTGTGGTCTACACAGCAAACTTTGTGGATGAGAGTGTCATCATAGGAGATCGGCCAATGGTACAGCACAATGGGATTGCCCTTGAAGCGCAAGCTTTACCAGATGCCATTCATAGCGACCTCAAAGACAAAGTTATTATTAAAGCCGGTCAAACCTTTACAAGCAAGACACGTTATGAGCTTGTTGTGAAATAAAGGATGAAGCTTCTACTTTTCGAGGTGAGTTTTATTTACTTCATGACATTAGTAGAAACAGGCAAAGAATAGGAAAATATGATATAATTAAGTGTCAAAAAGTATTTATCAAGATACGATTCAAAAGATATAAGGAGTAAACAATGAAGAAAATTGTATTTGCTAGTGCCTTGGCTTTGACCTTGGCAGGAGCAGTTTTGACAAATGATGTTTTTGCGAATGACAGATTGGTGGCAACGCAATCTGCTGATGGTAATGTATTGACCTCAGAGGTGTTAAAACCTTCTAGTGGCAATGTTTTGGTTGGAATCAAAGGAGAATTTGTGGCTCCTCATCAACAATCTATTTTAGATGCTATCAATAAAATTCGTAAAGAAGCAGCCGACGAAGGTTTGGTAGATAAGTATGTTCCTGTCAAATGGTCAGTTGACCATGAGAAAACGGCTTTTGTACGCGCTGCTGAGGTATCTGTTGCGCTGAAGGCTGAACGTCTTTCCAGTAAAAACAACTGGACTGCCTTTCCATCTGGTAATAGCCTAAGTGGAGAAGCTTTAGATTTGAATCCTGATGGATTTCTAAAAGCAATTGAAAACTGGCATGCTGAAAAGGCGAACTATGTGGCGAAAAAGAAAGATAAAACATCAAAAGAATTTTCATCTTATTATGAGAACTTGATTAACCCTAAATTTACCCATGTGGGTCTTGCTGCTTTTAAAAATGCAGCTAATCCTCAGAAAGCAGCAACCGTTGCTTTGGCTCTAGGAACTACGACTTCTTCAGAGGAATTGGCTGGTGGATATGGTTCTGCTGTTCAGTACACAGAAGTGACTGCTTCAAACCTTTCAACAGTTAAAAGTAAAGCTATAGTTGTAGAAACACCGCTGAAAGATTTCAGAAAATCTACGTCTGATCAGTCTGGCTGGGTGCAGTCTAATGGCAAGTGGTATTTTTATGAGTCTGGTGATGTGAAGACAGGCTGGTTGAAAACAGGTGGTCAATGGTACTACTTGAATGATCTAGGTGTTATGCAGACTGGATTTGTAGAAGTTGATGGATCGGTGTATTATCTAAGTAACTCAGGTGCTATGTTTACAGGCTGGGGAACAGATGGTAGCAGATGGTTCTACTTTGATGGCTCAGGAGCTATGAAAACAGGCTGGTACAAGGAAAATGGTACTTGGTATTACCTTGATGAAGAAGGGATCATGAAAACGGGTTGGTTTAAAGTAGGTCAACACTGGTACTATGCAAATGGTTCAGGCGCTTTGGCTGTTAGCACAACAACACCAGATGGTTACCGTGTAAATGCTAATGGTGAATGGGTAAGCTAGGATGAACATGCTGACTGAGAGGTAAGTTATCCGTCTCACTAGCAACAAGAATGAACGATAAGAAAGAGGTTGATGGCGAACATTGACCTCTTTTTTTTGGTGTGCCTAGGGTCAGTTGTTACTCACTGAAAATAAGAACGAGTCATCATCCATCGCAAATATGCAAGACTATTCCTAATTCAGAAATCAACCTTTTGATATATGGTAATGTGAGTTTTATCTGCAATCGAAAAATAAATACACACCTTGTTTTTGAAGTCAAGGGAGTATAAAAGAGAAACTCTAAGGGAGAGAATGTAAAGAAATACAAAAGTTTTCAAAACTATTTTCATAAAAACTTTGATAAAACAAATAAAATCTCGAACAAAAATGTAACACAAATGTAATATAAAACACTTGACAAGTATTTACGGGGGGGGGGGTATACTTAATATAGTATAGTCTGAAAATGATTATCAGAAAAGAGGTAAATTTAGATGAATAAGAAAAAAATGATTTTAACAAGTCTAGCCAGCGTCGCTATCTTAGGGGCTGGTTTTGTTGCGTCTCAGCCTACTTTTGTAAGAGCAGAAGACGCTCCCGTAGCTAACCAGTCTCAAGCTAAGAAAGACTACGATGCAGCAATGAAAAAATCTGAAGCTGCTAAGAAAGACTACGATGCAGCAATGAAAAAATCTGAAGCTGCTAAGAAAGAATACGAAGACGCTAAAAAAGTTTTAGCTGAAGCAGAAGCTGATCAGAAAAAATATGAAGACGATCAGAAGAAAACTGAAGAGAAAGCAGAGAAAGCAAAAGCAGCTTCTGAAGAGATAGCTAAGGCAACAGAGGAAGTTCAAAAAGCGGTCCTAGATTATCTAAATGCTATCAGAAATCACGACGAAAATGGGAAAAAATCCGCAGAAGAAGCTGAGAAAAAAGCTAAGGAACACGAAACTGCTGCGAAGGAGAAATTTAATACTATTCAAACAACAATAGTAGTTCCTGAACCAGATAAGTTAGCTGAAACTAAGAAAAAAGCAGAAGAGGCTGAAAAAAATAAACCAGAACTTACTAAGAAAGTAGAAGAAGCTAAAGCAAAAGCAGAAGAAGCTAAAAAAGCAGAAGAAGTAGCTAAGAAAAAATCTGATGAGGCAGCTCAAGAAGAAGAAGTAGCGAAGAAAAAAGTAGAGGCAGAGAAGAAAGAAGCCGAAGCCAAAGAAGAATTAAAAAACTTTTTGAATAAAGTAGAAGAAGCTACTATAGCGGAAATCAATAATAGTGATAAAATCAAGCCTGAAGATAAGCCTAAAGCTATTGAAAAAGCAAAAGAAGCTATCGGGAAAGAATATGTTTTAAAGGCTATTGAGAATGGCGAGTTATCAGCTACTGATCTTCTAGCTGATGTTAATAAAGCTGCTGAAGCGCCTGTATTAACAGAAGAGGACGAAAAGAAAGATAATCTCCCTAATAGCACAAGGCAAGATGGTAAATCTCTAACAGACTTACCTAAAGATATTCAAGATGGAATTAAAAAAGGGGAAGAAAATGATGCTGCACGTCCAGCGTCAGAAAAAGCACAAGATCGTGCTGATGATTTAGGTGATGCTGTAGCTAAACAACAAAAGGAAGTTGATGCTTTAAATAAAGAGACAGCAAGTAAACAACAAATTGCTGTAGCAGTAAAAGCTGCTCTTGAAAAAGCGAAGGAGACTCTGAAAGCTACTGAAGAAGCTAATGCAGATTCCGCTATCATTGAGGGAGCTAAAGCTGCTGTTGAAAAACTATCTCAAGCTGAGATGAAAGCAAATTCTGATTTTCAAGAAGCTGGTAGGAGTTTGGAGCAAGAGGTGTCAATTTTGAACGAATTGATAGACTTGTACAATAAAGCTCTTGAAGAGGTTAAAGAAGAAAAAGCAAAAGAAAAAACAGATGATCAAAGAGCTGAAGAAGACTACGCTCGTAAATCAGAAGAAGCATATAACCGCTTGACTCAACAGCAACCTCCAAAAACTGAAAAACCAGCTGAAATTCCAGCAAAACCAGAAAAACCAGCTGAACAACCTCAACCAGCTCCAGCTCCTCAACCAGAGAAAACAGATGATCAACAAGCTGAAGAAGACTATGCTCGTAAATCGGAAGAAGCATATAACCGCTTGATTCAACAGCAACCGCCAAAAACTGAAACTCCAGCACAACCTTCTGTTCCTGCAAGACCATCTAATCCGACATATGTCCCTTCATACCCTTCATATGTTCCATCATACAGCTCATATTCTGTAGTAGAACCAGCTAAACCAGCCGCTCCAAAAACAGGCTGGAAACAAGAAAACGGTATGTGGTACTTCTACAATACTGATGGTTCAATGGCGACAGGTTGGCTACAAGACAACGGTTCATGGTACTACCTAAACGCTAACGGTGCTATGGCAACAGGTTGGGCTAAAGTCAATGGCTCATGGTACTACCTCAACGCTAATGGTTCAATGGCGACAGGTTGGCTACAATACAATGGTTCATGGTACTACCTCAACGCTAACGGCGCTATGGCAACAGGTTGGGCTAAAGTCAACGGTTCATGGTACTACCTAAATGCTAACGGTTCAATGGCAACAGGTTGGGTGAAAGATGGAGATACCTGGTACTATCTTGAAGCATCAGGTGCTATGAAAGCAAGCCAATGGTTCAAAGTATCAGACAAATGGTACAATGTCAATGGCTCAGGTGCCCTTGCAGTCAACACAACTGTAGATGGCTATAGAGTCAATGCCAATGGTGAATGGGTAAACTAAACCTAATATAACTAGTTAATACTGACTTCCTGTAAGAACTCTTTAAAGTATTCCCTACAAATACCATATCCTTTCAGTAGATAATATACTCTTGTAGGAAGTTTAGATTAAAAAATAACTCTGTAATCTCTAGCCTGATCTATGGCGCTAGAGACTACGGAGTTTTTTGATTGGTAAAGAATGGCGGCACTCAAGAGACTCTTAGTTTGCTATTTGATTTGAAAATTACAAATTCTTTCTCTTCTTGGCATTCTTGGTCAGGGAAACCTGGTAAGTATCCTGTTCTTTAGTGAGGTAATTGATGACTTGAAAATCATCGGTTTGAGCCTTGAAATCCACTTCGTAGACAGTGGTGACTTGTTCTCCATCATTGCTGGTATCAATCGAGATGAGGTCTAACTCAGTACAGAATTGTGCCAGTCCAGATTGGATAGTTTGAAGTTTCTCTTCTTGGTTCGCAATTGTGATGGTTAATAGTCTGCGACGTTGGTGGTTGCTCTTGCTTTGTTGTTTCTCTAAAAGAAGCCATACCGTTAAGATAAAGATAGTGAAGAGAACAGCTAAGGTTAGGTAGCCTGTCCCTGCCGCCAGCCCGATAATCATGGCAAGAAAGATAGCAATTAGTTCCCGTGAGCCACTGGTGGCTGAACGGAAACGAATAAGGCTAAAGGTTCCTGCAACGGCGATAGAGGTTCCTAGGCTGCCATTTACCAGAAAGATGACCAAGGTCATCAAGCAGGGGAGTAGGGTCAAACTAACCGCAAATTCCCGTGTATAGAGGGTACGGTGTTTGTAGGCCCAGGTCAGCGCCAAACCTAAAATCAGGCTGACCAAGAGAGCCAGAAAGAGCTGGATAGGATTGGCAGTGGCAGTTGTGTCGTTGAAGATAGAGTTGAAAAGATTAGACATAAGTAGTACCTACACTTTCTGTGCTTGGTCGTGGGCTATAGTCCAGCCCCTGAGACTTGTGGTAGGCGCAGCTGTATTTTGAAAATTTCTGCTCTACCAGTCCATATTGGTCGAGAATATCTTGTAGCCATTGGGGTTTTCTACCTGGAGCTTTAATTTCCATGATGACAATGTCCTCGTTTAGTAGAGGGAAACCGTCTTTTCCTGAAAATAAACTGACATTCTCATCACGATAGGTTAGATTTTGGTCAATGGTGACACGAATTTGATTGTAGGGAAATCCACTAATTTCTTTCTTTTCCTTGAGAGAAAAGCGGTCGTAGTAGATATACATACGAGGGATGATAGCTTGTTGATATTCCTCTTGGAGTTGCTGGATTTTTTCAATCATCATTTGGTCCTTGATGCTGCTATCCAGCTGTCCCTTGGTCATAAACTGGGTGATAGACTGGGGAGTCGACAAGAGACGATATTTTCGCCCGACACCAGTTCTGTCCTTGGATTTGATTTCTAAAAATACCTGACTATCTGGCTGGACTTGACTGAGATAGGTTCGCATCCGAATCTTTTCTTTACGCTTAGTACCTTGGCTATCATCCTGAATCATATCAAATTGCTCTGTATCAAAGTAGATATTAGAAATGGTAGATGTTGGATAGTCATCCTCGACGAGGTATGTTTTTAAGTCTTCTATTAAATTAGCCAAGTCAGTCTTGGTAACGACATATTTGGTTTCAATTCGTTTAAAGCTTGTTTCAATTGGTTTCATAAATCCTGTCTCCTTTATCAAACTGTTTCAGCACTCTATCTTATTAGAAGATATATGTGTCTGGGCAAGTTGAACTTGCTTGTGACTAGTCTAGGGAACTTTCCTAAAACTTTTGTTAAAGATAACTTAACTGAAACTGAACTTAAGAAAACTTTCAGAAAAAGTTTAGAGTTTTTTCAGACTTTCTCTGTAAACTAAGCTCAAGCTAAAGGAAGACGAGGAAAAAAGTATGAAATCAAAAAAATGGACCCTAATCTTAACCAGTGTAACAGCTCTGACCTTGATGACAGCTTGCGGGCAGTCAACGACCAAGTCAAGTACAACTGCAGCGGCAGATACCACTGCCATCACAACTTCAGCTAAAAACAGTCAATCTTCTTATTTTACAGAAAAGGACTACGACACTTCTTTTGATGAAAATACAGCTTCTAAGATTGAGCTATCTGGCTCATCTGTAAACGTCTCTGGAGATGGTGTGACAGTTTCTGGCTCAATGGTGACCATCTCAAAAGCAGGTACCTATGTGATTTCAGGTCAGTCTGACGGAGTGCAAATTAAAATCGCAGCTGATAAGTCTGATGATGTGAAACTTGTCCTAAAAGGCGCGACCATGACCAATACAGATGCGGCTATTTCGGCTACAAGCGCAGGTCATGTCTACCTCACTCTAGCAGAGGGAACCACCAACAGTCTCTCTGACTCAAGTTCTAACAGTGATGAAAAGGCAAATACCGCTCTCTTTTCTAAGGTTGATTTGACCATCAATGGCTCAGGAATTCTCAATGTGGATGGCAAGAAAAGCAATGCTATCAAGGCTAACGACACCCTCCACATCACAGGTGGAACCTTTAACATCACATCAGTTGGCGATGCCTTTAATGTCAATGATGAACTTAATATCACTGGTGCGACCATGACGATTGATGCTAAGGAAGATGGTGTCAAAGTTGACAATGATGATGATATGACTGTCGGAAATATGTATTTGGCGAACAATACCATAACAGTCACAGCAGGCGATGACGGCATTCACGCTTCTGGCAACCTAGTGATTGATAGTGGTACTTACACAGTCAAGAATGCGACTGAAGGAATTGAAGGGAAAGCCATTACGATCAATGGTGGCGATATCAATGTCTACTCGACAGATGATGGAGTCAATGCAGCCAATAAAAATGCCCAGCAAAGTGATATTTACTTTACTATGACAGGTGGAAATCTAACTGTAGAAGTCGGTCAAGGGGATACAGATCCGATTGACTCAAACGGGAATATCACGGTCACAGGCGGAACCATTAAATTGATAGGACAATCAGGCTTTGACTTTGATGGAACAGCAACCTACACAGGTGGGGATATTTACATCAACGGCGAAAAACAAACAGATATTGTCAATTCTATGCCTGGAGGCGGCGGTCCGAATGGAGGTCCTGGCGGTCCAGGCCCTGGCGGACGAGGATAAACAAAAACGAGGCTGGGCAAGAAGTCTTTGAAATCAGAAAACCGCATAGTATCAGGTCTTGAGAAACCTTGGTACTATGCGTTTTATTGTGGGGAGATTTACTTCATTTTCTCCTGAAGTCGACTTTTTGCCCAACATCGTTTTGTCCTGCTATTTGAGTTGTTCTACTTGACTCCAAGTAAAAAAGGAGTATAATGTTGCAATAAATAAAGTTACAACAAACAGAACAAAGGAGAAATAGATGACCTACGCATACAATAGTAAGATTTATTTGGCAGAGGCAGTTTTAAATGTTAAGGATTTGGCAAGTCAGACTGCCTTCTATCATCAGATTCTAGGCTTGGAAATCCTTTCTCAGACAGAATCTGAAAGTATTTTAGGAGCTGGTGGAAAGGCTTTGGTTCATTTACTGAAAACAGACAGGCTAGAGGAGGTGCAAGATCACTATGGTCTCTATCACCTAGCTATCCTTTTACCAAGTCGTGAGGATTTGGCAAATCTGTTTAAGCATATAGCAGAGCTGCAAATTCAGCTAGTCGGTGGGGCGAATCATGGCTACAGTGAAGCAATCTATTTGGAAGATTTAGAAGGGAACGGGATTGAAATTTATCGGGATAAGCCTGTAGAGGACTGGGATATTCGTGAGGATGGGCGCATTGTCGGAGTGACCGAAGCCTTATCTGCTCAAGAAATATATGAGATGGGACGTAAAGTAGAACCTTTTGAGATAGCCTCTACTACGCGCATGGGGCATATTCATCTTTCAGTCAAGGATAGTCAAGTAGCAAGCCAGTTTTATCAAAAGGTTTTAGGACTAGAGGATAAATTTAGTCTACCTAGTGCTAGTTGGATTGCGTCTGGGGATTATCATCATCATTTAGCGGTCAACGAGTGGGGAGGAAAAAGGCTAACCAGACGTGAACAAGGTTTACCCGGCTTGGCCTACTATGTCATTGCAGTCGCAAGCAAAGAAGAACTTCTAGCAATTGCCGAAAGAGGACAAGAAGTTGAAGAGCCTATCAAGTGGCTGACATCAACTCAGTTGGAAGTGACAGACCCAGATGGAATCGTGACGCGTATCCGCTTAGCTAGATAGGATGTGAGAAAGACCAGCATCTAATACTCAATGAAAATCAAAGAGCAAATTAGGAAGCTAGCCGCAGGCTGCTCAAAACACTGTTTTGAGGTTGTAGATAAGACTGACGAAGTCAGCTCAAAACACCGTTTTGAGGTTGCAGATAGAACTGACGAAGTCAGCTCAAAACACCGTTTTGAGGTTGCAGATAGAACTGACGAAGTCAGTAACATATATACGGCAAAGCGACGTTGACGCGGTTTGAAGAGATTTTTGAAGAGTATAAATTGTATAAAATGCTCCTTATCCTAGTCAAATCTGTAAATATTTTGATATGATAGTAGGGAATAAGGAGAAGAATGCAATGACCAGTGAATACCAGAAAATGATAGCAGGAGAGGTTTACCGTCCATCGGACCCAGAATTGCGGGCCTTGGCTCAGGCTTCTCGCCAAAAACAGGCTGCCTTTAACCGAGAAGAAGATCCCTTAAAGGGAGCTGGAATCATTAAGGCTTGGTTTGGCTCGACTGGGAAAAATCTTTATATCAATACTCGCTTGATGGTGGACTACGGTGTCAATATTCATCTAGGGGAAAATTTTTATTCTAATTGGAACTTGACCATGCTGGATGTTTGTCCGATTCGTATCGGGGACAATGCCATGATTGGTCCCAACTGTCAGTTCTTGACTCCACTTCATCCGCTGGATCCACATGAGCGCAATTCAGGTATCGAGTACGGTAAACCTATCACAATCGGAGATAATTTCTGGGCTGGTGGTGGCGTCATTGTCCTGCCTGGAGTCACACTTGGAAATAATGTCGTCGCAGGAGCAGGGGCCGTGATTAGCAAGTCCTTTGGGGACAATGTTGTATTAGGTGGCAACCCTGCGCGCGTGATTAAGAAGATACCTGTGAAATAGAAGTAGAAAGGAACAGCGGGTGTTGTTTCTTTTCTGTCATTCCCTTGTTCTTCTATAATGGAGAAAAAGGGAGTGGAGATAAAAACTTCTTCTACATTTTTACCCGGTTCACATTCACCTACTCTATATCTTAGCAAGTCTGCTTCATTAAGCAATTGCAAAGCATCTTGTAATTGGGATGATTTTTGATACAAGAAGTATTAGTGTAGGAGAGAGTTTTTGTGGATGACTAGATGATATCAATGATTTTTCTATTTATTTTCAGTCAAAGATGATACAATAGTAAGGTCGCAAACACTAGACTGCGCAGGCAGGAGGTGATCTTATGTGCGTTTTCATCGAACTTGTCTTGCTACCTATTCTTGCTGGTACACTAGCGAATGTCTTATCGGAGTGGCTTATCCGATTTGTAGCAAGCAAATGCGACAAGAAAAAGAAATAGCCTGAGCGCCTTGAGCAAGCGCAAAAAAACACCACTGGCGGCAACCGGTGGTGTTTTCTTATATGCTTATTTCATCGAACTTTTAAGCAAGTCCATTGTACCATTAAAAAGAGTCTCTGTCAAAAATATTGTTATTGTATTGTTTTTATTCTCAGCCTCCTCCTTGACACTCCGTCAATTTTTGATACAATAGTACAAAATTAGAGGAGGTGGGCTATGATTCAGAAACATGCGATTCCCATTTTAGAGTTTGATGATAATCCCCAGGCGGTTATCATGCCCAATCACGAGGGGCTGGACTTGCACTTGCCCAAGAAATGTGTCTATGCATTTTTAGGTGAAGAGATTGACCGTTATGCGAGGGGAGTAGGAGCGGACTGTGTCGGCGAATTCGTTTCTGCTACCAAAACCTATCCAGTCTATGTCATCAACTACAAGGGTGAGGAAATTTGTCTGGCTCAGGCTCCTGTTGGTTCAGCTCCAGCAGCCCAGTTTATGGATTGGTTGATTGGATATGGTGTGGAGAAGATTATTTCCACAGGTACCTGTGGTGTGCTAGCCGATATAGAGGAAAATGCCTTTCTAGTCCCTGTTCGCGCTCTGCGAGATGAAGGAGCCAGTTACCACTATGTGGCACCTTCTCGTTATATGGAAATGCAGCCAGAGGCTATTGCTGCTATTGAGCAAGTTTTGGAAGCCAGAGAGATTCCTTATGAAGAAGTCATGACCTGGACGACAGACGGTTTTTACCGAGAAACGGCTGAAAAGGTGGCTTATCGTAAGGAAAAAGGCTGTGCTGTTGTAGAGATGGAGTGTGCTGCGCTTGCGGCAGTAGCCCAACTGCGTGGGGTTCTCTGGGGAGAATTGTTGTTCACAGCAGATTCCCTAGCTGACTTGGACCAGTACGATAGTCGTGACTGGGGCTCGGAAGCTTTTGATAAGGCGCTAGAACTCTGCCTTGAAATAGCCTTTCAGATCTAACTCCTCTCCTTCTTTTTATGGTACAATGGATGTATGTTATTCAAATTATCTAAGGAAAAAATAGAGCTAGGCTTATCTCGTTTATCGCCAGCTCGTCGTATTTTTTTGAGTTTTGCCTTGGTCATTTTACTAGGCTCTCTTCTTTTGAGCTTGCCTTTTGTGCAAGTGACTAGCTCTCAAGCGACTTATTTTGATCATCTTTTTACAACTGTATCTATGGTCTGTGTGACAGGTCTTTTTACCCAGCCTGTCGCTGACACCTACAATATTTGGGGTCAGCTCATTTGTATGTTCTTGATTCAGATTGGTGGTCTGGGGCTTATGACCTTTATTGGAGTTTTCTATATCCAGAGCAAGCAAAAGCTTAGTCTTCGTAGCCGTGCAACTATTCAGGATAGTTTTAGTTATGGAGAGACTCGATCTTTGAGAAAGTTTGTCTATTCTATTTTTCTCACGACTTTTTTGGTTGAGGGTTTGGGAGCTCTATTCCTCAGTTTTCGTTTTGTTCCTCAACTTGGCTGGGGGCGCGGTCTCTTTAGTGCTATTTTTCTAGCTATATCCGCCTTCTGTAATGCAGGTTTTGATAATTTTGGAAGTACGAGCTTGATTGCTTTTCAGACTGACCCCTTGGTCAATCTGGTCATCGCAGGCTTGATTATCACAGGTGGTCTTGGATTTATGGTCTGGTTTGACCTTGCTACGCATATAGGGAAAAAGAAAAAAGGGCGCCTGCATTTTCACACCAAACTGGTTTTATTACTGACGGTGGGGCTACTAGCTTTTGGGACGGTGAGCAGTCTCGCTCTTGAATGGAACAATGCAGGGACGATTGGCAATCTCCCTGTTGCAGATAAGGTCTTGGTCAGCTTTTTCCAAACTGTCAGCATGAGAACGGCTGGTTTTGGGACAATTGATTACAGCATGGCTCGTCCTGTTACCTTATTGATTTATATCTTGCAGATGTTTCTAGGTGGGGCTCCAGGAGGAACAGCTGGGGGGCTCAAGATTACCACATTTTTTGTCCTCTTGGTCTTTGCACGAAGTGAGCTTCTAGGCTTACCTCATGCCAATGTCGCTCGACGGACGATTGCGCCGCGAACGGTTCAAAAATCCTTTAGTGTCTTTATTATCTTTTTGATGACCTTCTTGCTGGGCTTGATTTTACTAGGGATGACAGCCAAGGGAAATCCTCCCTTTATCCACCTCATATTTGAAACCATTTCTGCTCTTGGGACAGTCGGAGTGACGGCAAATTTAACTCCAGATTTAGGGAAATTAGCTCTAAGTGTGATTATGGTTCTCATGTTTATCGGACGAATTGGTCCCTTGACCCTGCTGGTCAGTCTAGCAGATTACCATCCAGAAAAGAAAGATATGATTCACTATATGAAAGCAGATATTAGTATTGGTTAAGAAAGGAAAGAGCATGTCAGATCGTACGATTGGAATTTTAGGCTTGGGAATTTTTGGGAGCAGTGTCCTAGCCGCCCTAGCCAAGCAGGATATGAATATTATCGCTATTGATGACCACGCAGAGCGCATCAATCAGTTTGAGCCAGTTTTGGCGCGTGGAGTGATTGGTGACATCACAGATGAAGAATTATTGAGATCAGCAGGGATTGATACCTGCGATACCGTTGTAGTCGCGACAGGTGAAAATTTGGAGTCGAGTGTGCTTGCGGTTATGCACTGTAAGAGTTTGGGGGTACCGACTGTTATTGCTAAGGTCAAAAGCCATACAGCTAAGAAAGTGCTGGAAAAGATTGGAGCTGACTCGGTTATCTCGCCAGAGTATGAAATGGGGCAGTCTCTAGCACAGACCATTCTTTTCCATAATAGTGTTGATGTCTTTCAGTTGGATAAAAATGTCTCTATTGTGGAGATGAAGATTCCTCAGTCTTGGGCAGGTCAAAGTCTGAGTGAATTAGACCTCCGTGGCAAATACAATCTGAATATTTTGGGTTTCCGAGAGCAGGAAAATTCCCCATTGGATGTTGAATTTGGACCAGATGACCTCTTGAAGGCAGATACCTATATTTTGGCAGTCATCAACAACCAGTATTTGGATACCCTAGCAGCATTGAATTCGTAAAAGAGGGAGCTTCCCTCTTTTTTGATTCCCAAGATAGCAAATAGAGATAGCACCCCTTGTATTCTAGTAAAAGTTCTTCAAAGGCTGGACTTTATGGTAAAATAGAAAGAAGTGACAAGAGAGAGTAATATTCAATGAAAATCAAAGAGCAAACTAGGAAACTAGCCGCAGGCTGCTCAAAACACTGTTTTGAGGTTGCAGATAGGGTTGATGCGGTTTGAAGAGATTTTCGAAGAGTATAAGAAAAAATCAGTCCCCTAAAGGAGTAGATTATGAAGTTATTGTCTATCGCCATTCCTAGCTATAATGCTGCAGCCTATCTTCATTACTGTGTGGAGTCGCTAGTGGTTGGTGGTGAGCAAGTTGAGATTTTGATTATCAATGACGGGTCTCAGGACCAGACTCAGGAAATCGCTGAGCATTTAGCTAGCAAGTATCCTAACATCGTTAGAGCCATCTATCAGGAAAATAAGGGCCATGGCGGTGCTGTCAATCGTGGCTTGGCAGAGGCTTCTGGTCGTTATTTTAAAGTAGTTGACAGTGATGACTGGGTGGATCCTCGTGCTTACCTAAAGATTCTTGAAACCTTGCAGGAACTAGAGAGCGAGGGTCAAGAGGTTGACGCCTTTGTGACCAATTTTGTCTATGAAAAGGAAGGTCAGTCTCGTAAGAAGAGTATGAGTTATGAGTCAGTCTTGCCTGTTCGGCAGATTTTTGGCTGGGACCAGGTCGGAAATTTCTCCAAAGGCCAGTATATCATGATGCATTCGCTGATTTATCGGACAGATTTGTTGCGTGCTAGCCAGTTCCAACTGCCTGAACATACTTTTTATGTCGATAATCTCTTTGTCTTTACCCCCCTTCAGCAGGTCAAGACCATGTACTATCTGCCTGTCGATTTCTATCGTTATTTGATTGGGCGTGAGGACCAGTCTGTCAATGAGCAAGTGATGATTAAGCGCATTGACCAGCAACTGAAAGTCAATCGACTCTTGGTAGACCAGCTTGATTTATCCCAAGTGAGCCACCCCAAAATGCGAGAATATCTGCTGAATCATATTGAAATCACGACGGTGATTTCCAGTGCCCTGCTCAACCGAGCAGGCACAGCAGAGCATCTTGCCAAAAAACGGGAGCTGTGGACCTATATTCAGCAGGAAAATCCAGAGGTTTTTCAAGCTATCCGCAAGACCATGCTCAGCCGTTTGACCAAACATTCAGTCTTGCCAGCCCGCAAACTGTCCAATGTTGTCTATCAAATCACCAAATCTGTTTATGGATTTAATTGATATAAGTATTTTATAAGAGGGATTTAAGAAAAATTTTAACTTTTTCTTAGTCCTTTTTAATTTTAGGAGATTATACTAGAGTCATCAAATAAAGAAAAACTCTAAGGAGAATCCTATGAAATTCAATCCAAATCAAAGATATACTCGTTGGTCTATTCGCCGTCTTAGTGTCGGTGTTGCCTCAGTTGTTGTGGCTAGTGGCTTCTTTGTCCTAGTTGGTCAGCCAAGTTCTGTACGTGCCGATGGGCTCAATCCAACCCCTGCTCAAGTCTTACCCGAAGGGGAATCGGTAACGAAAGAGGGTGACTTAGCAGAAACTCAGGGAGACACCGTTCTTGCTGAAGCGAAACCTGAGGTCGTTGCTGGAAATACGAATTCACTTCCGACACCTACAGAAGGAACTGAAGTGAGCGAGGAAACAAGCCCTTCTCGTCTGGATACACTTTTTGAAAAAGGTGAAGAAGAACAAGAAAATCCAGAGCTAACAGATGTCTTAAAAGAAGCTGTAGATACAGCTGATGTGGCAGGGACACAAGCAACTCCAGCAGATATTGAAAAAGCTGTCGATGAGGATGTTAAAGACAGTATCGATGTCCCAGCTGGCTACCTAGAACAAGCCAAAGTTCCCGGTCCTTTCTTGGCTGGTGTAAACAAACCACTTAAATATGAACTTTTCGCAGGCGATGGTATGTTGACTCGTCTCTTGCTCAAAGCATCTGACAAGGCTCCATGGTCAGATAACGGTGTCGCTCAAAACGAGAAAATTCCACCAGTGAAAAATTTACCTGATGACAAGTATTACTATCAAGTATCTTTGAATGGTAACACCACAGGTAAGCAGGGTCAGGATTTATTAGATACACTTCGTACTAATGGTACAAATACCTATGAAGCTACCCTGACTGTCTATGAAGCAGCCGGAGATAAACCTGATTTGACTAAGGTTGTCAAGGAACGTAAAGTCAATATTACCTTGAACGGTCTTGTAACAAGAAGCGATGTTAACTCTGCAGTTGAAAACAACGTTAAAGACAGTATCGATGTTCCAGCAGCTTATCTTGAAAAAGCTGAAGGAAAAGGTCCTTTCACTGCCGGTGTAAACCAAGTAATTCCTTATGAACTATTCGCAGGTGATGGTATGTTGACTCGTCTATTACTAAAAGCTTCTGATAAGGCTCCTTGGTCTGATAATGGTGTAGCTAAAAATCCTGCTTTATCTCCATTAGGAGAAAATGTGAAAACAAAAGGTCAATACTTCTATGAAGTAGACTTAAATGGCAATACTGTTGGTAAACAAGGTCAAGATTTAATTGATCAGCTTCGTGCTAATGGTACTCAAACTTATAAAGCTACTGTTAAAGTTTACGGAAATAAAGACGGTAAAGCTGACTTGACTAATCTAGTTGCTACTAAAAATGTAGACATCAACATCAATGGATTAGTTGCTAAAGAAACTGTCGAAAAAGCTGTTAAAGATAACGTTAAAGACAGTATTGATGTTCCTGCTGCTTATCTTGAAAAAGCTGAAGGAAAAGGTCCTTTCACTGCCGGTGTAAACCAAGTAATTCCATATGAACTCTTCGCAGGTGATGGCATGTTGACTCGTCTCTTGCTCAAAGCATCTGACAAGGCTCCATGGTCTGATAATGGTGTAGCTAAAAATCCTGCTTTATCTCCATTAGGAGAAAATGTGAAAACAAAAGGTCAATACTTCTATGAAGTAGACTTAAATGGCAATACTGTTGGTAAACAAGGTCAAGATTTAATTGACCAGTTCCGAGCAAACGGTACTCAAACTTACAGCGCTACAGTCAATGTCTATGGCAACAAAGATGGTAAAGCAGATTTGACAAATATCGTAGCAACTAAAAAAGTCACTATTAAGATAAATGTTAAAGAAACATCAGACACAGCAAATGGTTCATTCTCACCTTCTAACTCTGGTTCTGGCGTGACTCCGATGAATCACAGTCATGCTACAGGTGCGACTCATCAAACAGCTGCTGACCATAAGGACATGATGGCACCAGCCAAAGAGACTGATAAAGCAATGCCAGCAAATGACCAAATGGAAAAATCAGGTATGAAGACTGAGACTCCAGCTCCAGGTACTACAGATAGCATGCCTGCTGACACCATGACAAGCTCTACCAATACGATGGCAGGTGAAAACATGGCTGCTTCTGCCAATAAGATGGCTGATACGATGATGTCAGACAAGATGATGTCAGATGATAAAGCTATGCTACCAAATACTGGTGAAGCTCAAACATCAATGGCAAGTATTGGTTTCCTTGGGCTTGCACTCGCAGGTTTACTCGGTGGTCTAGGTTTGAAAAACAAAAAAGAAGAAAACTAATCAGCTAAGGAAATAAATGATGGATAGTGGGCTGACTAAGGCTAGTTTACCAACTCAATCAGCAATCAGGACTTTCTTTCAATAGCAGATTAAAATCATCGTAAAACAATAAAAATAGTGTTATACTTAAAGCAGTATAGCACTGTTTTTATCAAAGGAGAGACAGATGGGAAAGACAATTTTACTCGTTGACGACGAGGTAGAAATCACAGATATTCATCAGAGATACTTAATTCAGGCAGGTTATCAGGTCTTGGTAGCCCATGATGGACTGGAAGCGCTAGAGCTGTTCAAGAAAAAACCGATTGATTTGATTATCACAGATGTCATGATGCCTCGGATGGATGGTTATGATTTAATCGGTGAGGTTCAATACTTATCACCAGAGCAGCCTTTCCTATTTATTACTGCTAAGACCAGTGAACAGGACAAGATTTACGGTCTGAGCTTGGGAGCAGATGATTTTATTGCTAAGCCCTTTAGCCCTCGTGAGCTAGTTTTGCGGGTCCACAATATTTTGCGCCGCCTTCATCGTGGGGGCGAAACAGAGCTGATTTCCCTTGGCAATCTGAAAATGAATCATAGTAGTCATGAAGTTCAAATAGGAGAAGAAATGCTGGATTTGACTGTTAAATCATTTGAATTGCTGTGGATTTTAGCTAGCAATCCAGAGCGAGTTTTCTCCAAGACAGACCTCTATGAAAAGGTCTGGCAAGAAGACTATGTGGATGACACCAACACCTTGAATGTGCATATTCATGCTCTTCGACAGGAGTTGGCAAAATATAGTAGTGACCAAACGCCCACTATTAAGACAGTTTGGGGGTTGGGATATAAGATAGAGAAACCGAGAGGACAAACATGAAACTAAAAAGTTATATTTTGGTTGGATATATTATTTCAACCCTCTTAACCATTTTGGTTGTTTTTTGGGCTGTTCAAAAAATGCTGATTGAGAAAAGCGAGATTTACTTTTTGCTTGGGATGACCATCGTTGCCAGCCTTGTCGGTGCTGGGATTAGTCTCTTTCTCCTATCGCCGGTCTTTACGTCGTTGGGCAAACTCAAGGAGCATGCCAAGCGGGTAGCGGACAAGGATTTTCCTTTAAATTTGGAGGTTCAAGGTCCTTTAGAATTTCAACAATTAGGGCAAGCTTTTAATGAAATGTCCCATGATTTGCAGGCCAGCTTTGATTCCTTGGAAGAAAGCGAACGAGAAAAGGGCTTGATGATTGCTCAACTTTCGCATGATATTAAGACTCCTATCACTTCGATCCAAGCGACGGTAGAAGGGATTTTGGATGGGGTTATCAAGGAGTCGGAGCAAGCTCATTATCTAGCAACCATTGGACGCCAGACGGAAAGACTCAATAAACTGGTTGAGGAGTTGAGTTTTTTGACCCTAAACACAGCCAGAAATCAGGCGGATATGACCAGTAAAGACAGTATTTTTCTGGACCAGCTCTTGATTGAGTGCATGAGTGAATTTCAGTTCTTGATTGAGCAGGAGAGAAGAGATGTCCACTTGCAGGTAATCCCAGAGTCTGCCCGGATTGAGGGAGATTATGCCAAACTTTCTCGTATCTTGGTGAATCTGGTTAATAATGCTTTTAAATACTCAGCTCCAGGAACCAAGCTGGAAGTGGTGGCTAAGCTGGAGAAGAACCAGCTTTCAATCAGTGTAACGGATGAGGGGCAGGGTATTGCTCCAGAGGATTTGGAGAATATTTTCAAACGCCTTTATCGTGTAGAAATTTCGCGTAACATGAAAACAGGTGGTCATGGCTTAGGACTTGCGATTGCGCGTGAATTGGCCCATCAATTGGGTGGAGAAATTACAGTCAGCAGCCAGTACGGCCTCGGAAGCACCTTTACCCTCCTTCTCAATCTCTCTGGTAGTGAAAATAAAGCTTAAAACCCCTTTACAAATCCAGCTATTCATGGTAAAATGGATTTTGTGTGAAATATCAGCAGGAAAGCATGAAGCTCGTCAACAGATGTCTTATGATAAGTAACCTTGGCTGTTTAGGCGAAGGGCATCTGCACGAATCAGGGCTTTCTAAGTGACTATTTCCACCGAAATATTATTTATATCAGGAGGACATTCACATGTCACGTTATACAGGACCATCTTGGAAACAAGCTCGTCGCCTTGGCCTTTCACTCACAGGTACAGGTAAAGAATTGGCACGTCGTAACTACGTACCAGGACAACACGGACCAAACAACCGTTCTAAATTGTCAGAATACGGTTTGCAATTGGCTGAAAAACAAAAACTTCGTTTCACTTACGGTGTAGGTGAAAAACAATTCCGTAACTTGTTCGTACAAGCTACAAAAATCAAAGGCGGAATCCTAGGTTTCAACTTCATGCTTCTTTTGGAACGTCGTTTGGATAACGTTGTTTATCGTCTTGGTCTTGCGACTACTCGTCGTCAAGCTCGTCAATTCGTAAACCACGGTCACATCCTTGTTGACGGAAAACGCGTTGATATCCCATCATACCGCGTAACTCCAGGTCAAGTGATCTCAGTTCGTGAAAAATCATTGAAAGTTCCAGCTATCCTTGAAGCAGTAGAAGCTACTCTTGGACGTCCAGCATTCGTATCATTCGACGCTGAAAAATTGGAAGGTTCATTGACTCGCTTGCCAGAACGCGACGAAATCAACCCAGAAATCAACGAAGCCCTTGTCGTTGAATTCTACAACAAAATGTTGTAATATTTTATTGAATCAGATAGGCTTTAGAGCCTTGATATTAAGCACTTTGGGGCGTTTTCCCTTAGTGCTTTTTGATTTCTCTTAGTATCCAGCTATAATCGTCTATACGTAACTAGACCTATATAGTTCAAAGTGATATAATAGTATAAAGGAGGTGCTACCATGAATGTTTTAGAAAAAAACACACAGGTAAACTTTAAGACTAACAGAGACTTGTTAGAGAAGGCTAAAGCGATTATCACAGCGCAAAATCTTGATATGACAGCCAGCTTTAACTTGTTTTTAGAACGCATTGTAGAACATAAATCCTTGCCATTTGAAACCCAAGTAGACAAAGAAAGAGAAGAACTTCTATCAAGGTTGCGTGCTGAAATTGCCCGTAGCTTTGACGATTTAGAACATGGAAGAACTTACAGTCTTGATGAAGTGAGGGCTAACCTTGGAATTTAACGAGAAGGCATATAGCATCATTATCTCCGAAACGGTACAAGAACAGCTAAGAGGTATTAAAGATTATATCTCAGCTAACTACTTTTCAGAACAGGCAGGAGCAAACACAGTTAAGAATGTTCTTTATGGTTTGGAGCGTCTTGAAGTCTTCCCAGAAGCAGGATTTGATGTTGACGAAAGAGTAGGAGGGATTATATACCCATCCCACAAAACTCGATGCATCATTTTAGGAGATTACCTAGCATTCTATCATATTTTAGAGTATAGAAAAGCTGTCTTTGTATCAGATATTATTCATAGCAAACAGGACTACATCCGCTTGATCAAGAAAAAATAGCGCCTTAGGAAGGCGTTTTTGTTTGGGAATTACGTGATATTGATGATATAATATTTTGGCCCCCTCACTTTAAGGAAGGGAGGTGTTACATATGTTAGAAACTTTACTCACAGTGTTTCTAGCTCCGTTACTTATTAACGTGTTATCTGAGCTTTTCAAGTTATGGCTTAAGAAACGTAAGAAGTAATGGTTAACCCTTTTAGAGGGTAGCAAAAAACCCCATCGGTGGCACGGTGGGGCTTTTTTAGTTACATATGCTGTAACTTTACTCACATTGTAAGTTCATTCTAACATATAACACCCAATATTTCAAGCTTTTATTGCTTATACGCGATGTTGATGATATAATGTTTTGGCCCCCTCACTTTAAGGAAGGGAGGTGTTATATATGCTAGAATTATTTTCCCTTTTTCTAGCTCCGTTACTTGTTAACGTACTATCTGAGCTTTTCAAGCTATGGATAAAGAGACGTAGCAAGTAACATCTAACCCTTTTAGAGGGTAGCAAAGAACCCCATCGGTGGCACGGTGGGGCTTTTTAGTTATATATGCTAGAAGCATTATTTCCCTTTATGCTCTCATTCTAACACAATCCCTCTGATATTTCAAGCTTTTGTTTTGATATTTCCCCAGAGGTCATTCCGCAATCTTATAACACTGAATCCTGTTGTTTGAGTCCGCTCTATTGAAATTAGCACACGCGCTACTAGCCTCCATTCTACAGCAAAGAAATAAACTCTTTTCTAGGGGATTTCCGCCCTCATTTTTGTCTTTTGTGCTAAAATAGACTTATAAATTGAAAATAAGGAATGTTTATGAAATCAGGTAATGGTTTTTGGAAAGGCTGTCTCTATTTTTGGGGCTTCTTGTTCTTATTGGGCCTTTTGGTTCAATATGCTCTCCCACTTGCGGCTTGTGTCCTGCTAGGCTATGGCGGTTATCGTCTCTATAAACGTTGGCGCTATCCTCTTGTACAGGATCGCTCGCTCGACGATCGAATTGAGCTTTTAAAAGCTCGGATTCGTCAAGCAGACAAGGATATTCAGCAATTGGAGGGAACTTTAGTAGAAAAAGGTTCGGAGTCCTATAAGAGTCTGGCCAATCAAGTATTGATCGAACTGAGGGAAATCCATCAGGAGGCGGATCGTCTCAAGTCCTATATCGATGATGATGTTTACAACCGTATTGACAAAAAGGTTCGTACAGTGCGGGCAAATATCGATGTTCAGCTAGAACGTTTGGATAGAGAAAGTCAGGTAAATCTTGAAAATGCGGAGCCAGAGGAACTAGCTCCAGAATTATCCCAGACCTTGGCCAATATTGCTATTGACCATCAGGCCATTTTAGACAAGATTGCCACCTCTGCCGAGGGGGATAAGGAAGAATTGACGGCCATTCATAGTTTGAAGATGGAGAAATTCAAAACGATTTTAGAAGGCTATTTAAAGATTAAGGCCAATCCGAAGAACTATAATCGAGCAGAAGAACGTTTGCAACAAGCTAAAGCAGCTATCGAACAATTTGACCTTGAGCTTGACCAAGTTTTGAGAGAACTCAATGAAACAGATATGCGTGATTTTGATATCAGTCTGCGTATCCTAGAAAAAGATCGTAAAGAATAGGTTAGAAACAAAGGAGTAACCATGACAGAATTTAATTTTGATATTGACCAGATTGCCAATAATACGGTAGCTAAGGTGGATAAAACAACCCAAATCATCGAGACAAATACTGGCTCAGACAAGACCTTGACCTTCCTTGAAAAGTTGAGCCCTGAGCAGCAAGAAGGTATCAAGGCGCACGTGCCCCAGTTAGTAGACCAGTTTGTCACCAATCAAAATGCTCTCTTAGATTTTGGACAATCTGCTGTAGAAGGTGTGAACAATACAGTCAATCGTATCTTGTCAGAACAAAAGAAACTGCAGATTCCCCAAGTGGATGATCTACTCAAGAATACCAACCGTGAGTTGCAAGGTTTTGTAGTCAAATACAAGAACGCTGAAATTGCTGAGTTAGAAGAAAAACCAAACTTTTTGCAACGCTTGTTTAACAAGAGCAAGAATACGCTCCAGGAATTTTACTTTGACTCAAAAACAGTAGAGCAAAAGCTCGATGGCATGGCTGCCGCAGTGGTCAAGCAAGAAGAGGTGCTAGCTCGAAATATCGTCTCTGCTGAGATGTTGATTGAGGACAATACCAAATCCATTGAAAATCTAGTGGGAGTGATTTCCTTTATCGAAGCTAGCCAGACAGAAGCTGGTAATCGCGCTGCCGAACTGAAGGCTCAAGCTGACCAACTTGATACAAGTACGGTAGAATACCAAACCAAGTCACAAGAATTGGCCCGCATGGCTGAAGTGGTCAATACCCTTGAACAACAACATACTGAGTATGTCAGCCGTCTCTATGTTGCCTGGGCAACAACACCTCAGATGCGTAATCTTGTGAAGGTGTCATCTGATATGCGCCAAAAATTGGGCATGCTTCGTCGTAATACGATTCCAACAATGAAGCTTTCTATTGCCCAACTTGGTATTTTGCAACAATCCATGAAATCAGGTGTCGTGGCAGATGCCATTGTCAATGCCAACAATGCTGCCCTTCAGATGCTAGCTGAGACCAGCAAGGAAGTGATTCCACAGATGGAACGAATTGCTCAAAGTCCGACAGTCGCTGTTGAGTCTGTTACCAAACTGGCTGAAAGTCTGGTCGCTCAAAACCAAGGTATCGTTGCAGCAATTGAATTGGGACGCCAGAAACGTGCCCAACTAGAAACAACCATCGTCAAGTCCGCAGAAATGATCAACGATTCTGTCAAACTACGTGATGAGAAAATCGTCCAAGCCCTTCTGGATCAAGGAAAGGCTGCTCAGAAAGAAGTACAAGAATAATACACAAGTCCCTTGTAAGTATAGCTTGCAGGGGATTTTGAATTCTTCCTATATATTATAGCCTCTAATTTAATTCACAAAAAATATAGTCAAAAATGTAGTCATTAGATTGATTTTTATTGTAATGTACTAAAATTAACCAAAAGAAAAAAACGATTGAATGTTAGGTGTTATATCCGATATTATACGTTTTTATAATTTTAAAGAAAATTTGTGAATGTGATTACCCCTTTTTAGTCATTGTCTATAAATTTTATATGGAGATTGAAAACTAGAGTTTGGTATTTTGAGTGTAAGTACCTTAAGTGTTGTTTATCATAATAGTTAATTGAAATTATTATTTATGTTTGGTTTAATTTCCGATAGTCTTATATACGAGTGATTTGTAGATAACTTTAACTTTTTATATTATACGTTGAAATAGTAGTATACCAACATGGGATATCATTTAGTAACTCAGAAAAAAAACAAAAAATGATTGACAAATGAAAAAAAAGTGATAGAATTAATGTGTAAATAAAATGGAACGTTCCAAAAGGAGGAAATTATGACAATTGTTCTTACAAGAATCGACCAAAGGCTTATACATGGTATTACCGTAAATGACTGGAATACACGACTGAAACCTAAAAGATTTATGGTGATTGATGATCAAATTAGTGAAGACGAAATAGTTAAAAGTAGCATGCGAATGAGCAAACCCTCAGGAACAGGAATGTCTATTATTTCAACTGAAACTGCCATCAAAAACTTTAACGAAGGAAAATATGATGATCATAGTGTTTTTGTCATAGTAAAAGAGCCAGAGACATTAGTGAAACTAGTAGATAGTGGAGTAGAATTTTCCGATGTTAATGTTGGTTTTTTATTCGCTGAAGCCGATAGGAAACCAATTACTAATCGTATCTCTTTGAATAAGAAAGAGATTGAAGATTTAAAAGAGCTTTCAAGAAGAGATAAAAATGTATCGTTCCAATATAGACCGAGCGATGAACCAATTAGTCTTGAAACAATACTTTCAAAAATAGATTAGGAGACTATTATGCAAGATATCTTACAAAATTTATTGATTATTTTATTAGCTGGTTATATGACCTGGGATAATGGATCAGGTGTCCAAGTAATTGGAGCCTGGCCAGTTTGTACTGCTTTTGTTATGGGATTGATTACAGGGGATTGGAATACCTCTTTAGTCATTGGTGGCACTCTACAATTAATGTCTTTAGGAGTCACTGCTCTAGGTGGAGCTTCTGTTCCAGAATATGGTGTTGCAACAATTGTTTCTATTTTTATTGCAACAAGAACTGGTGTAAGTACCGGAGAAGCAATTGCTGTTGGATTGCCTGTTGGTTTGTTAACTCTACAGTTGGATGTTTTTGTCAAGTATGTAAATACATTTTGTGCACACTGGGAACAAAAGTTGTTGCATCAAAAGAAATTCTCTCAGATGCAAGCGGTTTATATACTATCAGTGATTATCTGGAGTTTAAAATATATTGTTCCAGTTTTAGCTGTTATTATGTTTGGTGCACCTCTTGTAGATTTTGTAACAAATTTAATTCCAAAATGGTTTACTACAGGACTTGAGGTGGCAGGAAATATGTTGCCGGTGCTTGGTGTTGGACTATTGTTACACTATATGCCTGTTAAAAAATATTTTTCATTTTTGCTAATTGGTTTTGTACTATCAGCTTATATTAAACTCCCAATTCTTGGTGTTGCATTATTAGGTGCAGGTTTTGCTTATATTATCTATCAAAATGAAATAAAGAAAAGTGAATATGTAGCGAGTGGATTAAATATAAGTGTGGAAGGAGATGACTTCGATGAATAATCAAATGACTAGAGGAGAAGTAAAGAAATTAACAGAAAAAGAGCGAAAGGCTGCATTCAGACGCTGGACTTTCGTGGCTGGTCTTGGATGGAACTATGAAACACAGCAAGCTCCTTCAGTTGCTTTTTTAATGGCAAAAGCTTTAAGAAAGATTTATCCAAATGATGATGATTATATTGAAGCCATGGATAATCACTTTAAGTATTTCAACATTACACCTCAAATGGGAAATATGGTGTTAGGTGCTACGCTTGCCATGGAAGAACAAGATGGACTTAAAGCAAAAGAAGCTATTCAAAATTTAAAAATTTCATTAATGGGACCTTTGTCAGGTGTTGGAGATTCACTGTTTTGGGTTTTATGGCCTACAATAATCGGTGGGATTTCTGGATACATGGCGTTACAAGGAAATCCAATAGGTGCTATTATTTGGATTTTAATTTCAATTGCTTTGTATTTTGTCAAAATGGCTTTATCTAATTTGGGATATTCTTCTGGTACTAAACTTGTAACAACTTTTGGAGACAAAATCAATATTTTAACAGATGCTGCATCAGTCATGGGGTTGATGGTAGTTGGAACACTAATTGCAACAGTTATTAAAATTTATATTCCATTTACTTTTGAAGTTGGTAAAGTTAGTTTGCCGTTTCAAGCAGAAGTCATTGATAAGATTATGCCTGCGTTGCTTCCAATGCTACTCTCTGCTCTTGTTTATTGGTTGCTGGGGAAAAAATGGTGGTCACCAGTTAAAGTTATTATTCTACTTGTTGTGATTTCACTTGTTGGTGCTTATTTTGGTATTTTAGGCATACAACCTGCTTAATTACAAGAGAATCAATAGATTCTCTTTTTTATAGAATCGAGGTAAAAATGAAAAGAAGGTTTTTAATAGCGACACATAGTTCTTTAGCAGAAGGATTTACAAATGCACTGAAATTTTTTGCAGGTGATGATATTGATGTTGCGTTTATTAATGCTTATATTGATGGAAAGCCTATTGATGATAAAATTGATTTATTTATCTCTAATGTTAAGGATGAGGATGAATTGATAATAATGACAGATCTACTTGCAGGATCTGTTAATCAAAGTTTATTTAAGTTTGTTTCTCGCGAGCATACACATATTTTAACAGGAATCAATCTAGCTTTAGCTTTGTCTTTAGTTTTGGAATCATTTAATTGTTATCTTACTAGTGAGCGTGTTAATGAATTGGTTAAAAGTTCGAAAGAGAATATAGTTTATATGAATGAATACCAAGTAGAGGTAGATGGTGATGATGAATAAAAATGAATGGTGGAAAGAAGCAGTAGTTTATCAAATATACCCTCAATCATTTAAAGATTCAAATAATGATGGAATTGGTGACATTAATGGTATTCGGGAAAAATTATCTTATCTTAAAGATTTAGGTATCAATGTTATTTGGTTAAATCCAATTTATGAATCGCCTATGGTAGATAATGGATATGATATTTCTGATTACTATAAAATTAATGATATCTATGGTTCAATGAACGATTTTGAAATGTTATTGAAAGAATCACATGAGTTAGGGATAAAAATCATTATGGATCTAGCAGTTTGTGCTTCTTCAATTGAGCATAAATGGTTTAAAGAATCAAAAAAATCTCGTAATAATGAATATAGCGATTATTATATTTGGAGAGACCCTAAAGAAGATGGTTCGGCTCCTAATAATTGGGGTTCTATATTTGGCAGTGGATCAGCATGGGAATATGTTAAAGAAAGAAATCAATATTATCTCCATTTATTTGCAGTAGAGCAGCCTGATTTGAACTGGGAAAACCAGGAACTAAGAAAAGAGATTTATGAAAATATGAAATTTTGGTTAGATAAAGGAGTTGATGGATTCCGATTAGATTCAATCAGTTTGATTTCAAAGAATCAAGATTTTCCAGATGATCCTATGGCTGGTGACAATGAATTCGGAAGTCCATATTATGGTGCTTCAAATGGATCAAGAGTACATGAATTCCTCCAAGAAATGTATAAAAATGTATTAAGTAAATATGAAGTTATGACAGTTGGAGAAGCTACAAGAACTCCTGTAGATAAAGCTATACTGTATTGTCAGCCTGAACGCGAAGAATTGAATATGGTTTTTCAATTTGATCATATGCACGTAGATTATGGAAAATATGGCAGATACTCAGATTTAAAATTTAAATTAAGTGACTTGAAAAAAACGATGTTTCAGTGGCAAAAATCATTAAATGGTGTTGGATGGAATTCATTGTATTGGGATAATCATGATCAACCTAGATTTGTATCACGTTTCGGAAACGATCAACCAAAGTATAGAAAAAGATCTGCTACGATGCTTGCAACAGTTTTGTATTTTCAACAGGGCACTCCTTTTATCTATCAAGGAGATGAAATAGGTATGACAAATGTTTCATTTCCTACAATAGATTTTTATAGAGATATAGAAGCGCAAAATATGTATCAAAAATTCTCTAAAATGGGATTAGATAATAAAGACATAATGAATTACATCCATAATAAATCTAGAGATAATGCTAGAACACCTATGCAATGGAATTCTGAAGAGTTTTCAGGCTTTAGTTGTGCTAAACCCTGGATAGACTTAAATCCCAATTACAACAAAATAAATGTAGAATGTGATAGAACGAGTAGATTTTCAATTTTTAATTTTTATAAAAAACTAATCAACTATAGGAAATGTAATAAGATTGTGAGGGATGGAGACTTTAAAGAAATTCATTTTGCTGACTCCGATGTATTAAGTTATACAAGAAATTATGAAAATGAAACACTTTTGGTATTAGGGTCATTTTCTCAAGAAAAAGTATGCTATAATATTCCTAAATGCTTACAAAATTATAAGAAGGAAATAGTACTTTCAAATTATGATAGTGATACTGAACAAAACAATGATGGTAGTACATTGTATTTAAGACCTTATGAATCATTAGTTTTCTATATACGTCATGAATAATTGAAGATAGTGGAAAGATAGTATGAATATAAATATTAACGATGTAGCAGAGGCGGCGGGTGTTTCTAGAGGTTCTGTCTCAAATTATCTAAACAATAAAAATGTTTCTGATAAAATGAAGTTAAAAATTGAATCTGCAATAAAAAAATTAAATTATGTCCCTAATTCTTCTGCTAGGGATCTTCGATCTAAGGAGTCTAGATTTGTTGTATTTATAATTCCTACAGTTTGGTCTCCTTTTTTCTCAGAACTTACTTACTATATTCAAAATGAACTAAACAGCTCTGGGTATAAAATGATACTGTGCATATCTGATTCTGATTTTGATAAAGAAAAGGAATACATTGATTTAGCTAAGAGTCAAAAGGCGGCAGGGATCATATCGATTTCCTATTCTCAAATGAACGACTTTGTTTCACCAGGAATGCCTCTTGTTTCGATAGAGAAAGAGCCAACAGGAAGATTTTCCATGGTTTCTGCAGATAATTATGAAGGAGGGAAACTTGCTGCTCAGAAACTTGTAGAAAATGGAGCCGAGAAGTTAATATATATAGGTGAAAGAGAACTCTATTCGGATGCAATGATATCAAGAAAAAGTGGTTTTGTGGATTATTGTAAACTCAATCATATCCCTTATGAGACAGTTGATGTTTCAAGTATTAAGAGTCACAAAACTGTAATAAAAGAAATTAAATCTTATGTAAAAGAAAATTATACTAAAATAATAGAAAATAAAATAGGATGTTTTACTATAACCGACGAGTATGGTTATATCTTATTTCAAGTATTAAATTCTTTAAAAATTGCTATTCCACAAAATGTTCAAATTGTTGGTTTTGATGGAGGGAAGAAAAATATGAATGATATCCCAGTACTATCTTCCATCAGACAGCCAGTGGATCTGATGGCAAAAGAATCTGTAAGATTATTGGTGAACTTAATCAATAAGGATGCTGAAGTAGTATCTAGAGTATACTTACCAGTTACATTTTATGAGGGACAAACTACATCTTAGATTATATAAATAGTTTAGTATATTAGATATTTGAATTAGATTAATTATTTAAGGTATAGTCACTCTTACTGATATAAACTTATTCAATTATTGAGTTTAGGGAATATAATTCATGATATTATATGACTATTAGTCTGTCTATTTGTGTAAGGTACGAAGTAAATCAAACAAGAGAAAAAACTAAAGTAGAATTTTCAAAATAGAGCGCATAGTATCAAGGATTTTCAAAAATTGATATTATGCGTTCTTCAAATTTTTGAGACTATTTATCCAGCCTTATTTTATCGTGGAACAACATTTAATAATTTTGAATGGGTTAATACTCCATTGTAATAGTAACCATTTTTATCAATTTTAGCAACAAATGCTAACTTAGCAGAAACAGCTTTATTCCTAGAATTTTCTAATTGTAGTTCCTTTTCGTTGGGAATAAATCTTAATTTTTCTTCTAAGAAAACATAAATTTTTTTCGGTATTTTTAGGCTACAGAGATATTTATTGCGTTCATCATCACGAAAAATTCTTAAATAAAAGTCATTAAATTTGTTTTGTACAAGAAATAATTTACATTTTCCATAGTACATTACTAGGTAGTCTTTTTCTTCCATTTCCCTTAATTGTAATGATCTTCTAGGTAAATATTTTCTAATGAAAGTTTTATTTGAATCTGGATTTTCACAAGGACAATATTCGTTAATGTTTTGAATTGAGTTTTGATTTAAAAGTATGATAGGACTTGAAGGAGCATCTTCCAGGACACGTTCTAACATACGTTCAGCTGAGGGAAGATTAATTGATTCGTAGAAAATTTGTAGCTCTTTTTTGCTTGCTGCTGATAATAGATACTCGCATGTTTTGTCATGAGTTGATTTTGGATATGCTGATAAGAAAATCCCATTGTTATTTTCTTTTATAGCTAGTTGTACCTTGTGACAATCAGGGCAAAGTAAATTGCCTTTGTATTTTTCCCTTGTGTGAAACTTGTCTTGATAAAACTCTGTTTCTAGTTCATAGAGCTCTAGGTAATGTTTGTTGTAAAGACAACATTGGTATTTATTTGTTTCAGACATAGTAATTCCTTTCTTTTTGTATATCAGTAATATACTTATATTTTATTATTGTTTATGTTATAGGCAATTCAAAGAACTAGAAGGGGACTAGTTAGTGGAAGTGAAAAACTAAAATCTAAAAGGCTCTAGCCAATATGACTAGAGCCTTTTCTATATATCCGAACATCTAATTTATTTCACAAAAAATGTAGTCAAAAATGTAGTCATTAGATTGATTTTTATTGTAATGTACTAAAATTAACCAAAAGAAAAAACGCTGATCAGCGTTTTTCTTCTGTATTGATTCGTATTGAATGATTACTTCACCTCTGTAAACACAACGTGTTTGCGAAGTTTTGGTGAGTATTTCTTCAATTGAAGACGGTCTGGAGTGTTACGTTTGTTTTTAGAAGTAAGGTACAAGCGTTCACCAGATTCTTTGTGTTCAAGTGTAATATTTACGCGCATGGTATCTCCCTTCTATTATTCAGCTGATGCAGCTTTAGCGATTTTACGTCCTTTGTAGTATCCTTTAAGTGATACACGGTGAGAACGTGAGTAATCTCCAGTAGTTTCGTCAAAGTTTACAGATGGAGCTGTTACTTTGTAGTGTGTACGACGTTTGTTTTTCTTCGCTTTTGAAGTGCGACGTGCAGGTACTGCCATTTTGATTTCTCCTTTAGGTATTTATATTCGATTCAATCTACTGATTTTCATCAACCATACTAGGATAACACATTTTTTTTGTAAAGTAAAGTTACTTGACAAAAAAAGATGAAAAAATTCTCCTGTCAGACCTAGCAGACAGGAGAAAATGTTAAATATCAATCTCAAATGGTTCGTCAATGGTTTCTGATACGTATTTTCCGTCTTTCTTCCGTTGTTTGACACACTCTGTGAGGAGATATTCGATTTGCCCATTGACTGAACGAAAGTCGTCTTCTGCCCATGATGCGAGTGCAGCGTATAACTTTGTTGAGAGTCGAAGGTGGATCTGCTTTTTTTAGCTTCAGCCATCTTTAGTAAAGACTTCCTGTGTTGACAATTGGTTGTGCATCATGATTGCCACAGAGAACGACTAGGAGATTTGAAACCATGGCAGCTTTTCGTTCTTCGTCAAGCTCTACCAATTCCCCTTCATTGAGCCGTTCTAGTGCCATTTCAACCATTCCTATTAATTGATATCTAAATGATATCGCTTTAATTTATAACGTGAAAAAAAAGTAGAAAAATAATTACTAAAAACTTTCAGCCCAATAATTTCTTTTAAAAGGTGAGATTATATTGTGCTCAAATACTCTTTTATTCTTATAACTTTTACACTATAATTGTAGTTAGAAAGGAAGAGAAATGTTTGATTATAGAGCACTAGTTATTTTGATGACTTTGATGGATCATTGTGAGCTATCGTTATATGAGTTATCTGTTAAGGTGAGCTTACCTATAAAGGAAGTCAAAGAAGGAATAGATTATTTAGTGCCTTATCTAGCTAATAAAGGGATAGTGCTGGATAAAAAGCAAGGTCGCTATAGTTTATCAAATCGTACGAAGCAATCTTTGACAGATATTATTAAGTCGGATGAATTGGTTTTACCAAAGTCGACTCGCTTAGCTTTAATCTATCTTTACACTTTTTGCCGATTAGATTTTATATCAAATAATCATTACCAAGACTTTTTGAAAGTAAGTAAGAATACAACCTTATCTGATATTCAATCATTAAGAAAGATTATGTTAGATAATGATTTGGAGCTAGGGTATAGTAGAGCAAAAGGTTATACTTTACACGGTTCAGAGTGGAATAAGCACCGTTTAGCTTTTCAAATGGTTAGTGAGTTGCTGGAATCCTCCATAGGAATTTGGGGTTTGGATTATGTTTTATCCAGTTGGGGGTATTCATTAACTTATGATTTGATAAATCAGGTAGTTAAAGATTATTATGAGAAGCTACAGCTAGTACCTATTGTAAATCAATTAAAAGTTTGCCTTTTCGGTTTAGTATTCATTCTGTGTAGGTATCAAAGGGATGTTGAAAGAGTATGTCTTTCAGAGACATTAGTATCTCCTGTTATTCAAGATATAACCACTATTTTATTGGATACAGTGGTTGATTTGGGGATTATAGATACGGTGTTTTCTGAGGATGATTATCGCTATATCACAGTTTTATTATCAAGTTGCTTTGAAGGTGAAGTAGATGTTGCTCCGGTTTACTTTAATCAACTAACAGAGGCTATTATAAGTAGAATGGAAGATATTTCTTTGTTACATTTTAAACAAAGGGAAGGATTGAGAGAAAATCTTCGCCGCCACCTTATACCGGCTTACTATAGATTAAAGTTCGGCCTACCTAGTTCAAATGAATATGTATTGCATGTTAAAGAACATTATCCTGATTTATTTGAACTAGTAAAAGATTCTTTGACTCCCTTGATGGACGCTATTGACAAACCCATACCTGATAGTGAAACAGCATATTTTGTTATCCATTTCGGAGGTTATTTAAAGAAAGCAGATACTTTGCCTCAAAAATGCTATAAAGCAGCAATCATTTGTCCTAATGGTGTTAGTTCTTCATTGATGTTAAAAGAGAATCTATTAGCATTATTTCCTCAAATTGAGTTCATAGGAACCTCAAAGATTGATGATTTACAGGCGAAAACTAGTAGTGACTATGATATGGTTTTTTCTACCATAAAGGTGGAGACAGAAAAGCCAAATTATCTAGTTTCGGTTATGATGACTGAAGAGCAAGCAATACAACTAGTAGAACTAGTGTTAAAAGATTTTCCGAATTTAGAGTATGGGGATTTTGAGATTGAACAAATCCTGAATATTGTCAAAAAATATGGAATTATTACACAAGAATTGGAATTAAGATTGGCGTTAAAGAATTATCTTTATCAAAAAAATGATAGAAAGGAAATTGTACCAGTGCTAGAACAACTTATTACCAAAGAAACCTATCAGGTTAGTTCGCAAAAATTAGGATGGAAGGAGGCGATTCGTTTAGCAGCTAAACCGCTTTTGGATCAAGATAAGATAACTGAGAACTACCCTGAGGCAATGATTCAAAAAGTAGAAGAGTTTGGGCCTTTTATTAATTTAGGGAAGGGAGTAGCAATTCCTCACGCTCGGCCAGATGAAGGTGTGAATGAAATAGGAATGTCAATGTTAGTTTTGGAAGAACCGATTTATTTATTGGATAATCCAGAACAGGAGGTAAGATTGTTAATTTGTATTGCAGCCATTGATAATGAGAGTCATTTAAAGGCTTTGTCACATTTAACAACAATTTTAAGAGATAAAAATCATGTTCAAGCTTTAATTTCATCAAAAAACTATGATGACATTAAAATGATAATTAAACAGGAGGATTAGATAATGTTAAAAATTGGTACAGCTTGTGGTTCAGGATTAGGTTCAAGTTTTATGGTACAGATGAATATTGAATCTGTATTGAGTGATTTGAATGTTTCGGATGTAGAAGTTGAACACTATGATTTAGGTGGAGCAGATCCAAATGCAGCGGATATTTGGATTGTTGGTCGTGATCTAGCTGATTCAGCTAGTCATCTTGGAGATGTTCGTATCTTAAATAGTATTATTGATATGGATGAACTACGAGAATTAATTACTAAACTTTGTGAAGAAAAAGGACTTATATAGGAGGCTAGCGTCATGATGAAGTTCATATTGGATATTGTTAGTACACCAGCTATTTTAGTAGCTTTAATTGCAATTTTAGGATTAGTTCTTCAGAAGAAGAAATTACCTGATATTATTAAAGGTGGAATTAAGACCTTTGTTGGTTTCTTAGTTGTATCTGGTGGTGCAGGAATTGTACAAAATTCTTTAAATCCATTTGGTACCATGTTTGAGCATGCTTTTCATTTATCTGGCGTTGTGCCGAATAATGAAGCAATTGTAGCTGTAGCTTTAACAACATATGGCTCAGCTACTGCAATGATTATGTTTGCAGGCATGGTGTTCAATATCTTAATCGCTCGTTTTACTCGATTTAAATATATCTTTTTAACAGGGCACCACACTCTATATATGGCGTGTATGATTGCGGTCATTTTATCAGTTGCTGGCTTTACTAGCCTGCCTCTTATCTTACTAGGAGGATTAGCACTCGGTATTATTATGAGTATTTCCCCAGCATTTGTGCAAAAATATATGGTTCAATTAACTGGAAATGACAAGGTGGCTTTAGGTCATTTCAGTTCTTTGGGATATTGGTTGAGTGGTTTTACTGGTAGCCTTATCGGTGACAAATCAAAATCAACAGAGGACATTAAATTTCCAAAGAGTTTAGCTTTTTTACGTGATAGTACTGTTAGTATTACTTTATCCATGGCAGTTATTTACATTATTGTAGCTATCTTTGCAGGGTCAGAATATATAGAAAAAGAAATCAGTAGTGGTACAAGTGGTCTAGTTTATGCTTTACAATTAGCAGGTCAATTTGCAGCAGGGGTATTTGTTATTTTAGCAGGTGTTCGCCTTATTTTGGGTGAAATTGTTCCAGCCTTTAAAGGTATTTCAGAGCGTCTTGTACCTAATTCAAAACCTGCTTTGGATTGTCCGATTGTTTATACTTATGCACCCAATGCAGTTCTAATTGGATTTATCTCTAGTTTTGTTGGTGGTTTAGTAAGTATGGCAATTATGATTGCTTCAGGAACGGTTGTTATCTTACCAGGTGTTGTGCCTCATTTCTTCTGTGGAGCGACTGCAGGTGTCATTGGGAATGCATCTGGTGGTGTTCGTGGAGCCACTATTGGAGCATTTTTACAAGGTATTTTAATCAGTTTTCTTCCAGTCTTTTTAATGCCAGTTTTGGGAGGACTTGGTTTCCAAGGATCAACTTTCTCAGATGCAGATTTTGGTCTATCAGGAATTATTTTAGGAATGTTAAATCAATTTGGCTCACAAGCAGGCATTGTGATTGGTCTTGTTCTTATTCTAGCAGTTATGTTTGGAGTATCCTTTATTAAAAAGCCATCTGCAAAGGAGGAATAAGGGATGATTTTAAGTAAAAATAGGGAAGATGAGTTAAGAAAATTTGCGACTAATATCCGATTAAATACTCTTGAAACCTTGAATCATCTTGGATTCGGCCATTATGGAGGGAGTCTGTCTATCGTAGAAGTTTTAGCAGTTCTTTATGGTGAAATAATGCCAATGACTCCAGAAATATTTGCAGCACGAGATAGAGATTATTTCATATTATCAAAAGGTCACGGAGGACCAGCTCTATACAGTACACTCTATTTGAATGGTTTCTTTGACAAAGAATTCTTATATTCTTTAAATACAAATGGAACCAAATTACCGTCTCATCCTGATAGAAATCTAACGCCGGGCATAGATATGACAACTGGCTCTTTAGGACAGGGAATTAGTGTTGCAACCGGACTTGCATATGGTCAGAGAATAAGGAAAAGTCCCTTTTATACCTATGCTATTGTTGGAGATGGTGAGTTAAATGAGGGACAATGTTGGGAGGCTATACAGTTTGCTTCTCATCAACAGTTATCTAATTTAATTGTATTTGTAGACGATAACAAAAAACAATTAGATGGTTTTACAAAGGATATTTGTAATCCAGGTGATTTTGTAGAAAAATTCTCAGCATTTGGATTTGAATCCATTAGGGTCAATGGTTCAGATATTAGAGAAATTTATGAAGGGATTATCCAATTAAAACAGTCAAATAATTCCTCCCCTAAGTGTATTGTATTAGACACTGTAAAAGGTCAAGGAGTTCGAGAGCTGGAAGAAATGAAATCCAATCATCATCTTCGCCCTACTGTAGAGGAGAGACAAATGTTAACTTCAGTTGTAGAAAGATTAAGTCAGGAATTGGAGGAAACAGAATGATGAGAAGTACGAAAGAATTACGACATGTGTATAGAGACTTCCTTTTAGAGGCTAACCAAAGTTATTCTGATATAGTAGTTTTAGAAGCAGACTTGTCAAGTTCTATGGCTACTAATAATCTTGAAAAGGACTTTGGAGACCGTTATGTGAATGTTGGAATAATGGAAGCAGAAATGGTCGGGCTTGCAGCAGGTTTATCTATTCAGGGGTTTAGACCTTATCTTCATACATTTGGCCCTTTTGCTTCAAGAAGAGTATTTGATCAATTATTTATTTCTCTTGGGTACGCACAATTGGATGCCACTGTGATTGGCTCAGATGCAGGAGTAACGGCAGAGATGAATGGTGGCACACATATGCCATTTGAAGAAATTGGATTGTTACGTTTAATTCCTAAATCGATCATTTTTGAAGCAACTGATGATATCCAATTTCGTGAAATCTTGAACCAGACATTAGACTTAAAAGGACTAAAATATATTCGAATAATTAGAAAGGCTCCAGAGGCTGTATATCAAGGTGGAGAAGATTTTTCTAAAGGCTACATTGAGTTAAGACACGGTGAAGATGTTGTAATAGTTGCTTCTGGCATAATGGTTGCTCCAAGTATTCGAGTTGCGGATGAACTGTCTAAATTAGGTTATTCAGTAGGTGTGATAGATTTATTTAGAATTAAACCGATACCAGAACAGATAAAAACAATGTTAAGTGGAAAAACTATATTTACTGTAGAAAACCACAATCAGATAGGTGGAATTGGCAGTGCTTTATGTGAATTATTCTCTGATGATGGAATAACAAAAATTCATCGGATGGGTGTTCAAGAAAGATTCGGTCAAGTAGGGAAAGTGGATTATCTTCTTAATGAGTATGGTTTGAGTGAATCGAATATAAAAGAGAAAGTTCTAGAAATTTATAATGCAAGATAGATGTTGAATACACTGTTCTGAAAGAATTTTTGTAACAATTACAGTACGTTATTTAAAGAAAGCGGATTAAAAAGCATATTCTGGTCATCAGAAAGTGCCCTAATCCGCTTTGTTGTTTTTAGTTTTAAATATTTCATATGTATATAGAATTTTCTGAAAATTCAAGAATTTTCTTCTGTTCATTGCTTTTAAAATGTGCTATAATAGTAAAAACTGAAATGGGAGGGAACAAATGACTGAATTAGATAAACGTCACCGCAGTAGCATTTATGACAGTATGGTAAAATCACCAAACCGTGCTATGCTTCGTGCGACTGGTATGACAGATAAGGACTTTGAAACACCGATTGTGGGAGTGATTTCGACTTGGGCGGAAAATACGCCATGTAATATCCACTTGCATGATTTTGGGAAATTAGCCAAAGAAGGTGTAAAATCAGCAGGTGCTTGGCCTGTGCAGTTTGGAACTATCACCGTAGCGGACGGGATTGCTATGGGAACGCCTGGTATGCGTTTCTCTCTAACATCTCGTGACATCATCGCGGACTCCATCGAGGCGGCTATGAGTGGTCACAACGTGGATGCCTTCGTCGCTATCGGTGGCTGTGACAAGAACATGCCTGGATCTATGATTGCTATTGCTAATATGGATATCCCAGCTATTTTCGCCTATGGTGGAACGATTGCACCGGGAAATCTTGATGGTAAAGATATCGACTTGGTTTCTGTCTTTGAAGGGATCGGAAAATGGAACCACGGTGACATGACAGCTGAGGACGTGAAACGTCTTGAATGTAATGCCTGCCCTGGCCCTGGTGGCTGTGGTGGTATGTATACTGCTAATACCATGGCGACTGCTATCGAAGTTTTGGGTATGAGTTTGCCAGGTTCTTCATCTCATCCAGCTGAATCAGCTGATAAGAAAGAAGATATCGAAGCAGCAGGACGTGCTGTAGTTAAAATGTTGGAGCTCGGTCTCAAGCCATCAGATATCTTGACTCGTGAAGCCTTTGAAGATGCCATTACTGTGACTATGGCTCTCGGTGGTTCTACAAATGCTACTCTTCACTTGCTTGCCATTGCCCATGCTGCCAATGTTGACTTGTCACTTGAAGACTTCAATATGATCCAAGAGCGTGTGCCTCACTTGGCCGACTTGAAACCATCTGGTCAGTATGTCTTCCAAGACCTCTACGAAGTCGGTGGTGTGCCTGCGGTTATGAAGTACTTGCTGGCAAATGGATTCCTTCACGGGGACCGTATCACATGTACGGGTAAGACTGTCGCTGAGAACTTAGCTGACTTTGCAGACCTTACACCAGGTCAAAAAGTCATCATGCCACTTGAAAATCCAAAACGCGCGGACGGTCCGCTTATCATCTTGAACGGGAACCTTGCTCCTGACGGTGCGGTTGCCAAGGTGTCAGGTGTTAAGGTCCGTCGTCACGTTGGACCAGCTAAGGTCTTTGACTCAGAAGAAGATGCTATTCAGGCCGTTCTGACAGATGAAATCGTTGATGGTGATGTAGTCGTTGTTCGTTTCGTTGGACCTAAAGGTGGTCCTGGTATGCCTGAGATGCTGTCACTTTCATCAATGATCGTTGGTAAAGGTCAAGGAGACAAGGTTGCCCTCTTGACAGACGGCCGTTTCTCTGGTGGTACTTATGGTCTGGTTGTTGGACATATCGCTCCTGAAGCTCAGGATGGTGGCCCGATTGCCTACCTTCGTACAGGCGATATCGTTACGGTTGATCAAGATACTAAAGAAATTTCCATGGCCGTATCTGAAGAAGAACTTGAAAAACGCAAGGCAGAAACAACCTTGCCACCGCTTTACAGTCGTGGTGTCCTCGGTAAATATGCCCATATCGTATCATCTGCTTCACGCGGAGCTGTGACAGACTTCTGGAATATGGACAAGTCAGGTAAAAAATAAACTCATACTCTTCGAAAATCTCTTCAAACCACGTCAATGTCGCCTTGCCGTAGGTATGGTTACTGACTTCGTCAGTTCTATCCACAACCTCAAAACACTGTTTTGAGCAACCTGCGGCTAGTTTCCTAGTTTGCTCTTTGATTTTCATTGAGTATCAAAAAGCAAGCCAACTTCGGCTTGCTCTTTTTCATCTTCAAAAGTGATTTGCCTGCTTAACGAGGTGGCAGTCCAAGGGCAATACGGCCGTAGCGACTGATTCGTGTGATTTTCCAAGCAGGCGACCAGGTAACTTCAACCTTGACATCTTCGATACCCTCGATTTGTTTCAGACCTGCGACGATTTCGATAGGCAGGCTTTCGGCACAATCGCAGGCAGTGTCGGTGAAGGTCATGACAATCTTACAGAGACCCGTTTCGTCCAGATTGATTTCATAAATCAGTCCTAGATTGTAAACATCCAATTCCACATCTGTATCAAAAACCTTCTCTAGTTTTTCGATAATTTGGTCTTGCAAGGCCAAAGCACGGTCATTGATTTTGATATCCTCTCTCATTACAGTCCCTCCACGTGATAAATATCCTCTATTTTCTCATAATTCTGACAATTTGGCAAGTTTTTGATGAATTTTCTGAAAAATATGATAAAATGAAGAAAATACTGAATCAAGGGGAAGCCTATGGAGCAGATTGGAAAAGTCTTTAGACAATTACGAGAATCAAGAAATATCTCGCTGAGACAAGCAACTGGGGGACAATTTTCGCCGTCTATGTTATCTCGCTTTGAAACAGGTCAGAGTGAGCTTTCGGTGGAAAAGTTTCTGTTTGCCCTAGAAAATATATCTGCCAGTGTAGAGGAAATCCTCTTTCTGGCGAGAGGTTTTCAGTATGATACAGATTCTGAGTTGAGAAAAGAAATCATAGATGTCTTGGATCCAAAGAATATAGCTCCGCTTGAGGACTTGTATCGCAGGGAGTATCAAAAGCATGCCCATTCTCAAAACAAACAGAAACATATTCTAAATGCCATTCTTATCAAGTCTTATATGAAGAGTATGGATGAAAGGGTGGAGTTAACAGCAGAGGAAGGAAAAGTCCTTCATGATTACCTGTTTTCTACCGAGATCTGGGGAATCTATGAACTCAATTTATTTTCAGTCAGTTCTCCCTTTTTATCTGTTTCTCTTTTTACTAGATATGTTAGAGAGATGGTACGAAAATCTGATTTTCTAATGGAAATGTCTGGTAATCGAAATCTGTTTCACACTATACTATTGAATGGCTTTTTAGCTAGTATTGAGTGTGAAGAATTTACCAATGCCTCTTATTTTAAACGTGTCATAGAAGAGCATTTCTACAAGGAAAATGAAACCTATTTCCGAATTGTCTATTTATGGGCGGAAGGTCTCCTTGATAGCAAGCAAGGCAGAGTCAAGGAAGGTCAGAAAAAGATGGAAGATGCTGTCCGTATTTTTGAGATGCTTGGCTGTAATAAATCTGCCGAATACTATAGAAAAACGACCGATTATTGAATATCTGCAAACTAAGAGAATGATTTGAAATTTTAAGCGATAGAACTTTTGACTGCTCTCAGGTCATCGAGAAAGTTCTATCGTTTTTTTGCTTATTTTGTGTGTTGCATATATTCAAAGTTTTTCCTCTAAAATTTCTAAGTGCTATACTATAGTCATACTTCACATAAAACTTATACTCTTCGAAAATCAAATTCAAACCACGTCAGCTTCACCTTGCCGTACTCAAGTACAGCCTTCGGCTAGCTTCCTAGTTTGCTCTTTGATTTTCATTGAGTATTTGAACAAGAAGGGAGATTATCTATGAAATTATTGTTTAGAAATCAAGCTTATCGACTCTTGACTTTGTCACGCTTCTTCAATGCTTTTGGTGCTTCAATTTTTAACTTGGTATTCATCGTCTATGCATCGACCTTGCCACAAGCTTCGTTTGCGGTTGCTATGGCGAATATTGTCATGATTCTTCCGACTCTCTTTACAGTTTTTGTAGGGATTCGGGCAGATTACACGAGAGACAAGGTCAAATGGATGGTCTATAGCGGTTTGTTTCAGGCGGTTTTATTTTTTCTAGCAGCCCTAGTTGTTCAGCAAGCTAGTCTCTTTGCATTTTCTAGCCTGTGTTTAATCAATGTCATTAGTGATGTCATCAGTGATTTTGCAGGTGGCCTGCGCATGCCTCTTATTAAGGAAAAAGTAGCTGAAAATGATTTGATGGAGGCTTATTCTTTTTCTCAATTTATCACCTATATTTCAGCTATTGGTGGTCAAGCTTTTGGAGTCTGGCTCTTAGGACTATCGGTCAACAATTTTTCCCTCGTTGCGGGAATCAATGCTTGCTTTTTCCTAGTATCAGCCTCTGTTCTCTTTTTAGGAAGAAGCAAATTGAGCCTGTCAACTTCATCTGCTGATGGGGAATTACATAAAAATGAGAAGATTTCTATCAAAGACCAGTTCCTAACGATTTATCGAAATTTACGTCTCGTTTTTCTAAAAAGTGGACAGAAAAACTTTGGTTTTATGATCTTTGCTGTCTTGCTTATCAATGCCTTGGGTGGCGCTTTAGGAAGCATCTATAACATCTTCTTTTTGAGCCATTCTCTCTTGAATTTTTCTTACACAGAGGCGTTATTTATCAGTCAAGTCGGTGCTTTAGTAGCAGTCATCATCAGTAGCCTTACGGGCAATGATTATTTTGGGAAGCAGTCCCTGCCTAGATTGATGATGTGGGCTACCGTAGGGCTCACTCTAATTGGTCTGGCTAACGTATTCAATCAAGTCGTACTTGGTTTGCTATTTCTCTTTTCAACTCTATATGTGTCTGGTAAAGTTCAACCAAAGATTAGTGCCATGCTCATGAAAAATCTAGCTCCAGAGGTTCTAGCTCGTACCAGTAATTTTTTAGGTTTATTGTTTACCTTATCCATACCTGTGGGAACAGCCTGTTTTTCACTTGTAGCCGTATGGAATATACAGTTGACTTGGATGCTATTTGTTGGTCTTTCCTTGATAGCTATTTTTTTGACAGTTATTAATCTCAAAAATGATATTTGAATCCTAATTTTTTTTCTCACTGTTTTAATCCCTCTATTTATGGTAAAATAAGACTATTAAGTTTAAAGAGGATTCCCTATGAAATTACAAAAACCAAAAGGAACGCAGGATATTTTACCTGCTGAATCTGACAAATGGCAGTACGTTGAGGGCTTTGCCCGTGAGATTTTCAAGCGCTACAACTACGCAGAAGTGCGCACGCCCATTTTTGAGCATTACGAGGTCATCAGTCGCTCTGTCGGAGATACAACGGATATCGTAACCAAGGAAATGTACGATTTCTATGACAAGGGTGACCGTCATATCACCCTCCGTCCAGAAGGAACTGCGCCCGTTGTCCGTTCCTATGTGGAAAATAAACTCTTCGCGCCAGAAGTGCAAAAGCCAAGCAAGTTCTACTACATGGGCCCTATGTTCCGTTATGAGCGTCCACAGGCAGGGCGTTTGCGCCAATTCCACCAGATTGGTGTTGAGTGTTTTGGATCTAGCAATCCAGCTACCGATGTGGAAACCATCGCAATGGCAGCCCATTTCTTGAAAGAAATCGGTATCCAAGGTGTCAAATTGCACCTTAATACTCTTGGAAATCCTGAGAGCCGTGCGGCCTACCGTCAAGCCTTAATTGACTATTTGACACCGCTCAAGGAGACCTTGTCTAAAGATAGCCAACGTCGTTTGGAGGAAAATCCTCTCCGTGTCTTGGACTCTAAGGAAAAAGAAGACAAGGTAGCAGTAGAGAATGCGCCTTCTATCTTGGACTTCCTTGATGAAGAAAGTCAAGCTCATTTTGATGCTGTGCGTCAGATGTTGGAAAATCTTGGAGTAGACTACATCATCGATACCAATATGGTGCGTGGTCTGGACTACTACAATCACACTATTTTCGAGTTTATCACTGAGATTGAGGGCAATGACCTGACAGTCTGTGCGGGTGGTCGTTACGATGGCTTGGTTGCTTACTTTGGAGGCCCAGAAACTGCTGGATTTGGTTTTGGACTTGGTGTAGAGCGCCTGCTTCTCATCCTTGAAAAGCAAGGTGTGGCCCTCCCTATCGAAAATGCCCTAGATGTTTATATCGCAGTCTTGGGTGATGGAGCAAATGTCAAGGCCCTAGAACTAGTCCAAGCTCTTCGCCAACAAGGTTTCAAAGCAGAGCGTGATTACCTCAACCGTAAGCTCAAAGCTCAGTTCAAGTCAGCCGATGCCTTTGCGGCTAAGACCCTCATCACCCTAGGAGAGAGCGAAGTCGAAAGCGGACAAGTAACGGTTAAGAACAACCAAACCCGAGAAGAAGTGCAAGTGTCGCTTGAGACAATCAGCCAAAACTTCTCAGAAATCTTTGAAAAATTAGGCTTTTAATGATAGATAAAAAGGTCAGGAACCTACTCCTGACCTTTTTCTTTTGCAAAATGACAAAAATCATAAACTTTTTGACAAATATGCTTGTCAAAAAGAAAAAGATGTGTTACAATAAATTCAAGTTAAGAAATAGGAGGGAGCCACATGTGGGTATGGATTTTGTTTCCTTTTCTCGTCTTGATTTATATGAGTCAATCTAAGAAAATCAAGCGGATAGAGAAGAGGTTAAAGGTAATCGAAAGAAAAGAGAAAGGAAATATAGAAATGTCAAGATTATTGCAAGAAATGATTGGAAAGAAACCAACAATCATTGGAGAACTATTTGGAACAAATTTTTGGGAAGTTGTGGATGTTGATGAGGAATGGGTCAAGCTACGATATGTAGACAAGACGGGAAAAGAAAAAATCAAGTTGCAACGTATTGAGGATATTCAAACCGTTGAATTTGATGGAGAGTAGGTGTGTAACATGCAACTAAAAAATCGTCTAAAAGAGCTTCGGGCTCGCGATGGCCTCAATCAAACCGACCTAGCTAAACTGGCAGGGGTTTCCAGACAGACCATTAGCCTACTAGAACGGGATGAGTACACCCCATCCATTATCATTGCCCTGAAAATATCTCAGATTTTCAACGAAACAGTCGAATCAGTATTTCGCTTGGAGGAGGACGAGTGATGAACAAGTATAAAGTGATTTATTACATGAGTGTTCTTGCCCTCATTGTGAATGCTTTCGCTATGGTTGGAACATTACTGGGGTGGTTCTATTTTGTTGAAAGTAAGTATTTGGTTTGGGTTAACTTAGTCCTCTTGTCCATTTTCAACTGGTTAAAGAAAAAGGAGAAAAATGATGAACAAGTATAAAGTGATTTATTATGTAGTTGCCATAGCTCTATTAGTCAGCCTGTGTCTACTAATTGGAACAAATCTAGGATGGTTTGATCTCTATTACAGCGACCAATTTATTTGGGCCTATTTTGCCCTCATACCAGTCGTTGACTGGATTGAAAAGAAATCCAAAAATCTAGCAAGTGAATAAGGAGAATGAATATGGAAAAGAAAAAGAAACGTGGATTGTTGTTTTTAATGGTTGTTGTCTTGGGATTTTTCTTGGGCATTTTTGTAGGGATGTTTAAGGCTGTTGCCGAATCCCACGGAATCATGTTAGATGTAAAAATCTTGATACCCTGGATATCAGCTATTTGTTTAGTATTAGGTTTCATTAGCATTCTTTTGACATTCAATTTCCTAAAGAAAAGCAGAAAATTTCATTCCTTGTATCAAGAGGAAATGGATGATGATCTGAATGAAACCTATTATGTGCAAATGTATCGGAATCTCGAGTTTGGAACCATTGCTTTTAATATTGCAAGTGTAGCGATTTTATTGGCTCTTTTCATCTCAGGTAGTGAAGCGGTTGTACTAAATGGAAGCCATATAACCTTATCTCTTTCTTTTTTGGCATTAGTGCTGATTTTCAGTGTTCAAAAATATCTTTTCAAGACGATTTCGATTGTTCGTCAGTTTGATTTGGCATTTTTCTCTATTCCAAAGGATATGTTAGATTATGTCAATTCTTACGATGAAGGAGAACGACAAGCTAATTTGGAACAGAGTTTTCGGATTTTATTCCAATTAAACCAATATATTTTACCAGGTTTGTATATTTTGATTGATATTGTTTCTGTACTTACGAGAGATTCAGTTATTAGGTCTTTTAGCTGTAGCTGTAGTCCATATTTATATCAATATAATGTATATACCTATGGTAAAACGTTATTTCAAATAAAGGAGTTTCTATGATTCGTGTTGAAAATGTAAGCAAAAGTTTTGGGAGCAAAAAGCTCTTCACCAGATTTCTTTTGAGATTAAGGAAGGTGAAATCTTTGGTTTTCTTGGGCCTTCTGGCTCAGGTAAAACAACCATGATCAATGTCTTAACAGGTCAGTTGGCTGCAGATCAAGGTAAAACAGTTTTGTTAGGCAAGAATTCTCAAGATTTAACCTCAAATGATTTGGAACAAATTGGTATTGTTAGTGATGGCAGTGGTTTTTATGAAAAGATGAATCTTTACAAAAATCTTCTCATCTATGCTAAGTTATATGGTCTCAAGTCAGATAGAGTAAATCAGGTGCTCCAACAGGTTGGATTGGCAGATGCTAAAGATATTATCGCAGAAAAGTTATCTACTGGAATGAAACAACGAATGTTCTTGGCTCGTGCTCTTCTTAATGCACCTAAGATTCTCTTCCTTGATGAGCCAACCAGTGGCTTAGACCCTACAACATCTAAGATGATTCATACCCTACTTCAAGAATTAAAGCAGGCGGGGACAACTATCTTTCTGACCACGCATGATATGAATGAAGCAACTCTGCTTTGTGATCGCTTATCTCTTTTAAATAAGGGAAACTTAATAGAGTATGGAAGTCCACAAGATATTATCCAGAAGTACCATGTGGATAAGAAAGTACATGTGGTTTATAACGATGGACGAGAACAGATAGTTCCATTTGAAGAATTGCCACATTTAGACACGACAGATTTGATGGTGGTTCACTCTTGTGAGCCAACTTTAGAAGAGATCTTTATCAGATTGACAGGAGAAAAGTTAGATGTTTAGAAAATTAAATGCCCTACTATGGTTAAGAGTGCAAGTTCTTATTAGCAATTCAACTTTGTTAGCGACTTTATTGATTCCTTTTGGTATTGCTGTTTTATATAATGAATTTTTAAATAAGAATGGACAATTGAGCCTATTTTTACTATCTGCTAGCTTGACGATGGTCTTGAGCATGGGAAGTGGTTATATGGTATCGATTATGATGGCAGAAGATAAGGAAAAACGAAATCTCAAATCACTCATTCTAAGTGGCGTGACAGCAACAGAATATACTTTCAGTATGCTCGTTCTCCCTATTTTGATAATGTTGGTTGCTATGATTGTACTTCCCATCTATCTTAAAGTAGATGTATCGAGTTACTTATTTGCCTATGTTATCTATTTGCTCCTAGCAACTATTAGTATTATTTTTCTCAACCTTCTAATCGGTGCGGTTTCAGATACTCAATCTAAAGCGCAAGTTTATAGTATCTTCCCTATGTTAATTGTCTCTTTTTTACCTATAATTGCTCTTCAAAATGATACGGCTCAGAAAGTGTTAGATTACTCGTTCGTCGGTCCTATTGTAAATCTTTTAAATCAAAAAGGTGGGGAAATATCTTTTTCTAATATTGGTATGTTACTTGCCTGGGTACTTGTGTTAGGAATAGCAAACCTCTTTGTATTGAAAAACAGCTATAAAGCAAGATAGGAGAACTTTATGAAACTACTTAAAAACCTTGGCTGGTTTCTTCTAGCCATTCTATCCTTTTTATTCATCTATGGCTTCATTCAGGGGTTGGCGACCTCTTCGCTTGCCTTAGGTGCTTCACCTTATGCTGTTACCCTACTCTATGTGGCCTTGGCTGGAGTTTATGTGTACGGCATTTACAAATGGTACCAGAAAGGTTCTGTCCATATTGAGAAGAGCGGCTTTAACCGATTTATTTGGCTTCCTGCTCTGGTTTGGTTCTTATCTCTGGTTGTCCAGTTTTTCTTGCCAAATGATCCTTCAGTAAATCAGCAAATAGCGATAGACTTGACCTTGTCTCAACCACTTTTCTCATTCTTTGCGGTCGTTATTTTTGCTCCTTTGACGGAAGAACTTATCTTTAGAGGGATGTTAGCACGCTACCTCTTTCCTAAGCAGGACAATAGTAAACAAACTCTGATTTTTCTTCTGGTATCCAGTGTTCTGTTTACCTTGATTCATTTCCCAGGTGATGTGCAACAATTTTTTGTCTATTTTAGCCTTGGTTTTAGTTTGGGATTGGCCTATATTAGCAGAAAAGGTCTGGTCTACAGTATTTCTCTCCACGCTTTGAATAATTTAGTCGGCTTTTTAATGATTCTCATGCTATAATAGAGTCAGGAGGTCACATGAAACGAGTAATTTTATTAGCAGTGATTCAAGCAGTTGTTCTATTTTTCATTATCGGGGCACTAGCTTATGCCTTCAAAGGCGATTTCTTCTACAACTATCTAGCAGTTGTCTTTGCCCCTATTGCAGGTGTACTGCGTTTTGGGACGGCTTACATAACGGAAATTGTCTTGCCTCGAAAGGCAGCCGAAATTGCTGAAAAGCGTAAAGCAGGCAACAATTCAAAATAAAAGAGTCCGGTGAAGTTCATCGGATTTTTTATTGGTGCTAATTTTTAGGGACTTTACTTGATTTTTAAAGTCAGGCAAACTTTTCTGATGATTTTCATGAAGAGCCTGCGCTTTTATGGTAAAATAGTAACAGAATAAAAGAGGAGAGAAACAATGAAACGTAGTATGTATGCTGGTCGTGTTCGTGAGGAACACATCGGACAAGAAATGACCTTGAAAGGATGGGTTGGCCGTCGTCGTGACCTTGGTGGTTTGATCTTTATCGATCTTCGTGACCGTGAAGGAATCATGCAGTTGGTTATCAACCCTGAAAAAGTCTCTGTAGAGGTTATGGAAACAGCTGAAAGCCTTCGTAGCGAATTTGTTATCGAGGTGACTGGACAGGTCGCTGCGCGTGAGCAAGCCAATGATAAGTTGCCAACTGGTGCAGTTGAGTTAAACGTGACAGCTCTGACAGTGCTTAATACAGCTAAGACAACCCCATTTGAGATTAAGGATGGCATTGAGGCCAATGACGATACGCGTTTGCGTTACCGTTACCTTGACCTTCGTCGTCCAGAAATGTTGGAAAATCTTAAACTTCGTGCTAAGGTGACTCACTCTATCCGCAACTACTTGGATGAGTTGGAGTTTATCGACGTGGAGACACCATTCCTTTCTAAGTCAACTCCTGAAGGGGCGCGTGACTATTTGGTACCATCTCGTGTCAATAAAGGGCATTTCTATGCTCTTCCTCAAAGTCCACAAATCACGAAGCAGCTCTTGATGAATGCTGGTTTTGACCGTTACTACCAAATTGTCAAATGTTTCCGTGATGAGGACTTGCGTGGTGACCGCCAGCCTGAGTTCACTCAGGTCGACTTGGAAACGTCTTTCCTTACTGAGCAAGAAATCCAAGATATCACAGAAGGCTTGATTGCGCGCGTCATGAAAGAAACTAAAGGCATCGAAGTGACGCTTCCATTCCCTCGTATGAAATACGATGACGCTATGGCTCTTTATGGTTCTGACAAGCCTGATACGCGTTTTGATATGTTGCTTCAGGACTTGACAGAAGTGGTCAAAGGTGTAGACTTTAAAGTCTTTTCAGAAGCACCTGCTGTAAAAGCAATTGTGGTCAAAGGAGCTGCGGACAACTATTCACGTAAAGACATCGACAAGATGACGGAAGTAGCCAAACAGTACGGTGCCAAAGGTCTTGCTTGGGTCAAGGTGGTTGATGGAGCATTAAACGGACCAGTTGCTAAGTTCTTGACTGGCATCCAAGCAGAATTGACAACTGCGCTTGCTCTTGAAGATAAGGACTTGGTTCTATTTGTTGCTGATACGCTTGAAGTAGCTAATGCAACACTTGGTGCCCTTCGTGGACGTATTGCTAAAGAACTTGGCTTGATTGATACAGACAAATTCAACTTCCTCTGGGTAGTTGACTGGCCAATGTTTGAATGGTCTGAAGAAGAGGGACGTTACATGAGCGCCCACCATCCATTTACCCTTCCTCAGGCAGATACTGCTCATGAACTCGAAGGTGAATTGGCTAAGGTTCGTGCCATTGCTTACGATATCGTCTTGAACGGTTATGAACTTGGTGGTGGTAGCCTTCGTATCAACCAAAAAGACCTTCAAGAACGCATGTTCAAAGCTCTTGGTTTCTCAGCTGAAGAAGCAAATGACCAGTTTGGCTTCCTTCTTGAAGCCATGGACTATGGTTTCCCACCACACGGTGGTTTGGCTATCGGGCTTGACCGATTTGTCATGCTCTTAGCAGGAGAAGAAAATATCCGTGAAGTTATTGCCTTTCCTAAGAACAACAAGGCAACTGACCCAATGACACAAGCTCCTTCAACAGTGGCTCTCAAACAACTAGAGGAACTCAGCTTACAAGTGGAAGAAGATGAAACAAGCAAAACGAATTAAGCGGTGGCGCTATTATCTGCGCCGCTTTGCTCATCAGATAAAAATTTTACGTGTCTTACAAAGCATCTCTCGTGAGAAGTATGACGAGAAGATTTCGGCCTCTCTAGTCTATGGTTTTTTATCAGCAGTAGCGGTCAATTTCTTTTTCCAACCGGGGCATGTGTATTCGAGTGGTGCAACAGGTTTGGCACAGATTATCTCTGCCTTGAGTAATCACTGGTTTGGGTTTCATATTCCGATTTCGCTAACCTTTTACGCTATTAACTTCCCTTTGATGGTCTTGGCCTGGTATCAGATTGGGCATAAGTTTACTGTTTTTACCTTTATCACGGTGTCCATGAGTTCCTTCTTTATCCAGTTTGTCCCTGTGGCAACCTTGACGGAGGATCCTATTATCAATGCCCTTTTTGGGGGTGTTGTCATGGGCTTGGGGATTGGTTTTGCTCTTCGAAACAATATCTCCAGTGGTGGGACGGATATCGTCAGTCTGACTATTCGCAAGAAAACAGGTAAGAATGTCGGCAGTATTTCTTTCTTGGTAAATGGTACCATTATGCTGATAGCAGGTTTGACCTTTGGATGGAAATACGCTCTCTATTCTATGATTACCATCTTTGTCTCTAGCCGTGTGACAGATGCGGTCTTTACCAAGCAAAAACGCATGCAGGCCATGATTGTGACCAATCATCCAGATAAAGTAATTGAGAAAATCCATAAAAAATTGCACCGCGGAGCAACCATGATCCACGATGCAGAAGGAACCTATAATCACGAGAGAAAGGCAGTTTTAATTACTGTCATTACACGTGCAGAGTTTAATGAATTTAAACTCATTATGAAACAGGTGGATCCAGGTGCCTTTGTCTCTGTATCTGAGAATGTCCATATTCTGGGACGATTCGTTGAAACAGAAAATTAGTGACTAAAAAAACCAGCGCGAGCTGGTTTTTATTTTTCGATAATTTTGTGGGCAATCAACTGACGGTAACAAATTTGCTTATTGCTTTTAGCATCGTTGATAATTTGGAGGATAGTTTCAAGGGAAACACGACCAAGTTCTAGGCTATTGATATCAACATAGGCCGCCAAGTTGAGCTTGGGATTGACTGAGTCGAAGCTGAGAACAGGGACATCCAGTTGGTGCTTAGCAATATAGTCACAAACACCTTCAGCTAGAAGGCTATCGATTGTAATGATAGCATCAATCTGTGGGTCATGCTGAAAGAGGAGTTTACTAAATTGATATCCTTTTTCCTCTAGAAATTCATTTGCAAAGTAGGTCAGATTGTCATCAAGAGGCAGTTTGTATTGCTTGAGCGCGGATTCGTAACCAGTTAGACGGTCTTGTGTAACGAAGAGTTTCTTAGAACCTCCGATAAAGGCAATTCGTTTGCATCCTTTTTTGATGAAATATTCGGTTGCATCAAAACCAGCTTGGGCATTGTCATTATCGACAAGAGGGATAAAGGGTGAAATGGATTTTCCTAGAATGAGGAAGGGGAACTGCTCTTCAGCCACCAATTTTACCAAGGGATCTTCCTCTTCAGCATAAAGGAAAATCAAACCATCCACACGTTTACCGTAAACCATTTGTGAGATAGCTTTAAGGCGTTCTTTTTCATCTTTACCTGTTGCTATCTGAATGGCATAGTGGTTTTCAGATGCGACTTGAGAGATGCCACGTAGGACTGATGGAAAGAAAGGATTCTGGTAGAAGGCATCTGAGTCGTCAGGAAGGACCAAGCCGATAACTTGGGTATAACTGCTTACCAAACTACGAGCGTTGAGGTTGGGGTGGTAATTGAGCTCCTTCATAGCCTTGCGAACGCGTTTTTTTGTTTCGTCGCTAATGGTTGATTTGTTTTGAATAACACGGGTTACGGTTGAAGGCGAAACACCAGCAGCCTTGGCCACGTCTTTAATCGTAACGGGCATAAAAATCTCCTATTTATGGTAATCTGGATCACGGAAATGCGTTTTATAAAAGATAGTGACCAGATACAGAACAAAAAGAATGTTTTGTACAGTAATGAGAGTTGTCATATTTTGGCCAAAGAGTCCCAAAATAAGCGTAATCAGAGTTGGTAATCCTAAACAGTTCAAGATAAAATGGTAGCACTCTTTAAAGGTCCTAAATGAAAAGAGGCGTGATTTCTTAGTGATATAAAGGAGAAGACTAGCTCCTAGAGAGACGATAAAGAAATTCAAACCAAAGAGGAAGCTCGCACCGAGAACTAGAAAGAGACTGATATAGACACGATTCTGCTGGTACCAGTCTTTAGAAATGGCTTGGGTCAAGCTATCTTTACTTTTGAAACTCTCAGTCTCAATCGCTCGGTAAGAGACACGGGTCAGCTCTTTACTTTCCTTGCTGATGACGAGCTCATTCGTATCGAAATGCAGTTGCAAGTCCTTAGGTAATTCCTTGCTTGGGCTTGGACCGATTACAATAGAAGGCGCTTGACTAGCTGTTCCTGTATAAGTAAATTTACCATCAACAATTGCAGCATGTTCAGAGAGATCCTGGACAACCTCATCTGTCAATGGTTCATAGACATTATCGATAAAGGTTTCTAGCGGATAAGTATCCTGTGAGCTGTTTTGGATGGCAATGGGTACCATAGACAAGCTGATAAGGAAGATACTGGTAAAGAGAAGTTGAAACCAGTTGAGTCCGAAACGTTTGGACAGGGGCTTACGAAATCCCCAAATACTTGAAAAATAGGAAAATGGATATGGAAGCATTTGTATCTTTCTAAAAGGTGTTTTCTATATGAGTATTATTATATAGAGAAATGCGCTTTATTTCAAGTCTAGGAGACAAATTGCTTGCTACAAGGATATTTTTATAGTCACAAGCTCCAAAATGAAAAAGGGTGGCGGGGGTATATTACCCCTTGTCGCCACCACTTGTAAGTCCTGAAACAAAGTTTTTTTGTAGGAAGAAGAAGAGAATACAGATTGGAAGGGCGATGAGGATAGCACCTGCTGAGAAGTAGGCAATCTTCAAGTTTTTCACATTGCTGACGAAGGTTTGGAGTCCTACGGCAACAGTAAAGTATTCTTTCTCACGAAGCAAGAAACTAGAGAGGATGTAGTCCCCGAAAGGTCCCATGAAGGCCCAGAGAGCTTGTACAGCAACCATTGGGCGAACAAGTGGAAGAACAATTTGCCAGAAGCGGCGGAAGTGTCCTGCACCGTCTAGTTTTGCAGATTCGTCTAGAGACATTGGCACTGTATCGAAGTAGCCTTTCATGAGCCAAGCATTCATCGGGATACCTCCACCAACGTAGAGGAAGATGAGGAACCAGCTGTGGTTAAGGGCGTTCAACATAAGCGCCATAACGAAGAAGGCTGTCAAAGCGGCCATGGTTGGCACCATTTGGATAATCAAGAAGAAGACCAAACTTTGTTTACGAGCCAAGAAGTTGTAACGGCTGTAGGCATAACCAGCAAGTACGATGATACTTGTTTGAACAACCATGGTAATCAAGGCGATAATCAAAGTATTGAGGTACCAAGTACCGTACAAGGTTTCAGTGAAGAGGCCTTTAAAGTTATCAAAATTGAGGTCGATATTAGTATCTAGTTTAAAGGCTGAGACGTTACCTGCTTTAAAGGCTGACATGATGGTAATCAAAAGTGGATAGATAATCACGATTGATAGGCCAATTAAGTAGAGGTAAGTAAGGGTTTGAGTCAGTCTACGTTTGAGTTTAATTGAGTTATTCATCTTAGACGTCCTCCATATCAAATGCGTGTAGTTTCTTGAATGCAATCATAGAGATTGAGATGACAATGATAGAGATAATCAAGGTAACAGCTGCCGCCATTGAGTATTGAGGAGATGTACCTGTTGTCAAACGGTAGATCCATGAGATCAAGATATCGGTTGAACCAGCTCCACCTCCGACACTACCAGGTCCTCCACCATTGAAGAGGTACATGATAGAGAAGTTGTTAAAGTTGAAGGTGTATTGGCTAATCAAAGTAGGTGCCGCAACGGCCAAGATCATTGGGAAAGTGATGTTGCGGAATTTTTGCCAAGCATTGGCACCGTCAATATAAGCTGCTTCGTAAAGGTCGTTAGGGATAGATTGTAAAATACCTAAAGTCAAAACGTAGATGTATGGGAATCCAAGCCAACCTTGCATCATAATCAAGGCAATTTTTGTCCAAGTTGGATCTGTTTTCCAAGGAATAAGAGCACCATCAAGGAAAGGAAGGAATTTAGCAAAGATTGGCAAGACTTGAGTGTTGATAGCACCGACACTATCATTAAACATATTTGAGAATGTCAAGATAGTGATGAAGGCTGGGACAGCCCAAGGAAGAAGGAAAATAACACCAAAGATACGTTTTCCTTTGATAAATGGTTGGTTAGCAATGATAGCTGTGAAGATACCGATTACGATTTGTAAAGTTGAGGCAGCCAAAGCCCAGATGATGGTCCAAGAAAGAACGGAACCGAAGGCAGAACGGAAGGTACTCAAACTCCAGATGTTCGTAAAGTTCGTCAAACCAACCCAGTCCAACAATTTGTTTGGTGGCAAGTGTTGGAAGTCGTAGTTGGTAAAGGCAATCATCAAGGTTACGATAACTGGGAAGATGATTGCAAAGGTCATAGCAATGTAAGAAGGAATAATCAAGAGGTAAGGGAAACCATTTTCATAGATTCCTTTGATCATTTCTTTAAAGGTAAGTGCTACTGGAATACCATTATTAATGTGTTTGGCAGTTTTATGTGCATCTTTGATATTTGCTAAATAAAAGAGTACATAAACAACTACAAAGATTAAATGGAAGGCACCGCGAATCAGCATGAAGAGGGAATTATCACGACCTGGCTTGTCACCAAGAGTGATGAGGTTGCTCAATTCAGGGGCTGCAAGTGCTAGGAAATAAAGGACAAATACGATGGTTACACCAAGGAAGATAAAACCTTTGGCTTTTTGTTTGTTGTAAATCTGTCCTAACCCAGGAATGATAGACAGCAGGGCTGCTTTACTAGGTTGTTGCTTTTCCATAATAACTCCTTTCATAGGATACTGGTTTCTAGATAAAACCTAAACTATTTGTGTTTTCGTTGATAAATTCAAAGGGGGATTTGATTTCCACCCCCCTTGAACAAATTTTTTATTCACCAAATTTTTGTTTGATTGTTTCTTTGATCAATGTTACAGCATCGTTAGCAGCTGTTTTAGCATCTTTCTTACCACTTACAGCTTCAAACAACATTGTTTTAGCTGGGTCCCAAACAGCTGACATTTGAGAGATGTTTGGCATTGGTTGAGCGTTCTTGAACTGTTTGATAACAGCTGTTGTCAACTCATCATTTTTACCTTCAGCGTATGAACGAGCTTCAGTGTTAGCTGGGATTTCATTAGTTTTATCGTAGAAGGCTTTTTGTTGTTCAGTTGAAACAAGGAAGTCTACAAATTTTTGAGCAGCTTCAAGGTTCTTAGTGCTTGATGGGATGATCCAAGCTTTACCACCACCAAATGCTGCGTAGTCTTTTCCGTTTGGAAGAGTTGGGATAGTTGCAACACCGTAGTTTACTTTAGCGTCTTTGAAGGCTTGAGCTTTCCAAGGTCCATCGATGATAGCAGCTGTTTTACCTTCTTGGAATTGAGTTTGGATTAGGTTTCCAGCTCCTTCAGTATCTTGCATACCTTTAGGCCATTTTTCATACCAAGTTTTAGCGTATTCTACACCTTTGATAGCGCCGTCGTTTGCAAGACCGATGTCTTTAGCGTCTTTACCGTTTTGTCCGAATACGTAACCGCCGTTACCAGCAAGAAGTCCGTATGCAAAGTAGAAGTTTGTCCAGTCAGCTAGGAAAGCAGAAGTTTTTCCATCTTCTCCAGCGAATGCGTATTTGCTATCTTTAGCAAGGTTTTCCAAGTCAGCAAATGTTTTTGGAGCTTCTTTTACCAAGTCTTTGTTGTAGTACATAACAAGTGACTCGATAACGGCAGGAGCACCGTAAACTTTACCGTCAGCAGCTGTTACAAGAGATTTAGTTTTATCATCTGTTTTAGCACCGTCGCTCAATTTCACTTCTGAAAGTTGTCCGTCAGTACCAAGGCTACCTACACGGTCGTATGGAGCCATCATAACGTCAGGAGCTTGACCTGATTGGTTGTCAAGAGAAAGTTTGTCAAGCCCACCCATTTGGTCACCAGATTTGATGTTAACTGTTGTTCCTGATTGTTCTTTATAAGCTTTAGCTACTGTTTCAGCATAAGCTTTGTATTGGTCCTCAACGTAAAGAGTGATTTCTTTCGCTTCAGATGAACCAGAATCAGCAGGTTTATCAGCAGTTTTGCTTCCGCAAGCTACCAAAAGCAAGCTAGCAAGTGTAGCAGTTCCAAGCACAGCAGCGCTCTTCATGAATTTAGATGACATAGTGTATTCCTCCTAAAGAATAACAAATTTTATAATGAGGAAACGCAAACGTTTTCCTTTATGGGACTAGTATAGCACAAATAGAAAACGGTTGCAAGTGTTTTTTGTAAAAATTTTAAAAAAATTTCACGGAAAGGGTAAGCGTTTTATTTGTTTATAATAGAAGAAAAGTTAGAAAATATATTTTCATGCTTTTACTGAAATTATTTAGGGAAACGATTGCCTGGATTTTGAACAAAAAATAAATTGCTCTAGACCAAAAGTAGGCTAAGTTGGGCCTTCTATTTGTAGTTGAAGAAGATTTTGTAAATAGAAAAGGAAAATGTATATGTATACATAAAGAAGGACAAGTTTTTTTAAAAAAATAATCAAAAAAGTTTTTTAAAAACGCTTGCAATTATGCTTGAAAAGGAGTATACTTATAAGTAACGCAAACGTTTGCGTCTGTTAAAATACGCAACGTTCCATTATTTTAACACATGAGGTGCTATTATGAAAAAACGTCAAAGTGGTGTGTTGATGCACATCTCTTCTCTTCCAGGAGCTTACGGAATCGGATCGTTTGGTCAAAGTGCTTACGACTTCGTTGATTTCTTGGTTCGTACAAAACAACGTTACTGGCAAATCCTTCCATTAGGAACAACTAGTTACGGTGATTCTCCTTACCAATCTTTCTCAGCCTTCGCAGGAAACACTCATTTTATCGATTTGGATATCTTGGTGGAGCAAGGTTTGTTGGAAGCAAGTGACCTTGAAGGAGTTGACTTTGGTAGCGATGCATCTGAAGTTGACTATGCGAAAATCTACTATGCACGTCGTCCTCTTTTAGAAAAAGCGGTGAAACGTTTCTTTGAAGTCGGAGATGTTAAAGATTTTGAGAAATTTGCTCAAGACAACCAATCATGGCTTGAGCTCTTTGCTGAGTATATGGCTATCAAAGAGCATTTTGAAAATCTTGCTTGGACAGAATGGCCAGATGCTGATGCTCGTGCTCGTAAAGCTTCAGCACTTGAAAGCTACCGTGAGCAATTGGCAGACAAGTTGGTTTACCACCGTGTGACTCAATACTTCTTCTTCCAACAATGGTTGAAATTGAAAGCATATGCTAACGACAACCACATCGAAATCGTTGGGGATATGCCAATCTACGTAGCGGAAGATTCAAGCGATATGTGGGCAAATCCACATCTCTTCAAGACAGATGTCAACGGTAAGGCGACTTGCATCGCAGGATGCCCACCAGATGAATTTTCTGCAACTGGTCAGCTTTGGGGTAACCCAATCTATGACTGGGAAGCAATGGACAAAGACGGCTACAAATGGTGGATTGAACGCTTGCGTGAAAGCTTCAAAATCTACGACATCGTTCGTATCGACCACTTCCGTGGCTTCGAATCTTACTGGGAAATCCCTGCTGGTTCCGATACAGCAGCACCTGGTGAATGGGTGAAAGGTCCTGGCTACAAGCTTTTTGCAGCCGTTAAGGAAGAACTTGGTGAGTTAAACATCATCGCAGAAGACCTTGGTTTCATGACAGACGAAGTTATCGAATTGCGTGAACGTACTGGCTTCCCAGGAATGAAGATTCTTCAATTTGCCTTCAACCCAGAAGACGAAAGCATCGATAGCCCACACTTGGCACCTGCTAACTCAGTTATGTATACAGGAACACACGATAACAATACGGTCCTTGGTTGGTACCGTAACGAGATTGATGATGCGACTCGTGAGTACATGGCTCGCTATACTAACCGTAAAGAATACGAAACCGTGCCACATGCTATGCTTCGTACAGTCTTTTCATCAGTTAGCTTCATGGCAATTGCAACTATGCAAGATTTGCTAGAATTGGATGAGACAGCTCGTATGAACTTCCCATCTACCCTTGGTGGAAACTGGTCTTGGCGTATGACTGAAGAGCAATTGACACCAGCTGTCGAGGAAGGTTTGCTTGACTTGACAACAATCTATCGCCGAATTAATGAAAATTTGGTAGAATTAAAGAAATAATACAATATCAGGAGACATCTTAAACATGTTATCACTACAAGAATTTGTACAAAATCGTTACAATAAAACCATTGCAGAATGTAGCAATGAAGAGCTTTACCTTGCTCTTCTTAACTACAGCAAGCTTGCAAGTAGCCAAAAACCAGTTAACACTGGTAAGAAAAAAGTTTACTACATCTCAGCTGAGTTCTTGATTGGTAAACTCTTGTCAAACAACTTGATCAACCTTGGTCTTTACGACGATGTCAAAAAAGAACTTGCTGCTGCAGGTAAAGACTTGATCGAAGTTGAAGAAGTTGAATTAGAACCATCTCTTGGTAATGGTGGTTTGGGACGTTTGGCTGCCTGCTTTATCGACTCAATTGCTACTCTTGGTTTGAATGGTGACGGTGTTGGTCTTAACTACCACTTTGGTCTTTTCCAACAAGTTCTTAAAAACAACCAACAAGAAACAATTCCAAATGCATGGTTGACTGACCAAAACTGGTTGGTTCGCTCAAGCCGTAGCTACCAAGTACCATTTGCAGACTTTACTTTGACATCAACTCTTTATGATATTGATGTTCCTGGTTACAAGACAGAAACGAAGAACCGCTTGCGTTTGTTTGACTTGGATTCAGTTGATTCTTCTATTATTAAAGACGGTATCAGCTTTGACAAGACAGATATTGCTCGCAACTTGACTCTCTTCCTTTACCCAGATGATAGTGACCGTCAAGGTGAATTGCTCCGTATCTTCCAACAATACTTCATGGTTTCAAACGGTGCGCAATTGATCATCGACGAAGCAATCGAAAAAGGAAGCAACTTGCATGACCTTGCTGACTACGCAGTTGTGCAAATCAACGATACTCACCCATCAATGGTTATCCCTGAATTGATCCGTCTTTTGACTGCACGTGGTATCGAGCTTGACGAAGCAATCTCAATCGTTCGTAGCATGACTGCCTACACTAACCACACAATCCTTGCTGAAGCCCTTGAAAAATGGCCTCTTGAATTCTTGCAAGAAGTGGTTCCTCACTTGGTACCAATCATCGAAGAATTGGACCGTCGCGTGAAAGCAGAATACAAAGATCCAGCTGTTCAAATTATCGATGAGAGCGAACGTGTTCACATGGCTCATATGGATATCCACTACGGATACAGCGTTAACGGAGTAGCAGCACTTCACACTGAAATCTTGAAGAACTCTGAGTTGAAAGCCTTCTATGACCTTTACCCAGAAAAATTCAACAACAAAACAAACGGTATCACTTTCCGTCGTTGGCTCATGCATGCTAACCCAAGCTTGTCTCACTACTTGGATGAGATTCTTGGAGATGGTTGGCACCATGAAGCTGATGAGCTTGAAAAACTCTTGTCTTATGAAGACAAAGCAGCTGTCAAAGAAAAATTGGAAAGCATCAAGGCTCACAACAAACGTAAATTGGCTCGTCACTTGAAAGAACACCAAGGTGTGGAAATCAATCCAAACTCTATCTTTGATATCCAAATCAAACGTCTTCACGAGTACAAACGCCAACAAATGAACGCTTTGTACGTAATCCACAAATACCTTGACATCAAAGCTGGTAACATCCCTGCTCGTCCAATCACAATCTTCTTTGGTGGTAAAGCAGCTCCAGCCTACACAATCGCTCAAGACATCATCCACTTGATCCTTTGCATGTCAGAAGTTATTGCTAACGATCCAGCAGTAGCTCCACACTTGCAAGTTGTTATGGTTGAAAACTACAACGTTACTGCAGCAAGCTTCCTTATCCCAGCATGTGATATCTCAGAACAAATCTCACTTGCTTCTAAAGAAGCTTCAGGTACTGGTAACATGAAATTCATGTTGAACGGAGCTTTGACTCTTGGTACTATGGACGGTGCTAACGTGGAAATCGCTGAGTTGGTTGGAGATGAAAACATCTATATTTTTGGTGAAGATTCAGAAACTGTTATCGACCTTTACGCAAAAGCAGCTTACAAATCAAGCGAATTCTACGCTCGTGAAGCTATCAAACCATTGGTTGACTTCATCGTTAGCGATGCAGTTCTTGCAGCTGGAAACAAAGAGCGCTTGGAACGTCTTTACAAAGAATTGATCAACAAAGACTGGTTCATGACTCTTCTTGACTTGGAAGACTACATCAAAGTGAAAGAACAAATGTTGGCTGACTACGAAGACCGTGACGCATGGTTGGATAAAGTTATTGTTAACATTTCTAAAGCAGGATTCTTCTCATCTGACCGTACAATCGCTCAGTATAACGAAGATATCTGGCACTTGAACTAAGATACAAGTTTATACTAATACATTTTGTAAAAAAGCGAGTTTCGATTGAAATTCGCTTTTTTAATGATGTAGATTTGAGTCAATCTTGTCTAAAAATAGGGAAATCCTAGATACAGTGAAGGCTTTAAATGCTGGTTTTTACTGTCTTCAACCTTATGCTTCTTTGCAGTTGTTTACCTCATATTTCTTGTACCCGCTTACAAAAAGTATTATAATATGATTGTAGGAAAGAAGGTGTTTTTATGTGGAAAAAATATTTTTCAAAATATAAATGGACGGATTTATTTTGGATTTTATTTGTTATTTTGACCTGCCTCTATATTGGTAACCATGATTTGTTTACTCTCAATCATCAAGAATTCTCTTTTCGTGGTAGTTTCTGGGGGTCTGTACTTGCCTTATATCAATTGCTATTCATTGATAAGTTTGTTATCTCGAATCGAAAATAAAGTTTAGGACTATGCTTGACTGCCTACTTTTAGGATTGATTTTGGAGGGAAGATTTTGTCTCTATTATTTATTGCTTTAAATTTATTTATCTTGTACAAGATTTATTCTTTGAGGCGGGAGAAATCGAAATACTTGATTTATACGGCCTATATCATATTTGGGGTAAATGTACTATATGGTATTCAATGGTTATTAAAAGAATTGGTTTCAAATATTTCCACTTAATATGTATGGAAACTATAACAAAACGCATAAGATTAAGGTTTTTGAGTACCTGTTCTTATGCATTTTTGTAATATTGAAGATTTTTGGTAAATTTTATACCTTTGGGAAGTCTAGTTTAGAATGCTTTCCCAACCAAAATCTCTGCTTCAATGGTAATCTCTGTCAAGTCGCTCCAGTCAATTTTTGTCTGGTCAACGTGAAAGAGGAGAGGGGTCATGCTGAGTAGGGCTTGGAGTTGTTCTGCTGTGATAGTATTAGTCAGAGAGGCCGTTTGGTTAGATAGGATGGTAAAGTTTTCTTGGAAATGTTCCTTGATGTCTTGATTAGAATAATCCTTGTTTGTCAGTTGGTCTTGTACCTTTTGGCGAATTTCCTTGAGGTGATTTTCGGTTGGGATAACCTTTATCAGGATGCCGTCTTTGGATAAAACGCGACGAAATTCTCCATAGTTGGCAGGTGAGAAGATATCAAGCAGAATGTCCATGCTGGCGTCTTTTATAGGAAGTCGTGCCAAGTCGCCAACGAACCAATTGACTGCCCAGTTGGGTTCACTCTTGGTAGCGATTTGGACGGAATCTTTGGAAATATCAAAGGCATAGAAGGTTTTGTCAGGATGCCTTTCTTGGAGTTTGCGAGAATAGAATCCTTCGCCACAACCGATATCTAAGACTGTGGTGCTAGTGTCTGAATTTGCTAACAAGTCAGATGCAGTCTCTAAGATAGCGTGGTAAAAGCCGGCTTCTAGAATTTGTTGCCGGTTTTGAAAGTTTTCTTTGTCGTAGTTGGCAGATTGCTTAATTTGAGGGGCTAGATTGACATAGCCAAATTTAGCCAAGTCAAAAGAATGACGGTTGCAGCACTTGAGACTAGTCTCTACCAGAGTCAGATTTTCTTGGCAGATAGGGCAGGCAAAGGCAGTCGCAGAAGCAAAACGCTGGAGTTTAGGTTTGAGATTTGTATTCATAGTTTAAGTGTATCAAAAGAGGCAAATGAAAGCAACTTTAGGATGATTTGTAATAAAATTAAATAGTAGTATAATTACTTTTCAAAGTGCCAAAATTAAATTGCTTTTATATCTAAATTGTTATATAATAATAGCTAGGAGGAAATAAGTATGTTAAAAGAAGTATTGACCGTCGCAAAAGTTGCGAAAAAATCATCACTCTTTTTAGGTGGAGTTGCATTTGGTACCCTTGGTTTGAAAATCTTGGCAAGTAAGGAAGCTAAAAAAGGTTATTCTAAAGCTTTGGCTAAGGCTTACAAGTTGAAAGACGGGCTAGACGCATCTGTTTCTGTTGTGAAGCAACATGGAGACGATGTCTTGCAAGATGCCAAATATTTGTACGAGCAAGAGAAAAAAGAAGAGCAATTAGATAGCCTTATAGGAGAATAATATGTCTTTTAAAGTGCTACATAGAGGATACCAACATATCCGACTATCATCTTCTTTTTCACTCACCTTGGATATTCAAGACTATCTTCGTTCCTTGGCGAGAGATGAAAAGGGGATTGAGTCTATCCAGTTTTACATGGATCAACAGCACTTTACTCTACGTATAAAAGAAGGCTTTTCTGTATTAGATAATGCAGAAGCCTTTTTAAAAAGAATTGATAAAGGGAAAGTTTCTGAGTTGATGACTCTTCCCATTCGTAGAGAAGAGAGTGCTTATTCTATTGTTTCAGGTGCAGCGATTAAGCGTATACTTTTTCGTAGTTTTGTGCCATATCCTATTCGCTATATATGGACTTGTTATCAGGCTTTTGGCTATATTAGAGAAGCCTATCAAACACTAGCGCGTAAGGAACTAACGATGGAAGTCTTAGACTGTTCGGCGATTTTATTGTCCTTGTTTATGAACCAATCCAAGACAGCTAGCAATATCATGTTTATGCTTGATTTGGGGAATCATTTAGATCAGTGGTCCTTGAAAAAAACGGCAACAGATTTAGAACAGAGCCTTCTTGCAAAAGAGAGCGACGTATTCTTAGTACAGGGCGATACGGTCGTTAGTATCAAGAGTTCCGATGTTCAAATAGGAGATGTCTTGGTCCTATCTCAAGGAAATGAAATTTTGTTTGATGGACAAGTAGTTTCAGGTTTAGGTATGGTCAACGAAAGTTCCTTGACGGGAGAGAGTTTTCCAGTTGAAAAAAGAGAGTCTGATTTGGTTTGTGCAAATACAGTATTAGAAACTGGAGAGTTACGCATTCGTGTAACCGATAATCAGATGAACAGCCGGATTTTACAACTGATTGAGTTGATGAAGAAATCTGAAGAAAACAAGAAAACGAAACAACGCTATTTCATCAAGATGGCGGACAAGGTCGTCAAATATAATTTCTTGGGGGCTGGGCTGACTTACCTATTGACAGGTTCTTTTTCTAAGGCTATTTCTTTCCTATTGGTCGATTTCTCCTGTGCTTTGAAAATCTCTACTCCTGTAGCTTATTTAACAGCTATCAAGGAGGGGTTGAATCGTGAAATGGTGATTAAGGATGGGGATGTTCTGGAGAAATATCTGGAAGTTGATACTTTCTTGTTTGATAAGACGGGAACAATCACAACTAGCTATCCGATAGTTGAAAAGGTGTTACCTTTTGGAGACTATAGTGAGGAAGATATTCTCAGAATCAGTGCCTGTCTTGAGGAACACATTTATCATCCTATTGCTAATGCCATCGTCAAGCAAGCTGAGATAGAGGGGATTGAACATGAGGAAATGCATGGGAAACTCCAATATATCGCAAGCAAGGGGATTAAATCTCATATAGATGGGCAACCAGTTCTTATTGGGAATTATGTCTTGATGCAGGATGAACAGATTCATATCAGTTCAGAACAACATGCTTTAATTGAAGAGTACAAGAGTCACTACAATCTCTTATTCTTGGCTTATCAGAATGAATTGATTGGAATGTTCTGTATTCATACTCCTTTGAGAAAAGAAGCAAAAGCAGCCTTGGAGAAACTTAAGGCACAAGGGAAAAAATTGATTCTGGCAACAGGGGACACCTTGGTTAGAACAGAGGAATTAGTCAAAGATTTGCCCTTTGATCAGGTCTATACAGACTTGAAACCTGATGGGAAATTTGAGTTAGTAGAGGAACTGCAGAAAGCAGGTCACACTATTTTGATGGTTGGGGATGGGTTGAATGACTCAGCTGCTCTAACCCTATCAGATATCGGTGTGGTGATGAATGAGAGTGCAGATATTTCTAAGCAGATGAGCGATATCTTATTGTTAGATAATCGTTTGGATTTCTTCCAAGAGTTGGATTGGCTATCATCATCTTTGCAAACACTCATCAAGAAGAATATTCAAGATACCGTTGTCGTAAATAGTAGTTTGATTGGCTTTGGCTTGTTTAATTGGCTCAGTCCTTCAAATCTCTCTATCTTACATAATCTAACAACCTTACGCATAGTCCTGCGTAGCCTGTCTATTAAGGCTAGATAGATGTGATTATCAACAACAAAAAGGAGTTACCTTTCTCGAGGGCAACTCCTTTTTTCTATAGGTAAATGTTGAACAGTTTAGTAAGTCAGTACAAAGTATTTTTTCTTCCCGCGACGGATAACAGTCAGTTCGTTCTCAAGCTTATCTGCGTCGTTCAAGACATAGTCAAGGTCTTGGATACGGTCGCCGTTTACGTAGATAGCTCCGTTTTGGACATCTTCACGGGCTTGACGTTTTGAGTTAACCACACCAGATGACACGAGCAGTTCCACGATATTGTGATTTTCATCTACTTGTACTTGGTAGTTTGGCACACCACGAAGTCCTTGTTTGAGCTCTTTGACAGAAAGGTTTTTGATGTTTCCTGCAAAGAGTTGCTCAGTGATGTTGAGGGCTTCTTTGTAAGCTTCTTCTCCGTGAACAAGTGTAACGACTTCACGAGCCAAGACTTTTTGTGCCAAGCGTTCGTGTGGAGCTGCTTCAAATTGTTTACGGATGTCTTCAATCTCATCAAGTGACAAGAAAGTAAAAATCTTCAAGAAGCGAACAGCGTCTGCGTCCATAACGTTCATCCAAAATTGGTACATTTCGTATGGAGAAGTCTTTTCAGGATTAAGCCAGACGGCATTTCCTTCTGATTTACCAAATTTCTTACCAGTTGCATCTGTGATAAGCGGTACTGTGATTACGTGGCCAGTCTTGTCAGCTTTACGACGAAGCAATTCGGTACCAGCTGTCATATTTCCCCACTGGTCAGAACCACCGATTTGAAGCGTTACGTTGTGGTCTTGGTTAAGAACGAAGAAGTCGTAACCTTGCATGATTTGGTAAGCGAACTCAGTGTAAGAAATTCCTGTTTCAATTCGTTTTTTCACAGATTCCTTGCTCATCATGTAGTTGACAGTGAAGTATTTTCCGATATCACGGAGGAAGTCAATGAAGCTGATGCTGCCAAACCAGTCGTAGTTGTTGACCATGACAGCCTTGTTTTCGCCATTTTCAAAATCAAGAAAACGAGAAAGTTGTCCTTGGATAGACTTGACCCAGCCATCTACTGTGTCTTTTGTTTGGAGACTACGTTCAGCATCTTTGAAGGACGGATCTCCGATGAGACCTGTAGCACCGCCAACGAGCGCATAAGGTTTGTGACCTGCTAGTTGCAAGCGACGACTTGTCAAGATTGCGACAAGGTGGCCTAGGTGAAGGCTGTCAGCAGTTGGATCGTAGCCAGTATAATAAGAAACTTGACCTTCTTCTAGGGCTTTACGCAAAGCTTCTTCATCAGTCGTTTGAAAAATCAAACCACGCTCTTTTAGCTCATCAAAAATGTGCATGTGTCTTTTCTCCTTTTTAAAATTATTGTTTCTAACTATTGTATCACAAACTTGGGCAATAGCCTAGCAGAATAGGGAAGAAAGTGGCTATTTTATTGAAAGTTTCCCTTTTGTGGTATAATAGATAGAGTGAGGAAATCCATGCAAAATCAATTAAATGAATTAAAACGAAAAATGCTGGAATTTTTCCAGCAGAAACAAAAAAATAAAAAATCAGATAGGCCGGTCAAGAAAGGTTCAAGTGTCCAAAAATCTAAATCCTTAGAGAAGCCAGCCATTTTTCCAGCTATTTTACTGAGTATAAAAGCCCTATTTAACTTACTCTTTGTGCTCGGTTTTCTAGGAGGAATGTTGGGAGCTGGGATTGCTTTGGGGTACGGAGTGGCCTTATTTGACAAGGTTCGGGTGCCTCAGACAGAAGAATTGGTACATCAGGTCAAGGACATCTCTTCTATTTCAGAGATTACCTATGCAGATGGGACGGTGATTGCTTCCATAGAGAGTGACTTGTTGCGCACTTCTATCTCATCTGAGCAAATTTCGGAAAATCTGAAGAAGGCTATCATTGCGACGGAAGACGAACACTTCAAAGAACATAAGGGTGTAGTGCCCAAGGCGGTGATTCGTGCAACCTTGGGGAAATTTGTAGGTTTGGGTTCCTCTAGTGGGGGTTCAACTTTGACCCAGCAACTGATTAAACAGCAGGTGGTTGGGGATGCACCGACTTTGGCTCGTAAGGCGACAGAAATTGTGGATGCTCTTGCCTTGGAACGCGCCATGAATAAAGATGAGATTTTAACGACTTATCTCAATGTGGCTCCCTTTGGTCGAAATAATAAGGGGCAGAATATTGCAGGAGCTCAGCAGGCAGCTGAGGGGATTTTCGGTGTAGATGCCAGTCAGTTGACGGTTCCTCAAGCAGCATTTTTAGCAGGACTTCCACAGAGTCCCATTACCTACTCTCCTTATGAAAATACTGGAGAGTTGAAGAGTGATGAAGACTTAGAAATAGGCTTGAGACGGGCTAAGGCAGTTCTTTATAGTATGTATCGCACAGGTGCCTTAAGCAAGGACGAGTATTCTCAATATAAGGATTACAATCTTAAACAGGACTTTCTCCCTTCAGCTACAGTCACAGGTGTATCACGAGGCTATTTATACTTTACAGCCTTGGCAGAAGCTCAGGAACGTATGTATGATTATCTAGCTCAGAGAGACAATGTCTCCGCTAAGGAGTTGAAAAATGAGGCAACTCAGAAATTCTATCGCGATTTGGCGGCCAAGGAAATTGAAAATGGTGGTTATAAGATTACTACTACCATAGACCAGAAAATTCATTCTGCCATGCAAACTGCGGTTGCTGACTATGGCTATCTTTTAGACGATGGAACAGGTCGTGTAGAAGTAGGGAATGTCCTGATGGACAACCAAACAGGTGCTATTCTAGGCTTTGTAGGTGGTCGCAATTATCAAGAAAATCAAAACAATCATGCCTTTGATACCAAGCGCTCACCAGCTTCTACTACCAAGCCTTTGCTTGCCTACGGGATTGCTATTGACCAGGGCTTGATGGGAAGCGAAACGATTCTGTCTAACTATCCAACAAACTTTGCCAATGGCAACCCGATTATGTATGCTAATAGCAAGGGGACTGGAATGATGACCTTGGGAGAAGCCTTGAACTATTCATGGAATATCCCGGCTTACTGGACCTATCGTATGCTCCGTGAAAAGGGTGTTGATGTCAAAGGTTATATGGAAAAGATGGGTTACGAGATTCCTGAGTACGGCATTGAGAGCCTGCCAATGGGTGGTGGTATTGAAGTCACAGTTGCCCAGCATACCAATGGCTATCAGACCCTAGCAAATAATGGTCTATATCATAAAAAACATGTGATTTCTAAAATTGAAGCAGCAGATGGTAGAGTGGTGTATGAGTATCAGGATAAACCGGTTCAAGTCTATTCAAAAGCTACTGCGACAATTATGCAGGGCTTGTTGCGAGAAGTTCTATCCTCTCGTGTGACAACAACCTTCAAGACGAATCTGACTTCTTTAAATCCTACTCTGGCTAATGCAGATTGGATTGGGAAGACTGGTACAACCAACCAAGACGAAAATATGTGGCTCATGCTTTCGACACCTAGATTAACCCTAGGTGGCTGGATTGGGCATGATGATAATCATTCACTGTCACGTAGAGCAGGTTATTCCAATAACTCTAATTACATGGCTCATCTGGTAAATGCGATTCAGCAAGCCTCCCCAAGCATTTGGGGGAACGAGCGCTTCGCTTTAGATCCTAGTGTCGTAAAATCCGAAGTCTTAAAATCAACAGGTCAAAAACCAGGGAAGGTTTCTGTTGAAGGAAAAGAGGTAGATGTTACAGGTTCGACTGTTACCAGCTATTGGGCTAATAAGGCAGGAGCGCCAACGACCAGTTATCGCTTTGCTATTGGCGGAAGTGATGCGGATTATCAAAATGCTTGGTCTAGTATTGTGGGGAGTCTACCAACTCCATCAAGCTCCAGCAGTTCAAGTAGTAGTTCTAGCGACAGTAGTAACTCAAGTACTACACGACCTTCTTCTTCAAGGGCGAGACGATAAGTTCTATAAACTGTGCTAAATGAAGTGGCTAATCAATGGATTGCCACTTTTTTCTTTTTCCCTTTCGTGTTACAATAAAAGTATGAATCAGTATCAGAAAAAGATTGTTAAAGGGACCATTTATTCGCTTCTATCCGGCTTAATCTGGGGAATCTGTGGAATTTTAGGAGAGTATTTCTTTACTCATTATCAGGTGTCTTCGGGCTGGATTACCTCTATGCGTTTAACACTGGCAGGGAGTCTGGTGCTCATTTGGTCTGCAGTGCAATTAAAATCGCAAGTGCTAGATATTTGGCGAGATAAGAAAAATTACCTGCCCTTTTTAGCCTATGCTATTTTGGGGATTTTTTCAGTTCAGTATTTTTTCTATCTCTGTGTAGAATACTCAAATGCAGCGACAGCGACTATTTTACAGTTTATTAGTCCTGTCTTTATCCTCTTTTACAATCGCTTGGTTTATCAAAAACGAGCGTCAAAAAGCGCTATTTTTTATGTTTTGGTTGCCATGTTGGGTGTTTGCCTGATGGCGACAAAGGGAGATCTCTCTCAGTTATCCATGACGCCACTAGCCCTTATAACAGGTCTGCTGAGTGCCATGGGTGTTATGTTTAATGTTATCTTACCTCAACCTTTTGCTAAGCGCTATGGTTTTGTTCCCACGGTTGGGTGGGGGATGATTTTGGCGGGTTTATTTAGCAATGTTCTCTCGCCGGTTTATCAGCTTTCCTTTACTCTTGATATTTGGAGTATCTTGATTTGCCTCATTATCGCTTTCTTTGGGACGGCTTTTGCTTTTTTTATTTCCATGAAGGCTGTGTCCTTGGTTTCTCCTTTGGTGGTTTCCGTTATCAGTGCCAGTGAACCTCTCTCTTCTGCTCTCTTGAGTGTTTTGTTCTTAGGATTGGTAGTGGATTGGTCCCTTCTTCTAGCTATGGCCTTGATTATTTTGCCTATGATATTTTTGTCTATAGAAGAAGCGAAAGAAAGTAGATAAAAAGTCTTTTCTTAATTCTAAAAGTGTGCTATACTAGAATAGTCAATAAAACACGGGGAGATAGTTGTGAAGAGTGTTTTTAGGTTGTATCGGTAGGGGCTTGCTTTTACCGACAGCACGTTTTATCTCACATCCCTAAAAAATCATACCTAAAAACAGACAAAAAGGCTTCAAATTTGAGGCCTTTTTTGGTAGAATAGTTATCATTATAAAGAATGAGAGGCCTTTTATGACTGCTACAAAAATGAATGCTCAAGAAATTATTCAATTTATCGCCAATGCTGAAAAGAAAACCAGTGTGAAAGTAACCTTTGAAGGACAACTCGCAACTGCTGTACCTGGATCTATTGTTAAACTAGGAAATGTCCTATTTGGAGACTGGAAGGACGTTGCTCCGCTTCTCGAAGGTTTGGTAGAAAATCAAGACTATGTTGTTGAGCAAGATGCTCGTAATTCAGCAGTTCCTCTGCTAGATAAACGTGCTATCAACGCTCGTATCGAGCCAGGTGCTATTATCCGTGATCAGGTTGAAATTGGTGACAATGCTGTTATCATGATGGGAGCCGTTATCAATATCGGTGCTGAAATCGGTGCAGGAACCATGATTGACATGGGGGCTATCCTTGGTGGCCGTGCTATCGTTGGGAAAAACAGTCACGTTGGTGCAGGTGCCGTTCTTGCAGGTGTGATTGAGCCAGCTAGCGCTGAACCAGTCCGTGTTGGAGACAATGTTCTTATCGGCGCTAATGCAGTGGTCATCGAAGGAGTTCAAATCGGTAGTGGTTCAGTTGTCGCAGCGGGAGCTATTGTTACCCAAGATGTCCCAGAAAACGTGGTGGTAGCAGGTGTTCCAGCTCGTATTATCAAAGAGATTGATGCCCAAACCCAACAAAAAACAGCGCTAGAGGATGCGCTTCGTACCTTGTGATTTGTAAAAGAAAAATAGAGGCGGGACCCTTTTTCCAGCCTCTTTCTGCTATATAGGAGGATAGATAGATGTTAGATTTGATTCAGACTAGACGAGATTTGCACCAGATTCCAGAGATTGGCTTGGAGGAGTTCAAGACTCAGGCTTATCTGCTGGATGTGATTGAGAAATTGACTGCAGGCAAGGATTTTGTCCAAGTTCGTACTTGGCGGACAGGGATTTTGGTCTATTTGCAGGGAAGTCAGCCAGAGAGGACCATTGGTTGGCGGACAGATATTGATGGCCTGCCTATCGTCGAACAAACAGGCCTTCCTTTCGCTTCCCAGCACCAAGGTCGTATGCACGCTTGTGGCCATGATTTTCATATGACTATTGCCTTGGGCTGTCTTGAGCGAGCCCTTGAGGAGCAACCAAAGAACAATCTGCTCTTTCTGTTTCAGCCTGCTGAAGAAAATGAGGCTGGTGGTATGCTCATGTATGAGGATGGCGCTTTTGGAGACTGGTTGCCAGACCAGTTTTATGGGCTTCATGTCCGTCCAGATTTAAAAGTCGGCCAGATTGCGACCAATACCCATACACTCTTTGCTGGGACTTGTGAGGTGAAGATTCGTTTCAAAGGAAAAGGCGGACACGCAGCCTTTCCGCATGAAACTAATGACGCTTTGGTGGCGGCTAGTTACTTTATAACTCAGGTGCAGTCAGTTGTCAGCCGAAATGTTAACCCAATCGAGGGAGCAGTGGTGACCTTTGGTCTTTTCCAAGCTGGAACAACAAACAATGTCATCACAGACACAGCCTTTTTGCATGGAACTATTCGGGCCTTGACACAGAACATGAGCCTCTTGGTGCAAAAGCGGGTCAAAACAGTTGCAGAAGGAGTTGCAGCTGCCTTCAATATGGAAGTCGAAGTGGAACTCAAGCAAGGTGGATACCTACCTGTTGAGAACAATCCAGCCTTGGCGCGTGAATTGATGGACTTCTTTGAAGAAAAAGAGGGAATCGAGTTGATTGATATTGAACCTGCTATGACAGGTGAAGACTTTGGTTATCTCCTTTCGAAGGTTGATGGCGTTATGTTCTGGCTGGGTATCGATAGTCCCTACGCCCTTCATCATCCTCAGATGAGCCCTAAGGAAGAGGCACTAGCTATTGGGGTTGATGCGGTCTCTAGTTTCCTGAAAAAGAAGGCAGCAGAGTAGAGGAATTGGCTATGAAAGCAGAACTACGCAAGAAAATTTTGCAAGAAATGAAGGCTTTATCTCAAGAACAAAAACAGGCTATAGATCAAGCTTTAATAGAACGACTTTTACAACACCCCTTTTACCAAGAAGCTAAGGTCATCGCAACCTACCTCTCTTTTCCTCATGAGTTTCAAACGCAGGAACTGATCGAGCAGGCTCTGAAGGATGGCAAGAAGGTTCTGATACCTAAAACATATCCCAAGGGGCGCATGGACTTTGTGGTCTATAATCCGCAACAACTGGTCAAAACTTCCTTTGGCTTACTGGAACCACAGGGAGATTTGGAAGTAGTGGATGCATCTCAGATTGATTTGGTTCATGTTCCAGGGCTGGCTTTTACGACAAAGGGATATCGAATTGGCTATGGTGGAGGTTATTATGACCGCTATTTGGAACATTTTTCTGCTCATACTATGAGTACGATATATCCTTGTCAAATTCAGGACTTTATCCCTGAAAACCATGATATTCCTGTTCAGGAGGTACTGATTGATGAAAGAAATCTTTGATAGGCGTTACCCTGTGACGAGTTTCTTTCTCTTAGTGACGGCCTTGGTATTTCTACTAATGCTGGTGACCACAGGAGGAAACTTTGACAGGGCAGATACCCTATTTCGATTTGGAGCCATGTATGGGCCTGTCATTCGCCTCTTTCCCGAGCAAATTTGGCGTCTCTTCTCTGCCATTTTTGTTCATATTGGGTGGGAGCATTTCATTGTTAATATGATTTCGCTCTATTATCTTGGTAGGCAAGTAGAGGAAATTTTTGGGTCCAAGAAGTTTTGCTTTCTCTATCTCTTATCAGGAATGATGGGCAATCTCTTTGTTTTTGAGTTTAGTCCAAAATCCTTAGCAGCAGGAGCCTCTACCTCTCTTTATGGGCTATTTGCTGCAATTATTGTTCTTCGCTATGCAACTCGTAATCCTTATATCCAACAGCTAGGGCAATCTTATCTGACACTTTTTGTGGTTAACATTATTGGAAGTGTTCTGATTCCAGGAATCAGCCTAGCAGGCCATATCGGAGGTGCAGTTGGTGGCGCATTTCTAGCAATTATCTTTCCAGTTAGAGGAGAAAGACGGATGTATAGCGCTAGTCAGAGACTGGTAGCGTTAGTCTTGTTCGTAGGACTCGCAGTCTTACTTCTCTACAAGGGAATGGGATTGTGAGAGTTTAAAAGAATAGTTGTGTAATGAAAAAAGATAAGGCATTTTTTGAACCTTATCTTTTTATTTTATACTCAATGAAAATCAAAAAGCAAACTAGGAAACTAGCAGCAGGTTGCTCAAAGCACTGCTTTGAGGTTGTAGATAGAACTGACGAAGTCAGCTCAAAACACTGTTTTGAGGTTGCAGATAAGACTGACGAAGTCAGTAACCATATATACGGTAAGGCGAGGCTGACGTGGTTTAAAGAGATTTTCGAAGAGTATTATTCCTTCTCAGCTAATTCTTTTCCAAGTTGGATGAGGTAATCTTTCAAGTCATCTTTGACTTGTGGATGTTTGAGGGCGTAGTCAATAGATGTTTTCATAAATCCAAACTTATCCCCAACGTCGTAACGAGCTCCTGTAAATTCACGGGCGAAAACACGTTGTGTTTTATTAAGAGTATCAATAGCGTCGGTAAGCTGGATTTCATTTCCAGCGCCAGGAGCTTGCTTTTCGAGAATCTCAAAAATTTCTGGTGTGAGCAGATAACGACCGATAATTGCTAAATCACTTGGTGCATCTTCGGGAGCTGGTTTTTCAACGAAAGTTTCAACGCTATAAAGACCGTTAATCCCCTCACCTTGAGGAGCGATAACTCCATATGCTGAAACGTCTTCATGAGGGACAGGCATGACAGCAATGGTTGATGCGTGTGTCCGCTCGTAATCATTCATCAGTTGTTTTGTCAAAGGAACGGCGTTCTCATCTGTGATGTCCATAAGGTCGTCGCCCAGCATAACAACGAAGGGTTCATTCCCTACAAAAGCTTTGGCTTGTAAGACAGCATCTCCAAGACCACGAGGGTGAGTTTGGCGGATGAAATGAAGGCGCATGCCAGTTGCTTCATCTACTAATTTTAACAGATCTGTTTTGCCTTTTTCCTTAAGATTGTACTCAAGCTCAAAGTTTGAGTCAAAGTGGTCCTCAATAGAACGTTTTGATTTACCAGTGACAACCAGAATATCTTCAATACCTGATTTGAGAGCTTCTTCAACGATAAACTGGATAGTTGGTTTATCTACAATTGGCAACATTTCTTTGGCAAGGGCCTTGGTTGCTGGTAAAAATCGAGTTCCTAGTCCAGCGGCAGGAATGACTGCTTTTCTAACTTTCAGTGCCATAATAATCCTTTCTATAGAGGGCTAAGACCACTCATTTTCTGCTTTAAATTCATTGTTCATGATGTCGTAAATGGCATCTTTGATATTGGTTCCGTGGTAGATAACTTGGTAAATGGCCTGCGTAATCGGCATATAGACTCCAAGTTCTTGCGCTAGTTCGTAGGCTGCTCGAGTCGTTGAAATTCCTTCAATCACCATTCCCATATTGGCTTCGATATCAGCTAGAGATTCTCCACGACCAAGGGCATCTCCAGCTCTCCAGTTACGAGAGTGGATGGAGGTTCCCGTTACGATTAAGTCTCCTACACCAGACAAGCCACTATAGGTCAATGGACTAGCCCCGAGTGCCACCCCTAGGCGGGTAATTTCTGCCAAACCTCGAGCGATGATGGCTGCCTTGGCATTGTCACCAAATCCCAGACCATGTAAAGCTCCGGCACCGACAGCGATAATGTTTTTAAGAGCACCAGCAGTTTCAACTCCAATAACATCCGTATTGGTATAAAGTCGGAAGTAGTGATTACTAAAGAGCTCTTGAACGTATTGAGCTGTTTGTAAATCTTTAGAAGCAGCAGTGATTAAAGTCAGGTCACGCACAATGGTCTCTTCTGCATGGCTAGGTCCTGAAACAACGACAATATCACTGCGGAGATGTTCAGGAATTTCTTCTTCAAGGATGGTTGATAATCGTTTATGGCTATCAGGTTCTAATCCCTTTGATGCGTGCATGATGATAGCCTTATGATCCAAGGTTTGTGCAACTTGCTGGGCAACCAGTCGTGTCACTTTTGTTGGGACAACAAACAAAATCGCATCTACATCTTTCAGTGCCTCTGCTAAGTCAGTGTAGGCATTGATTTTGTCATCTAGTACGACATCTTTAAAGTAGTGCTTGTTAGTATGATAGGTATTAATTTCATTGATTTGCTCAGGCAGATTTCCCCAAATATGTACCTCGTGTCCATTGTCATTTAAGACTTGTGAAAGGGCAGTTCCCCAAGAACCAGGCCCCAAGACGGCGATAGTTTGTTTTTCCATGATTTCCTCCTTAATAGAGTCCTTTCTCTTATTCTATCATATTCTAGGGGATTTTGCACTTGCATTACTGGGGAGTGGTTGCTTTGTTGCTTGAAAAATATATCAAAACCGAGACGAAGTGATAAACTCTTAGTCTCTAGTCTTTAGTTAAAGTGAGAAGAAATCTGATAGATAGTTTGATTCAATATATGCTATAATAGAGGTAAACAACTCAGGAGGTTCTTGTAGGTTGCGAGAGTTTGGCGAAAAAATTAAAAGATTACGTTTGGCTAAAAAAATCAGTCGTTCAGAATTTTGTGGTGATGAGTCTGAATTAAGTATCCGCCAATTAATTAGAATTGAAAATGGAGAATCCAGACCAACACTAACAAAGTTAAAATATATCGCTGAACGTTTGGGGGTTGAAGATTACAAGTTGATGCCAAGTTATATAGAGTTGGATAAGGAATACCTAGAATTGAAGTATTTCTTGATGAGGACTCCTACATACGAAGATGAAACTATCGCCCAAAAGAAAGAGAGTGTTTTTGATAAGATTTTTGAAGAGTATTATGATAGGCTACCTGAGGAAGAAAGATTTATCATAGATGTTTTACAAGCATATGATGACTTTGGTTGGTGGAATGATGATAGCAATTTAGGAATGATTTTACAAGAGTATTTCGATCACATTTTGTTGAAATCAAAATATGAAGTTAACGATATTTTAATCATAAAGCTATTTTTGGTAAGATTAGTACACCAAGATACAATAATAGATGAGATTGAAGTGAATACCTTCTTAGTAATAGCTGATAAAATTTTACAACAAGTTGAGATGTTTGATATTGAATATTCATTTCTAATCAGAGATTCATTACTTTTGTTGTTAGGAATATTTGAAAAAATTGCTAATTACAGTCAATTTGAAGATATTCTTTACAAATTAAATGAAATTACCTCAAAATCATACGACTATCAGAAAAAACCAATTATTCGACTATGGGAGTGGCGCTATGCATTATTTGTAAAAAAAGATTATTCAGTAGCTGAAAATTATTTTCAAGAAGCAAAAATATTTGCTAGAATGATTGATAATCGTCATTTGATAGAACAGCTAGAAAAACAATGGCAACATGACCTCCAGGATTTTTTTAAAAATAAACATTAGAAAATAAAAAAGTGACAAAAATGTCACTAGTTAAAAAGACCGAGAGAAAGTTTTCGAAATCATAAAAACGCATGATATCAGGTGTTTAAAAACTTGATATTATGCGTTTTATCATTTAAAGAGTTATTATGTTTTTCCCTTAGATTGAGTTCGTATCTAGTTTCTTTTTATACTAATTGAGTACTCATTAGTAGATAAGTTGTTGAAATTAGTGACATTTATGACCTTGGAGAATGTGTAACATAGAAGTATAATAATCCTGTAGAAAAAATAAGGAGAGAAAATATGTTAGTGCTAGTTGTTGCCATTTTTTGGATTTATAAATAATAAAGATAGAATGGGAAGGTCTATGTTAGAACTAAAAAATATTAGTAAAAGTTACGGACAAGGGACGCTAAAAAATAATGTCTTAAGAGAAATAAATTTTAAGGTAGTTGAAGGAGAATTTGTATCGATAATGGGACCATCAGGTTCGGGCAAATCGACATTTATCAATATTTTGGGACTGATTGATTCTGAATTTGAAGGAGAATATATATTAGACGGAAAAAGTATTGAGAAGTTAAATGAAAATCAACAAGCAAGTTACCGTAATCGTGATATTGGATTTGTTTTTCAACAATTTCATCTTATTGATGAATATACTGTTAAAGAAAATATTTTATTATCATTCCTATATTCTGACCAACAGCCAGATATAGAATACATTGATAGTTTATTACAAGACTTAGGACTTATAGATAAGATGAATGAGTACCCAAGTCATTTATCAGGCGGACAGAAGCAACGAGTTGCTTTAATTAGAGCTCTTGCTCATAAACCTAGATTTCTTATAGCGGATGAACCTACAGGTGCATTAGATGAGAAAAATAGGAATGAGATATTGCAAATTCTACAAAATTTGAATCATTCTGGAACGACAATTATTGTAGTAACTCACGATGAGTTTGTTGCCAGTCATTGTAGAACAAGGTATCGAATGAAAAATGGGTATCTAACATCTGAAGGAGAAGGATTACATGAAGTTTAAAAAGCTGTTAATAGATACTCTAAAGCTGTTAAAGAGGAATAAAAGACAAAGCATTCTGACGTCCTTAGCCATCACAGTGGCAACATTTGTTTTATTAGTAATACTATCAAGTTCTTCCTATACAACTTCTACATTAGGTAATGATTTAAAGATAGAAGAAGACACAGCAACAATGACTTATACTCCTCAGAATATGTTGGATATTAGAGGGTTTACACAGGAAGATAAACAATTGGTTGAGCAAACTATTGGAAAACCTGCAAGACTTTCTTCCAGTTCTTATGCTTTGTATGCTGAAACGTATTTTAATGATTCTAAGCAGAATCTTAGTTTTCGAACATTAGGCGATTTGAATAAGAATGGTTTAGTTGTGCCTGCTTTATTAAAAGGAAGAGCATTAGAGGAACTAGATGGAGGTGTCGCTATTAGTGATAAGGCTTTCATGTTATTGACTCGAAAGGAAAATATTGAAACTTTTTTAGGAGAGACTATCAATATATCTGGAAAAGAATATCCAATTCAGGCAATATATTATGGATCAGCTGTTAATGAAAGATTACCTTCTTTATTGGTTACCAATGAAATCAAAGAGTTACTTTTAGGAGGAAGGGAATATTTTGATGAATTAGTAGTAGAAACTAATCAGTTGGAGAATATTAATAAGGCTTTATCTGCTTTAGATACTTATGGAATATTCCGCAAGGAAGGAACTTATGGATATATAGATAATAGAAGGGTATATGAGGAAACAAAGGCTCAAGCTACTACAATATTAAATTTCATTGCACTTTTATCAAGCATTTCAATTTTTGTAGCTGGTTTTGGGGTTATGAATGCTATGTTGTCTTCTGTTAGCGAACGTAGCAAGGAGATAGCCATTCGTCGAGCTTTAGGGGCTAAAAAATCTGATATTTATCAATCGTATATGATGGAGGGGATTCTTTTATCGCTTCTGGGAGCTATAACTGGTATTGGAGTAGCGATATTATTTGTTGTTTTAATGAACATGAGTGGTTTGGTTACGACATTAACTCTGGATCATATTTTGATTACTCTATTCACAACGGGTGTATTTGGAATTGTATTTAGTATTATGCCTGCAATGGTTGCAGCAAATAAAAATGTTATTGAAGGTCTAAGGTAATGATGGATGTGAATTTAAAGGAGATAGAATGAAATTTACAAAAATAGATAGAGTATTTTCTCTATTGCTAATTGTGGAATTTACAATATGTTTTTTTACACTAGATAATTTTAATCTTTTTCAATTTATGCTGTTTGTACAAATTATACCATCAATATTATTAGCTTTGTTATCGGGAAGTATTTCTTCTAGAAGTAAGCACAGCTGGGTGTTATTAATTATTTTTGGAATAATCTATGCTTTAATGATGTTTGGAATTTTCAGGGTTACTCCTATGACGCTTATAGAACAAAATACGATTCAATCTGAAACTTCCGTATTTACATTCAATAGAAATTTACAGTTAGGAACTTATTTTGGATTTTTCCTACAGGAATTCTTACTAGGAGCTTTTATTTGCACTATTTCAAAATGTTTTGGGAGAATTAAACAGGGGAAATTTTAATGAAGCCTGCATTAAAAAGAAGAATTGCTTCTGCAGTTATTTAGAAAATTATATTATTGAAATGGTGTAACATTTGGAGAAAATTATTTTTGAACGAAAAAGATTTGAGTATATCAGTCCTAAAAGAAAGCAAGTAAAGGACTTTATGATTCTAAAAAATTTCATGTCTAAGACAATTCAAGTTGAAATTAGAGTGGAGGACTACTTGTTAGACCTTCTTATTTTAAAAGAGATGAGTACAGAATTTTATAATTTAGATTTTCTTTCTTTGCCCTATGATGTCAATATAGATGTGAAAGAAGTTGTAGAGGATGTTGATTTAACAGTCTATAAGAATAGTAAATATAGGGAGTTTAATTTCTTTAAAAATATTTGTAAATGATATTTTTGAAAGTTTATCCATCCTTATATTAGAATTACTACAACCAGTTTTCAAGACTTGTTTCAATTGAACATACTAAAAACCGAGACTCGGTATCAAACTCATAGTCTCGGTTTTCATATTTCTTAAAGAATGGCTAGGTTTATTTCAATTGATCTGTAATGTCTTTTGATAGCAACATTCCCAGATGATAAGTTTTATTGATGTAAGCAATGACATCATTGATATTTTCAGTTGTGTGAATTTTTTCTTTGATGTCAGCCCTAAATGTTTCATCCTTCAAAAGTTGTTCTTGGTAGAGCCTTTGCAGTCTCTCCTTCTCGTACTTATTGAGCAGAAAAAGGAACACCAAGCTAATTACAACGAGGATATAAGCATATTGGCTCATAGGAAATCTCCCTGTATGATAAAGAAGTAGTAGTGAGTAAATTGAATTAGTCAATTCAAAATAGCAGAACAAGTTAGCAAAACTTGATAAGATTTTTGATAGGCCTCTAAGCCAAAGTCCGTATAGGCTTTAGTATTAGTTACTTAGATTGCTTTGCAATCAAGTAATTTAAAATATTACGACATGAACCTAACCAAATCGATATTATTTGGTTAGATGAATTAGTAAAGCGTTTAGACAAGTGTCTCTGGTTACGACGTCATGGCTCCTAAATCGATTATATTTAGGAACCATGACTAGTGAAGCGCCTAGCCAAATCTCCGACAAGATTTGGTCTTAATTACTTAGACTGCTTTTTAATCAAGTAACTTGAAGATTACGACATGAACCAAACCAAATCGATATTATTTGGTTTGGTGAATTAGTGAAGCGTTTAGGCAATTCGCCATATAGCGATTGCCGTCAAGAGACTAGGAACTTTAGTTCCAGTCTCTTGTAACGATTTACATCTTCTCTGGCGCCTCTACTCCAAGCAAGCGAAGGGCTTCTTTGAGAACGACTGCGGTTGCGTAGCTGAGAGCTAGACGGCTGTCGCGCTCAGGACTTTCGTCTAGGATACGTGTATGTGCATAGTATTTGTTAAAGGCTTGAGCCAGGCTAATTGCAAATTTAGCAATGATAGAAGGTTCAAAGTTATCTGCTGCACGGTTGATAATACGTGGGAAGTCTTGGATGAGTTTGATGATTTCCCAGCTTTCAGCATCATTCAAGCTATAGTTGCCAGCTGTTTCTGGTTTGAAATCCGCTTTGCGTAAGATCGATTGGATACGAGCGTAGGCGTATTGAACATAAGGTCCAGTTTCACCCTCGAAGGATACCATAGCTTCTAGGTCGAAGTCGTATCCATTTGTACGGTCGGTTTTGAGGTCATAGAATTTAATGGCTCCAACCCCAACAGCATGTGCTACCTGATCTTTATTTTCCAATTCAGGATTTTTTGCTTCGATTTGGGCTTTGGCACGGCTAACAGCCTCTGCAACAGTAGGCTCTAGCAAGATGACATTCCCTTTACGAGTAGAGAGTTTCTTCCCTTCTTTTGTAACTAAACCAAAAGGAACGTGGGTAATGTCGTCACTCCAATCGTAGCCCATCTCTTGCAAAACAGCTTTGAGTTGTTTAAAGTGGGCAGATTGTTCTTGACCAACGACGTAGATAGATTTGGCAAATTGGTATTCGTTTTTACGGTAAAGAGCTGCAGCTAAGTCACGTGTGATATAGAGAGTTGCACCATCAGACTTCTTGATGAGGGCTGGATGTTCAATTCCATATTTCTCAAGATTGACAACTTGGGCACCTTCTGATTCAACAAGAAGGCCTTTTTCAGAAAGAATGTCTACAACTGCATCCATTTTATCATTGTAGAAGGCTTCTCCATTGTAGCTGTCAAATTCGACTTGCAATTCATTGTAAAGGCGGTTAAATTCCACCAAACTTTCATCACGGAACCATTGCCAAAGAGCGAGAGCTTCTTCATCTCCATTTTCAAGTTTACGGAACCATTCGCGCGCTTCTTCATCCAAGCTAGGGTCATTTTCAGCTTCAGCATTGATACGAACGTAGAGTTTAAGAAGTTCATCAATTGGATGAGTTTTTACAGCTTCTTCGTCTCCCCATTTTTTGTAGGCAACAATCAACATCCCAAACTGTTTACCCCAGTCTCCCAAATGGTTGACCTTGACCGTTTGATAACCGATTTTTTGGAAAATATGTGATAAGCTATCTCCGATGACAGTTGAGCGCAGGTGACCAATAGAGAATGGTTTAGCGATATTGGGACTAGACATATCGATAACAACATTTTCTTGTTTACCAATAGTTTGGTCAGCATAGTGTTCTTTTTCAGTGATAACAGCTTGCAATACTTGAGCAGAGATGGCAGATTTATCAAGGAAAAAGTTAACGTAAGGTCCTGTTGCGACAACCTTTTCAAAGGCTTGGCTATTAATTTTTTCAGACAGTTCAGCCGCAATCATTTGAGGTGCTTTACGTTCGACTTTTGCAAGTGAAAAAGCAGGGAAAGCGATGTCTCCCATTTCTGAGTTTTTAGGGGTTTCCAGTAAATTTAAAATAGCCTCTTGGTCCAGGCTATCAATGATGCTAGCCAATTCGCTAGCAATCAATTCTTTTGTATTCATTAAGAGCTCCTTTTTGGACTTTTCTACTATTTTATCACAATTTTAAAGAAAGAAGAAAAAATTTTTGAAATCTCCTATTTTTTTGGTATAATATAGTTATAAAAATAGTTATAAATATTCACATAAGAGGATTTTATGAGAAAAAGAGATCGTCATCAGTTAATAAAAAAAATGATTACTGAGGAGAAATTAAGTACACAAAAAGAAATTCAAGATCGGTTGGAGGCGCATAATGTTTTTGTGACGCAGACAACCCTGTCTCGTGATTTGCGCGAAATCGGCTTGACCAAGGTCAAGAAAAATGATATGGTGTATTATGTACTAGCAAATGAGACAGAAAAGATTGATTTGGTGGAATTTTTGTCTCATCATTTAGAAGGTGTTGCAAGAGCAGAGTTTACCTTGGTGCTTCATACCAAACTGGGAGAAGCCTCTGTTTTGGCAAATATTGTAGATGCAAACAAGGACGAATGGATTTTAGGAACAGTTGCTGGTGCCAATACCTTATTGGTCATTTGTCGAGACCAGCACGTTGCCAAACTCATGGAAGATCGTTTGCTAGATTTGATGAAAGATAAGTAAGGTCTTGGGAGTTGCTCTCAAGACTTATTTTTGACAAGGAGAGACGGAAAATGGCGACAGAAAAGCTATCACCCGGCATGCAACAGTATGTGGATATTAAAAAGCAATATCCAGATGCTTTTTTGCTCTTTCGGATGGGTGATTTTTATGAATTGTTTTATGAGGATGCGGTCAATGCTGCGCAGATTCTGGAAATTTCCTTAACGAGTCGCAACAAGAATGCCGACAATCCAATTCCTATGGCGGGTGTTCCCTATCATTCTGCCCAACAGTATATCGATGTCTTGATTGAGCAGGGTTATAAGGTGGCTATCGCAGAGCAGATGGAAGATCCTAAACAAGCAGTTGGGGTTGTGAAACGAGAGGTTGTTCAGGTTATTACGCCAGGGACAGTGGTCGATAGCAGTAAGCCGGACAATCAGAATAATTTTTTGGTTGCCATAGACCGTGCTGGCAATCAATTTGGCCTAGCTTATATGGACCTGGTGACGGGTGACTTTTATGTGACAGGTCTTTTGGATTTCACGCTGGTTTGTGGGGAAATCCGTAACCTCAAGGCTCGAGAAGTGGTGTTGGGTTATGACTTGTCTGAGGAGGAAGAACAAATCCTTAGTCGTCAGATGAATCTAGTACTCTCTTATGAAAAAGAAGGCTTTGAAGACCTTCATTTACTGGATTCGCGATTGGCAACGGTGGAGCAAGCGGCATCTAGTAAGTTGCTCCAGTATGTTCATCGGACTCAGATGAGGGAATTGAACCACCTCAAGCCTGTTATCCGTTATGAAATCAAGGATTTCTTGCAGATGGATTATGCGACCAAGGCTAGTCTGGATTTGGTTGAGAATGCTCGTTCAGGTAAGAAGCAAGGCAGTCTTTTCTGGCTTTTGGATGAAACCAAAACAGCTATGGGTATGCGGCTCTTGCGTTCTTGGATTCATCGCCCCTTGATTGATAAGGAACGAATCATCCAACGCCAAGAAGTGGTGCAGGTCTTTCTCGACCATTTCTTTGAGCGCAGTGATTTGACAGACAGTCTCAAGGGTGTTTATGACATTGAGCGCTTGGCTAGTCGTGTTTCTTTTGGCAAAACCAATCCCAAGGATCTCTTGCAGTTGGCGACCACCTTGTCCAGTGTGCCACGGATTCGTGCAATTTTAGAAGGGATGGAGCAACCTGCTCTAACTTATCTTATGGAACAATTGGATGGAATCCCTGAGTTGGAGAGTTTGATTAGCGCAGCGATTGCTCCTGAAGCTCCTCATGTGATTACAGAAGGTGGCATTATCCGGACTGGATTTGATGAAACTTTAGATAAGTACCGTCGCGTTCTCAGAGAAGGGACTAGCTGGATTGCTGAGATTGAGGCTAAGGAGCGAGAAAACTCTGGTATCAGCACGCTTAAGATTGACTACAATAAAAAGGATGGTTACTATTTCCATGTGACCAATTCGCAACTGGGAAATGTGCCTGCTCACTTTTTCCGCAAGGCGACGCTGAAAAACTCAGAACGCTTCGGTACCGAGGAATTAGCTCGTATCGAAGGCGACATGTTGGAGGCGCGTGAGAAGTCAGCTAATCTAGAGTATGAAATCTTTATGCGTATTCGTGAAGAGGTCAGCAAGTACATCCAACGTTTACAAGCTCTAGCCCAAGGAATTGCGACAGTTGATGTCTTACAGAGTCTGGCGGTTGTGGCTGAAACCCAGCATTTGATTCGACCAGAGTTTGGAGACGACTCGCGGATTGATATCCAGAAAGGGCGCCATGCTGTCGTTGAAAAGGTTATGGGGGCTCAGACCTATATTCCAAATACGATTCAGATGGCAGAAGATACCAGTATCCAACTGATTACAGGGCCAAACATGAGTGGGAAGTCTACCTACATGCGCCAGCTGGCTATGACGGCGGTTATGGCCCAGTTGGGTTCCTATGTACCGGCAGAAAGCGCCCGTTTACCGATTTTTGATGCGATTTTTACCCGTATCGGAGCAGCAGATGACTTGGTTTCAGGTCAGTCAACCTTTATGGTGGAGATGATGGAGGCCAACAATGCCATTTCGCATGCGACCAAAAATTCCTTGATTCTTTTTGATGAGTTAGGTCGTGGAACTGCAACTTATGACGGGATGGCTCTTGCTCAGTCTATCATCGAATACATCCATGAGCATATTGGAGCCAATACCCTCTTTGCGACCCACTACCATGAGTTGACTAGTCTGGAGTCCAGCTTGGAACACTTGGTCAATGTCCACGTGGCAACCTTAGAGCAAGATGGGCAGGTGACCTTCCTTCATAAGATTGAACCAGGGCCAGCTGACAAATCCTACGGTATTCACGTTGCTAAAATTGCTGGTTTGCCAGCAGACCTTTTAGCAAGGGCGGATAAGATTTTGACTCAGTTAGAGAATCAAGGGACAGAAAGTCCTGCTCCCGTGAGGCAAACAAGTGCTGTCACAGAACAGATTTCACTCTTTGATACGACTGAAGAACATCCTATCCTAGCAGAATTAGCTAAGCTGGATGTTTACAATATGACACCTATGCAGGCTATGAATGTCTTGGTCGAGTTAAAACAAAAATTATAAAGAATGAAATACTTGTCATTCTAGCTATATCAAGGATACTTCTTTGACAAGTTCTCACTTTTTTGCTAGAATAACATCACACAAACAGAATGAGAAGGAGCTGACGCATTGTCGCTCCCTTTTGTCTATTTTTTAAGGAGAAAGTATGCTGATTCAGAAAATAAAAACCTACAAGTGGCAGGCCTTGGCTTCGCTCCTGATGACAGGCTTGATGGTTGCTAGTTCACTTCTGCAACCACGTTATCTGCAGGAGGTGTTAGATGCCCTACTTGCTGGGAAATATGAAGCCATTTATAGTATCGGGGCTTGGTTGATTGGTGTGGCCTTGGTCGGTCTGGTTGCTGGTGGGCTCAATGTTGTCCTTGCAGCCTATATTGCTCAAGGAGTTTCATCTGACCTTCGAGAGGATGCCTTCCGTAAAATCCAAACCTTTTCTTATGCCAATATTGAACAATTTAATGCGGGAAATCTAGTCGTTCGCATGACAAATGACATCAACCAGATTCAGAACGTCGTCATGATGACCTTCCAAATTCTTTTCAGACTTCCCCTCTTGTTCATCGGTTCGTTTATCCTGGCGGTTCAAACCCTATCTTCTCTGTGGTGGGTGATTGTTCTCATGGTAGTCTTGATTTTTGGTTTGACTGCTGTCATGATGGGAATGATGGGGCCTCGTTTTGCCAAGTTTCAAACCCTTCTTGAGCGCATCAATGCCATTGCCAAGGAAAATTTGCGTGGCGTTCGTGTGGTCAAGTCCTTTGTCCAAGAAAAAGAGCAGTTTGCTAAGTTTACGGAGGTTTCAGACGAGCTTCTTGGTCAAAACCTTTACATTGGTTATGCCTTTTCAGTAGTGGAACCCTTTATGATGTTGGTTGGTTACGGGGCGGTCTTCCTCTCTATTTGGCTGGTTGCTGGGATGGTTCAGTCGGATCCGTCGGTTGTTGGTTCCATTGCTTCCTTTGTTAATTACCTGAGCCAGATTATCTTTACCATTGTTATGGTTGGATTTTTAGGAAATTCTGTCAGCCGTGCCATGATTTCTATGCGTCGTATTCGAGAAATTCTGGACGCAGAGCCAGCCATGACCTTCAAGGATGTGCCAGATGAAGAGTTGGTCGGAAGTCTTAGCTTTGAAAATGTGACCTTTACCTATCCAACGGACAAGGAACCGATGCTTAAAGATGTGAGCTTTACTATTGAACCTGGTCAAATGGTTGGTGTAGTTGGGGCGACTGGTGCAGGAAAATCAACCTTGGCTCAATTGATTCCACATCTCTTTGACCCACAGGAAGGGGCAATCAAAATTGGAGGCAAGGATATTCGCGAAGTGAGTGAAGGAACCCTGCGTAAAACAGTGTCTATCGTTCTTCAACGTGCCATTCTCTTTAGTGGAACGATTGCTGATAACTTGAGACAGGGTAAGGGAGATGCTACTCTATTTGAAATGGAGCGCGCAGCCAATATTGCCCAGGCTAGTGAATTCATTCATCGTATGGAGAAAACCTTTGAAAGTCCAGTTGAGGAACGGGGAACCAATTTCTCAGGTGGGCAAAAACAAAGGATGTCGATTGCCCGTGGAATTGTCAGCAATCCACGCATTCTGATTTTTGACGATTCGACCTCGGCCTTGGATGCCAAGTCAGAGCGCCTGGTGCAAGAAGCCTTGAATAAGGAATTAAAGGGGACGACAACCATTATCATCGCTCAAAAGATTAGCTCGGTTGTCCATGCAGATAAAATCTTGGTTCTAGATCAAGGGCGATTGATTGGTCAAGGGACGCATGCAGACTTGGTTGCCAACAATGCCGTTTACCGTGAAATCTACGAAACACAGAAAGGAAAGGAGGAGTAAAATGAAGACAGTTCAATTTTTTTGGCATTATTTTAAAGTCTATAAGCTATCATTTGTAGTTGTTATTCTGATGATTGTTCTAGCGACTCTTGCTCAAGCACTCTTTCCAGTCTTTTCTGGACAAGCGGTAACAGAGTTAGCTAATTTAGTTCAAGCTTATCAAGATGGCAATCCAGAACTTGTTTGGCAAAGCCTATCAGGAATCATGGTCAATCTTGGTCTGCTGGTTTTGGTTCTATTTATCTCTAGTGTGATATACATGTGTCTCATGACGCGCGTGATTGCAGAGTCGACCAACGAGATGCGTAAAGGTCTCTTTGGTAAGCTTGCTCGCTTGACGGTTTCTTTCTTTGACCGCCGGCAAGATGGCGATATCCTGTCTCGTTTTACCAGTGATTTGGATAATATCCTCCAAGCCTTTAATGAAAGCTTGATTCAGGTCATGAGCAATATTGTTTTATATATCGGTCTGATTCTTGTCATGTTTTCGAGAAATGTGACGCTGGCCCTCATCACTATTGCCAGCACACCAGTGGCCTTCCTTATGCTGATTTTCATCGTAAAAATGGCACGCAAATACACCAACCTCCAGCAAAAAGAGGTAGGGAAACTCAACGCCTATATGGATGAGAGTATCTCAGGCCAAAAAGCCGTGATTGTGCAAGGAATTCAAAAGGATATGATGGCAGGATTTCTTGAACAAAATGAGCGCGTGCGCAAGGCAACCTTTAAAGGAAGAATGTTCTCAGGAATTCTGTTCCCTGTCATGAATGGGATGAGTCTGGTTAATACAGCCATTGTCATCTTTGCTGGTTCAGCTGTACTTTTGAATGATAAGTCTATTGAAACAAGTACAGCCCTCGGTTTGATTGTTATGTTTGCCCAATTTTCACAGCAGTACTACCAGCCTATTATCCAAGTTGCAGCTAGTTGGGGAAGTCTTCAGTTGGCCTTTACAGGTGCTGAACGGATACAGGAAATGTTTGATGCAGAGGAAGAAATCCGACCTGAAAAGGCTCCAACCTTCACTCAGTTGCAAGAAGGTGTTGAAATCAGTCATATTGATTTTTCATACTTGCCTGATAAACCTATTTTGAAAGATGTCAGCATTTCTGCCCCTAAAGGCCAGATGACAGCGGTTGTTGGGCCGACAGGGTCAGGGAAAACGACTATTATGAACCTCATCAATCGCTTTTATGATGTTGATGCTGGTGGGATTTATTTTGATGGTAAAGACATTCGTGACTATGATTTAGATAGTCTCAGAAGCAAGGTGGGAATTGTCTTGCAGGATTCGGTCTTGTTTAGCGGAACGATTCGAGATAATATCCGTTTTGGTGTGCCAGATGCTAGTCAAGAAATGGTTGAGGCAGCAGCAAAAGCAACCCACATTCACGACTATATCGAAAGTTTGCCTGATAAATACGATACCCTTATCGATGATGACCAGAGCATCTTCTCAACAGGACAGAAACAATTGATTTCTATCGCTCGAACCTTGATGACAGATCCAGAAGTTCTCATTCTCGATGAAGCCACTTCAAACGTAGATACGGTGACAGAAAGTAAGATTCAGCATGCCATGGAGGCGGTTGTAGCAGGCAGAACTAGTTTCGTCATTGCCCACCGTTTGAAGACCATCCTCAATGCTGATCAGATTATTGTCCTTAAAGATGGAGAAGTCATTGAACGCGGTAACCACCATGAACTTTTGAAACTAGGTGGCTTCTATTCAGAACTCTATCACAATCAATTTGTTTTTGAATAAGAAAAAGTTGTCCCCTTGGGCAGCTTTTTCTTGTCCATAAAAAATTTTTATCACGACCTTTAAAAAAACATATTAGACGAAAGGCGTTTTGAGTGATATGATAGGACTATCGTTGATATTCGAAAGGAGAAGCATCATGGCTAGAACGGTTGTAGGAGTTGCTGCAAATCTATGTCCCGTAGACGCAGAAGGAAAAAACATTCATTCATCTGTATCTTGTAGATTCGCAGAGAGCATTCGTCAAGTCGGTGGTCTCCCTTTAGTCATTCCTGTTGGTGATGAGTCAGTTGTACGCGATTATGTGGAAATGATTGACAAACTTATCTTGACAGGCGGTCAAAATGTCCATCCTCAGTTTTATGGAGAGAAAAAGACCATCGAGAGCGATGATTACAATCTAGTGCGTGATGAGTTTGAACTGGCCCTCTTGAAAGAAGCGCTTCGTCGGAATAAACCAATTATGGCAATCTGTCGCGGTGTTCAACTTGTCAATGTTGCCTTTGGTGGAACCCTCAATCAAGAAATCGAAGGTCACTGGCAAGGCCTACCTTTCGGAACATCTCACTCTATTGAGACAGTGGAGGGAAGCGTGGTGGCCAAGCTATTTGGAAAAGAAAGTCAGGTTAACTCGGTCCATCGTCAAAGTATTAAAGATTTGGCACCTAATTTCCGTGTAACTGCTATGGATCCAAGAGACCAGACCATCGAAGCGATTGAGTCTATCGACGAACACCGCATTATCGGTTTGCAGTGGCATCCAGAGTTTCTGGTCAATGAAGAAGATGGCAATTTAGAATTATTTGAGTATTTATTGAATGAACTGTAACGACTGGAACATCTAGTCGTTCTTTATTTTATTTTTTCAAAATTTTTGGAATATGACATTTTTACGCAAACGTTTGAATTCTGATAAAAATTGGAGAAATTCGACAAAAAAACTTGAAAAAAACGAAGGTAAGCGTTATGATAGAAAAGAAGAAATATTGGAGGAATAACATGTCACATATTAAATTTGATTATTCAAAAGTTTTAGACAAATTTGTTGCACCACATGAAGTGGAATACATGCAATCACAAGTAACAGCAGCAGATGAATTGATCCGTAAAGGAACTGGTGCTGGTAGCGACTTCTTGGGATGGTTGGACCTTCCTGAAAACTACGACCGCGAAGAATTTGACCGCATCTTGAAAGCTGCTGAGCAAATCAAATCAGACAGCGATGTTTTAGTTGTGATCGGTATCGGTGGATCTTACCTTGGTGCCAAAGCAGCAATCGACTTCTTGAACCACCACTTTGCAAACTTGCAAACAAAAGAAGAACGCAAGGCTCCACAAATCCTTTACGCAGGAAACTCAATCTCATCTACTTACCTTGCTGACTTGGTAGAGTACGTAGCTGATAAAGATTTCTCAGTAAACGTGATTTCTAAATCAGGTACAACAACTGAACCAGCTATCGCTTTCCGCGTCTTCAAAGAACTCTTGGTTAAGAAATACGGCCAAGAAGAAGCCAACAAACGTATCTATGCAACAACTGACCGCCAAAAAGGTGCTGTTAAGGTTGAAGCAGATGCTAACGGTTGGGAAACATTTGTTGTTCCAGACGACATCGGTGGACGCTTCTCAGTATTGACAGCCGTTGGTTTACTTCCAATCGCTGCATCAGGAGCTGACATTAAAGCCCTTATGGAAGGTGCGAACGCAGCTCGCAAAGACTACACTTCAGACAAAATCTCTGAAAACGAAGCTTACCAATACGCAGCAGTTCGTAACATCCTTTACCGTAAAGGCTATGCAACTGAGATTTTGGTAAACTACGAGCCATCGCTTCAATACTTTTCAGAGTGGTGGAAACAATTGGCTGGTGAATCAGAAGGAAAAGACCAAAAAGGTATCTACCCAACTTCAGCCAACTTCTCAACTGACTTGCACTCACTTGGTCAATTTATCCAAGAAGGAACTCGTATCATGTTTGAAACAGTTGTTCGTGTTGACAAACCTCGTAAAAACGTGATTATTCCTAGTTTGGAAGAAGACCTTGATGGACTTGGTTACCTTCAAGGAAAAGACGTTGACTTTGTAAACAAAAAAGCGACTGATGGTGTTCTTCTTGCCCACACAGACGGTGATGTACCAAACATGTACGTGACTCTTCCAGAGCAAGATGCTTTCACTCTTGGTTACACTATCTACTTCTTCGAATTGGCTATCGCTCTTTCAGGTTACTTGAATGCTATCAACCCATTTGACCAACCAGGTGTTGAAGCTTACAAACGTAACATGTTTGCCCTTCTTGGAAAACCAGGATTTGAAGAATTGAGCAAAGAACTTAACGCACGTCTATAATAGAAGAAAAGAGTGGTTTGTCCACTCTTTTTACTCTCTTTATCCATAGAAATTGGACTCAGCCAAGACTTGTGATATAATATAGAGAGCAAAAAGGCAGACGCCTAGAGACTTTATAGGAGAAACTATGTCAAAAGATATCCGCGTACGTTACGCACCAAGTCCAACAGGACTACTACACATCGGGAATGCCCGTACAGCATTGTTCAATTACCTTTATGCCCGTCATCACGGTGGGACTTTTATCATTCGTATCGAAGATACTGACCGTAAACGACATGTCGAAGATGGTGAACGTTCACAGCTTGAAAACCTTCGTTGGTTAGGCATGGATTGGGATGAAAGCCCAGAAACACATGAAAATTACCGCCAGTCTGAGCGTTTGGACTTGTATCAAAAATACATCGACCAACTATTAGCTGAAGGAAAAGCCTACAAATCTTACGTTACAGAAGAAGAGTTGGCAGCTGAACGCGAACGCCAAGAAGCAGCTGGCGAAACACCACGCTACATCAATGAATACCTGGGTATGAGTGAAGAAGAAAAAGCAGCTTACATCGCAGAACGTGAAGCAGCAGGAATCATCCCAACAGTTCGCTTGGCTGTCAATGAGTCAGGTATCTACAAGTGGCATGATATGGTCAAAGGTGATATCGAATTTGAAGGTGGCAATATCGGTGGTGACTGGGTTATCCAAAAGAAAGACGGTTACCCAACATACAACTTTGCCGTTGTCATCGATGACCATGATATGCAAATTTCTCACGTAATCCGTGGAGATGACCACATTGCTAATACACCAAAACAGCTCATGGTTTATGAAGCACTTGGTTGGGAAGCTCCAGAGTTTGGTCACATGACTTTGATTATCAACTCTGAAACTGGGAAAAAATTGTCTAAACGTGACACCAACACCCTTCAGTTTATTGAAGACTACCGTAAAAAAGGCTATTTACCAGAAGCAGTCTTTAACTTTATTGCTCTTCTTGGTTGGAACCCAGGTGGCGAAGATGAAATCTTCTCTCGTGAAGAATTGATTAAACTTTTCGATGAAAACCGCCTGAGCAAGTCTCCAGCAGCCTTTGATCAGAAGAAACTCGACTGGATGAGCAATGATTATATCAAGAAGGCAGACCTAGAAACTATCTTTGAAATGGCAAAACCATTCTTAGAGGAAGCAGGTCGATTGACTGACAAAGCTGAAAAATTAGTTGAGCTCTATAAACCACAAATGAAATCAGTAGATGAGATTATCCCATTGACAGATCTCTTCTTCTCAGATTTCCCAGAATTGACCGAAGCAGAGCGCGGAGTCATGGCGGGTGAAACAGTCCCAACAGTTCTTGAAGCCTTCAAAGCAAAACTTGAAGCGATGACAGATGATGAATTTGTGGCAGAGAATATCTTCCCACAAATTAAAGCAGTCCAAAAAGAAACAGGTATTAAAGGGAAAAATCTTTTCATGCCTATTCGTATCGCTGTTTCAGGTGAAATGCATGGACCAGAATTGCCAGATACTATCTTCTTGTTAGGTCGTGAAAAATCAATCCAGCATATCGAAAACATGCTAAAAGAAATCTCTAAGTAAGAAAGGTACAATAATGGACATCTGGGAAAAGATGTACGAAGAAGCACAGAAGCTATACAATCCACATGAAGTATCAGACTTTGTTTATGCCAATCATGTTGTAGCTGCAGTAGAAGCAGAAGATGGACAAATATTTACAGGATTCTGTATGGAGGGAACCTGTGGTGTTTTCCATCTCTGCGCAGAGCGGGCAGCTCTCTTCAATATGTACCAATTTTCAGGACAAACTAAGGTTAAAAAAGTATTAGCCTTTCGAGACAAACCACCTTATGGTGGAAGTTCAGCAATGCCTTGTGGAGCGTGCAGAGAATTCCTTTTAGAGTTGAACGCTGAAAATAAAGATGCAGAATTCATGATGGACTACGATAGAAGAAAGATAGTGAAAGTCGCAGAACTAATGCCCTATTGGTGGGGAGAAGAACGTGCTTCTAAGTTTAATGAACAATAGAAGAGTCAGTACAATTCTGGCTCTTTTTACTATAATTTGAAAAACTGTACTTGAAAAAATTAAAAAAATGGTAAATTCCCAAACTAAGTTCCACCGCTAGTAGAAGTGGAAGTTAATCTGATAAAAATTGTAAAAACCAGTGGAAATCCATGTCAGGGTAAGTTCCACTGGTTTTACTCATGCTTGATTTTATTGCTTTTGTAGCCAAAATGAATCGAAAAAAAGAGCGCACAAAATCCTCTTATCTGAAAGCGTTTCAGATTAAGTTCCGCTATGGTGGAAGTTAGTGTGAGACGTTTGAATAGGGTTTTAGGTTAGTTTTTAGAACTTATGTTGGAGTAATTTAGAAGACTGACAGACGTCTTCTGCAGGTATTTTAGAAATGCCGAGAAGCTTAGGAATTTCTTCTCCATAAGTAAAGGCAAAGAGTTCATAAGCTGACTTTCCATTCAAAGCAGCACGTTTGACGCTGTTGACATGAGAGCAGACGAGATTGATGTCCTCTTGAGTTAAATTGTCAAAAGAAGTTCCTTTAGGTAGAATGTCGCGAATCAGCGTGTGATTTTTCTCAATTCTCCCTTTCTGGTCAGAGCGATTAGGGTTACAAAAGAAGAGTTTACTCTCTCCTCGCACATCCATTTCGATATCATCGACCCTGGCAAACTCTCCTCCATTATCGGTAAGAATGACAGGAAAGAGTTGGAAGAAATCTTTGTCAGCTTGGTGAAGAGTGTTCTTGATGTCATAGAGGTGTTTGGTAACCTCAAGGGCAGTTTTATTATCCAGCAGTCTAGCGAAGATAAAGTTACAGAAAGATAGATTGAAGGTGAGTAGGACTTTACCTCCCATTCTGCCCATAACGGTATCCATTTCTAGCCAAGAGTCTAGTTGATTAAGGGTTAAATAATTTAGGAAATCCTCATAGGAACGGCCTTTTTTAGCTTCTTTAGGGATGGGAGGTAGCTTACTTTTTCTTCGTTCTTTAAATTTAACGGCTCTGGTTAGGTCAATAGGAGCGATAGATAGGTACCCTTTTCGGATGTGTCGATAGACGGTTGAGGAGCTGACATCAAGGTTATGAGTTTTGAGGATATGATAGATGTGTTGTCCCTTTTTAACACCATCAGAAATGACTTTGTCCATTTCCCAGAAGGTCTTGGAATTGAGGGGAGTTCCTTCACGAGCTTCGATAAGAGTTTGTTCGTATTGTTTTTGAGCTTGCTTAGCGAGGTATAAAATCTTCTTATAGCCACAATTCTGTCTTCTTTTAAGGCATCCGTTACAGACAAAGGGAGCTTTGTCGAGCAGAGGGCAAGGGAGGTTATCACAAGTAGACTCTCGGACTTGTCTGTTTCGTTTTACCTCTTTGGAGACAGTAGTTGGGTCTTTTAGAATGGATTGTCCGATAGTTTTGAAGGTTTCACCGCGCTCTAAGCCTAGTTGGGTATCATTACGGTCTGAAAGGGTAAGGTGTTTATGTTTTGTCATAGTAGACCTCGTTTCTAACTCAAACGTCTCACACTTAATTCCACCATAAAAATCCGTTTTAGACTAATTTCCACTTTGGTCAGGCAAGTGGAAGTTACTTTGAGAAGTTACAGTTACTTTGAGAAGTTACCAAAAGTAAAAAAAGTTTAAAAAAGGTGTTGACAAAGTTAGAAAAGTCGGTATAATAGTAAGAGTTGAAAATAACAACTCTGGTCCGTTGGTCAAGGGGTTAAGACACCGCCTTTTCACGGCGGTAACACGGGTTCGAATCCCGTACGGACTATGGTATGTTGCGGTTGTAACACTTGATGAAAAAAGTTTTAAAAAAGTTTCAAAAAAGTGTTGACAAGCGAAAGTGACTGTGATATACTAATATAGTTGTCGCTTGAGAGAAGTAAGTGACAAAGACCTTTGAAAACTGAACAAGACGAACCAATGTGCAGGGCACTACAACCTTGGTTGTAGTACTGAACAATGAAAAAAACAATAAATCTGTCAGTGACAGAAATGAGTGAGAACTCAAACTTTTAATGAGAGTTTGATCCTGGCTCAGGACGAACGCTGGCGGCGTGCCTAATACATGCAAGTAGAACGCTGAAGGAGGAGCTTGCTTCTCTGGATGAGTTGCGAACGGGTGAGTAACGCGTAGGTAACCTGCCTGGTAGCGGGGGATAACTATTGGAAACGATAGCTAATACCGCATAAGAGTAGATGTTGCATGACATTTGCTTAAAAGGTGCAAATGCATCACTACCAGATGGACCTGCGTTGTATTAGCTAGTTGGTGGGGTAACGGCTCACCAAGGCGACGATACATAGCCGACCTGAGAGGGTGATCGGCCACACTGGGACTGAGACACGGCCCAGACTCCTACGGGAGGCAGCAGTAGGGAATCTTCGGCAATGGACGGAAGTCTGACCGAGCAACGCCGCGTGAGTGAAGAAGGTTTTCGGATCGTAAAGCTCTGTTGTAAGAGAAGAACGAGTGTGAGAGTGGAAAGTTCACACTGTGACGGTATCTTACCAGAAAGGGACGGCTAACTACGTGCCAGCAGCCGCGGTAATACGTAGGTCCCGAGCGTTGTCCGGATTTATTGGGCGTAAAGCGAGCGCAGGCGGTTAGATAAGTCTGAAGTTAAAGGCTGTGGCTTAACCATAGTACGCTTTGGAAACTGTTTAACTTGAGTGCAAGAGGGGAGAGTGGAATTCCATGTGTAGCGGTGAAATGCGTAGATATATGGAGGAACACCGGTGGCGAAAGCGGCTCTCTGGCTTGTAACTGACGCTGAGGCTCGAAAGCGTGGGGAGCAAACAGGATTAGATACCCTGGTAGTCCACGCCGTAAACGATGAGTGCTAGGTGTTAGACCCTTTCCGGGGTTTAGTGCCGTAGCTAACGCATTAAGCACTCCGCCTGGGGAGTACGACCGCAAGGTTGAAACTCAAAGGAATTGACGGGGGCCCGCACAAGCGGTGGAGCATGTGGTTTAATTCGAAGCAACGCGAAGAACCTTACCAGGTCTTGACATCCCTCTGACCGCTCTAGAGATAGAGCTTTCCTTCGGGACAGAGGCGACAGGTGGTGCATGGTTGTCGTCAGCTCGTGTCGTGAGATGTTGGGTTAAGTCCCGCAACGAGCGCAACCCCTATTGTTAGTTGCCATCATTCAGTTGGGCACTCTAGCGAGACTGCCGGTAATAAACCGGAGGAAGGTGGGGATGACGTCAAATCATCATGCCCCTTATGACCTGGGCTACACACGTGCTACAATGGCTGGTACAACGAGTCGCAAGCCGGTGACGGCAAGCTAATCTCTTAAAGCCAGTCTCAGTTCGGATTGTAGGCTGCAACTCGCCTACATGAAGTCGGAATCGCTAGTAATCGCGGATCAGCACGCCGCGGTGAATACGTTCCCGGGCCTTGTACACACCGCCCGTCACACCACGAGAGTTTGTAACACCCGAAGTCGGTGAGGTAACCGTAAGGAGCCAGCCGCCTAAGGTGGGATAGATGATTGGGGTGAAGTCGTAACAAGGTAGCCGTATCGGAAGGTGCGGCTGGATCACCTCCTTTCTAAGGATAAGGAACTGCGCATTGGTCTTGTTTAGTCTTGAGAGGTCTTGTGGGGCCTTAGCTCAGCTGGGAGAGCGCCTGCTTTGCACGCAGGAGGTCAGCGGTTCGATCCCGCTAGGCTCCATTGGTGAGAGATCACCAAGTAATGCACATTGAAAATTGAATATCTATATCAAATAGTAACAAGAAAATAAACCGAAAACGCTGTAGTATTAATAAGAGTTTATGACTGAAAGGTCAGAAAATAAGGTTAAGTTAATAAGG
>NZ_CAMPPO010000007.1:165000-218122 GCF_946901205.1 Streptococcus sp. Marseille-Q5619
ATTTAAATTTGTATCTTTAAAATAAGGCTTAATATGACGCTCATAATTGTTTCTTTGTGTACTTGTGTAGCTTACTTTTCTGCCATTTTTCAAATCATCTTCTTCAAGTAAGTCGAATAACATATCCGTTGTCACTACAAAGTCAAATTGTTTTTCTTTTAATTCTACAACTCGAATATGTTGTTCTAGTTCTAGGGCTTCCTTTTTAGATTTTAATCCTTTTCGAATGATACGTATTCTTTTTTGTGTGATGGGGTGGAAACCATTAGAAACATCAACAGTCCATTTACCACTTTTAGTTTTACGAATAGTCATTCATTATGCTTCTTTCTGGAGTTCAATTCCTAGTAGTTCTTCAGCGACACTGGCTGGAATTGTACCAATCCGTTTGTTATCGTAGATATTAAAACCACGATTCACTAATAGTAATTTGCCAGTATGGATAATCTTTCTTGCAGTTCCTGGAGCAAATCCAAGTTCGATAAGGTCATCTTTTGTTACAGTTTTAATCATGTGATCTCCTTTTCTAATTAGATTAAGTAAGGGGAGGATTAACTCCCCTTGTCTTATACTTATTTTTGTTTTACATCTACTAAATGGATAGCATCCGCCTTGTAATACATTGTCGTGCTAATCATAGTAGCTTGTAAATTGTCAAATGTAACTGGTACTTGATCCATTGCTTGGGTATAGTCATTATCGACTAAAGCATCTGGATTGTCTACTGAGACTTGGGTTGATTTCTTTTTGAATTGTCCATCCTTGATTGTTACATTGTATTTCCAACCAATGATTTTATCGGTATTAAAACGTCTTTCGCTACCATCTCGGTTTTTGATAATTTCTCCGTTTGCATCAGCTCGGACTTCCGTTTCAAATTTTGGAATGACTTCATCCAATTCAAATTTTGTTCCAATGTTATTAAAATTCCAGTCATTTTGTGAAAGCATTTTTGCCATAGTTAATTTCTCCTTTTGATATTTTCTTTGATTGTAGGGATCAAATCCTCTCTTTTAAAGAGTATTGCCCTTTCTATTAATCCACTTGCTAAATCTGGTGGATATTCCATATTGTTGAGTGCAAGATAGTTAGATTTCTCATACTCATGCAGTAAATTATTGTCGTATAGAAATTTATACGCTTTTAGAATAGCCCCTGAACCTTTATAAGTAAACCATTCTAATTTTTGTTCTAGTTCTGTTTTTGATTTTGAAATAATGATAGAGACAGGTTTTGAGTGACCTAAAAACTTCTCCCAAGTTCTCAAAGGTTTTGAGAAGTGACTATCACTATAGAACCTCACTTTTTCCTTGAGATATCCCTTGGTAAAGTTGAGAAGGTCTATTTCTGAATGCAACCATTCTTGAATGAAGTAGTGAGCTTTTTCTTTCCTAAGTTCTAACTCAGTTCTTATCCAATTTTCTATATACCGCTTGCTGATGCCGAGCTTCTCAGCTCGTTCTAAGCGCTTATCGTAAATTCTAAGTCTTTCATCATCATTGGGTTTTCTTAAATATAAGGTCTGGCCGATTGTTTCATCTCCGTAGGTATTGTAGTAGGTGCTTTTTCCATATAGAAAGCGTTTCTTCTGACAAATCTTTAGAAGCTGATTAGGAGTGAAATAGGGCGTTTCATTAAAATCATCTATTGCAATATCAATTCGTCTTACTGAAAATTGATTGTAATTGTAATTGTAGTAGAGGTTGTTCAGAAACTGTCTTTCGGACAGACTATTTGGATCTAATACCATATCTCTATAGAACTCGAGTGCCTGTCCTGACATGACAAGCATGTAGGACGACTCTTTCGCTCCATAGTAGATACGGATATTCCCATAATGAAGCTGGCTATCATAGTTATAGTATTTAAGGCTCCCCTTATTCTCAACAAATAGGTCAAAGTCAAGAAATAGGATGTCTTCGATTATTTCTCTTGGCGAAAATTCAGTCTTATCAAACTGAATTTGAATCCAGTCAAATACAGAACGTAAATGTTCATTTTTTGCCATAGATTTTGATTCAACTTTTTGCCTAATTTTGCCACCCTTAAAATCTCCGAAACCCTTGGAAATACTGAATTCTTTCGATGGTACACCTAACTTGCAGAGGGTGGTGTTACTACACACCCTATCGGTCAAAAATGGTCCGTCCGCATCTACGCTCATTTTCGGCTTTCTGCCTCATGGCTCAGCCGAAAACTCGCTATTAGCCGGACCTATTTTTTGACCTCTTCTGAACAAACCCTAGTAAGCCGGTTTGCATCGACTCTTCAATATCTTGGATTTTCTTTTTTAGGTTGGTATTCTCAATTTTTATCAGTCGCATTTCTCGCTTAAATTCCTGTTTTAAGGCGCTCAGTTCATCGTAGAGCGCATCTATTACTTGGTTTAGGGATTCATGATCATTATCTGCTATACTCCCAAATACGACTTGTATAGCTCTTTTAGACCTATTTCAAGTTTTAGTTTAGCTAACTTTTGAAATTGTATAAGGTCTTCGTCTGTAAAGTCATAGGCAACAGTATAACTTAATTGATGAGTTCTTTGGTTTCTACTGATAGGAATTTTAATTTTCTTAAATTCCTTGCCACTTATCTCTTTAATCAGTTGAATCCAATTTTTAAGAGTAGAGGTAGAGTTTAGGCCAGAAATTTGATTGACTAACTCTTTATTAGTCATCTTTTTATGAACCCTCCGAAATTTTATTCTGCAACTGAAGAGTTTTCTGTGGTATAATTGTTACATACTATATTTTGATCTTGGAACGAAAAGTAGCCCAAGCTTCTATTGTGAAGGCTGAGGATGGAATCATTAAAGTGAAGGACAGCTTTGATTTAATGAATTCTTTCGGGAGCGATTATTTCGATGGCGGTCTCATTGGCAGTCTCATTGGAATTTTAGGTGGCCCGCTTGGAGTTCTCTTTGGTTTTGTAGCTGGTGGAACGATTGGAGCTTCCATTGATTTAGATAAAGAATTGGATAAAGAATTGGCTGAATCGGCGCTAATTACAACCGTTAGTGAAAAATTGACTAACGGGGAAGTCGCTATTATTGCACTTGTACAAGAAAAAAATGAATCTGTTTTAAATGCTATTTTTGAGAAATATCAGACTATTATTGCAAGATGGGATATTGCGACTGTTTCAGCAGAAGTAGAATCAGCCCTCCAAATCCAACAAGATCTAGCTCATCAGGCTGAAGCACGTTTAATTGCGGATAAAAAAGAAGCCCGTCGTGAAAAATTTGACAAGCTAAAAGCTGACATTAAAGAAAAATTTGACAAGCTAAAAGCTGACATTAAAGAAAAATTTTAAAAAAAGAATTAGTTTTCAGATTGAAGACAAAGTCCTTGGAACACAAGTTTCCAAGGGCTTTTCTTTGTGCAAAATCGTATAATAGAGCTAAGAAGAGTTGTGAGGTGTTTCCTATGTTTCACAAAGAAAAACCAGATTATAATCGACTCCAATATGGTTTCTATACGATAGACGAATTAGTCCCAGAGGATCACTTTCTTCGACAAGTGGACTCAGAGGTTGATTTTGACTTTATCTATGATTTGGTAGAAGATACCTATAGTCCAGATAATGGTCGTCCTAGTCTAGATCCTGTCATGTTAGTCAAAACCCCTTTGATTCAATGCTTCTATGGCATTCGCTCCATGCGCCAAACCATTAAAGACATTGAAGTAAATGTGGCTTATCGCTGGTTTTTTGGACTAACCTTAGACGACAAGGTTCCTCATTTTACTACATACGGAAAGAATTACAGCCGTCGTTTTCAAGATAAAGAGCTCATTTCTGAGATTATTTCACAGGTTCTCAATCAAGTTTTGTGTGCTGGTTTAATTGATCGTTATCTTTTGTTTTGAATACCTTTGTATGAATATGACCGGTTGGGACATATCCTCTATTCTCTGATGATGCTCTTAGGACGATAAGGTATGAAGTGTTACCAAAAAGTTACTAAAATTTGAAAAATAAGCCTATTTTGCAAGATTCAAAATTCTTAAAACCCTATTAAATCAAGGTTATAAGATTTAAAAAATGTAGTTATGGAACTCAAAATCCAGTGTCCGCAAGGACGTGCCGGTTCGACCCCGGCCGCCGGTATAGTAAAGAGCTAAGGAACGTAGTTAATCTTCGTTCCTTTTTTATATTATTTTTGCTATAATAATAGTTATTCAAATTTTATTTAGATTATGAAAGTGTAGGGAAGTATGTCTCGTTCTATCGATTTATTAAAACATCGGTATTTGAAAAATATTAAAGAAAACCCTGAATTGTTTGTTGGGATTGAGCTGGAATATCCTGTTGTAAACTTGGAAGGGGATGCTACAGATGTTGAAGTTATAAAAGATTTATTTCATTATTTACTTTCCGCTCTGGATTTCACTGTAGAAAAGGTAGATGATTTTGGCAATCCGATCCAGTTAGTGGATCCGATAAGTCAGGATGCTATTTTATTTGAAGTTTCCTATACAACGATTGAGTTTGCATTTGGTAAGGCTGAAACAATTCAAGAGGTCGAAAATCGTTTTAACAATTATATGGTAGTGATCCAGAAAAAGTTAGCTGAATCAAATCATGCTATCGTTGGCTGCGGTATTCATCCTAACTGGGATAAAAATGAGAATTGTCCAGTGGCTTATCCACGGTATCGCATGCTGATGGACTATTTGAATTTGAGTAGAAATGTGACTAAATCAGACTTGCATCATTTCCCTGAATATGGTGCTTTTATCTGCGGGAGTCAGGTTCAGCTGGATGTTTCAAAATCTAACTACCTACGGGTGATTAATGCTTTTACTCAAATTGAAGCAGTTAAGGCATATTTATTTGCCAATTCTGAGTTTTCAGGTGCAGATTGGGATACGAAAATTTCAAGGGATATTTTCTGGGAAGAATCCATGCATGGTCTCTATCCAGAAAATGTTGGGGTTAATGCTAGACTCTTTAAAGATGAGGATGATTTTTTTGACTATCTAGATCATTCTGCGATTTTTACTGCGGAACGTGATGGACAAACCTATTATTTTTATCCGATTCAGGCTAGGGACTATTTGCCTACATCTGAAATCCAAGCTTTTGCTCTGAATGGGGATGAGATTCTTATTTACCCCCAAGAGAAGGATTTTGAAACTCATCGTAGTTACCAGTACCAAGACTTAACGACTCGAGGAACAGTTGAGTTTCGTAGTGTGTGTACACAGCCACTTGATAGGACTTTTGCTTCTGCAGCCTTTCACTTGGGATTGTTGGTTAATTTAGATAAGTTAGTAGCTTACTTAGAAACAGCACCTTTCTTTAAGAAATTTGGTTGTGATTATAAGTTTTTAAGACGACAATTTTCTAAGAAAAAGCTAACAGATGAGGAGAAAACTGCGATTATAGAGTTTTCCAAAGACTTACTCCTGCTAGCCGAGGAAGGACTGGAGATGAGAAATAAACAAGAAATGATTTATTTAGAGCCTTTGAAGAAAGAATTGGGACTATAATTTCTTTTATAAAGGGAGAATTTTCTGAAAAATCATGATATAATGGAAGAGACTATAGATAAAGGATAGAGAGTAATGACATTAGTTTATCAATCAACGCGTGATGCCAATAATACAGTAACTGCTAGCCAAGCAATTTTGCAAGGTTTGGCGACGGACGGTGGTTTGTTTACACCGCTTACTTATCCAAAGGTAGATTTGGACTTTGACAAATTGCAAGATGCTTCTTATCAGGAAGTTGCTAAGTTAGTTTTGTCAGCATTTTTAGATGACTTTACAGCTGAGGAGTTGGACTACTGTATCAACAATGCCTACGATAGTAAGTTTGATACTCCAGCTATAGCGCCTTTGGTGAAATTAGATGGCCAATACAACTTGGAACTGTTCCATGGTTCAACAATTGCTTTTAAGGATATGGCCTTGTCTATTTTGCCATACTTTATGACAACAGCTGCTAAGAAGCATGGTTTGGAGAACAAGATTGTCATCTTAACAGCGACATCTGGTGATACTGGGAAAGCTGCTATGGCAGGATTTGCGGATGTTCCTGGTACTGAGATTATCGTCTTTTATCCAAAGGATGGTGTCAGCAAGGTACAAGAGTTGCAAATGACCACTCAAACTGGCGACAATACTCATGTTATTGCTATTGATGGTAACTTTGACGATGCGCAAACTAACGTCAAACATATGTTTAACGATGTAGCACTTCGTGAAAAATTGGCTGCAAACAAGTTGCAATTTTCATCTGCAAACTCTATGAATATCGGTCGTTTGGTACCACAGATTGTTTATTATGTTTATGCCTATGCTCAGTTGGTTAAGACTGGTGAGATTGTGGCTGGTGATAAGGTCAACTTCACAGTACCAACAGGAAACTTTGGAAATATCTTGGCTGCCTTTTATGCCAAACAAATCGGCCTACCAGTTGGCAAATTAATCTGTGCTTCAAATGACAACAATGTTTTGACAGACTTCTTCAAGACACGTGTTTACGACAAGAAGCGTGAGTTTAAGGTAACAACTAGTCCATCTATGGATATCTTGGTATCTTCAAACTTGGAGCGCTTGATTTTCCATCTTTTGGGAAATGATGCGGTCAAGACAGCTGAACTCATGAATGCTTTGAATAGCCAAGGTCAATATGAGTTGACTAATTTTGATGCAGAGATTTTGGACCTCTTTGCAGCTGAATATGCGACTGAGGAAGAAACAGCGGCAGAAATCAAGCGTGTTTATCAAACAGATGCCTATATTGAGGACCCACACACAGCTGTTGCCTCGGCAGTTTATAAGAAATACCAAGCGGCTACTGGCGATGTGACTAAGACAGTGATTGCTTCAACAGCGAGTCCATACAAGTTCCCAGTGGTTGCAGTAGAAGCTGTAACTGGAAAATCAGGGCTTGGCGACTTTGAAGCCTTGGCTCGATTACATGACATTTCAGGAGTCGCAGTGCCGCCAGCAGTTGATGGGCTTGAAACAGCTCCTGTTCGTCATAAGACAACTGTTGCAGCAACAGACATGCAAGTAGCGGTTGAGGCTTATCTAGGACTTTAAGACAGGGGGAGTAAACTCGGTTGGGAAACCAACTGAGTTTCTTTTCATCAGGAGGAAGGATTGTTTAAGAAAAATAAAGACATTCTTAATATTGCCTTGCCAGCTATGGGCGAAAACTTTTTGCAGATGCTCATGGGAATGGTGGACAGTTATCTGGTTGCTCACTTGGGCTTAATCGCTATTTCAGGTGTTTCAGTAGCTGGCAATATTATCACGATTTATCAGGCGATTTTCATAGCTCTGGGAGCTGCTATTTCCAGTGTTATTTCAAAGAGTTTAGGGGAGAAGAATCAGTCTAAGCTAGCCTACCATGTGACTGAGGCGTTGAAAATTACTTTACTCTTAAGTTTCCTTTGGGGAGCTTTGTCCATCTTCGCTGGGCAAGAGATGATAGGACTTTTGGGGACGGAGAGAACTGTAGCTGAGAGTGGTGGACTCTACCTATCTTTAGTTGGTGGTTCGATTGTTCTTTTGGGATTCATGACCAGTCTGGGTGCCTTGATTCGTGCAACGCATAATCCACGTCTGCCCCTCTATGTTAGTCTCTTGTCAAATGCTTTGAATATTCTCTTTTCCAGTCTAGCTATTTTTGTTCTGGATATGGGGATAGCTGGTGTTGCTTGGGGGACTATTCTGTCTCGTTTGGTCGGTCTTATGATTTTGTGGTCACAATTAAAGTTGCCTTTTGAGAAACCGACTTTTGGTTTAGATAAGGAACTATTGACCTTAGCTTTGCCAGCAGCTGGAGAGCGGCTTATGATGCGGGCTGGTGATGTCGTTATCATTGCCTTGGTCGTTTCTTTTGGAACGGAGGCAGTGGCGGGAAATGCGGTCGGAGAAGTCTTGACCCAGTTTAACTATATGCCTGCCTTTGGCGTAGCTACGGCAACGGTCATGCTGGTGGCTCGAGCAGTTGGAGAGGATAATTGGGAAAGAGTAGCTAGTTTGAGCAAGCAAACCTTTTGGCTTTCTCTGCTTCTCATGTTGCCCTTGACGCTTAGTGTCTATGCCTTGGGCATACCACTGACTCATCTCTATACGAATGATTCTCTAGCGGTGGAGGCTAGTGTGCTAGTGACACTTTTTTCACTACTTGGTACTCCTATGACGATAGGAACAGTCATCTATACAGCAGTCTGGCAGGGTTTGGGCAATGCTCGGCTTCCCTTTTATGCGACAAGTATAGGAATGTGGTGTATCCGCATTGGAACAGGATATCTGATGGGGATTGTGCTTGGTTGGGGCTTGCCCGGTATTTGGGCCGGAACCCTTTTGGATAATGGTTTTCGTTGGTTATTTCTACGTTACCGTTACCAGCGTTATATGAGCTTGAAAGGATAGGAAATGCAAAAAACAGCTTTTATTTGGGATTTAGACGGGACTTTATTGGACTCTTACGAAGCGATTTTGTCAGGGATTGAGGAAACTTTTGGTCAGTTTGCTATTCCTTATGAAAAGGAGCAGGTGAGAGAGTTTATCCTCAAGTTTTCTGTGCAGGATTTACTTGTGCAGGCGGCAGAAGAGAGAAAGCTGGATGTGGAAATGCTAAATCAGGTGCGTGCCCAGAGTTTGGCTGAGAAGAATGCTCAGGTAGTTTTGATGCCAGGTGCGCGTGATGTGCTAGCTTGGGCAGAGGCATCAGGAATTCAGCAGTTTGTTTACACTCATAAGGGAGACAATGCTCTTACCATTCTCAGAGATTTGGGTTTGGAATCTTATTTTACAGAGATTTTAACCAGTCAGAGTGGTTTTGTGCGGAAGCCAAGTCCAGAAGCGGCTACCTATCTGTTAGACAAGTATCAGTTGGATTCTGAGAAGACCTATTATATAGGGGATCGGACTCTGGATGTGGAATTTGCCCAGAATAGTGGGATTCAAAGCCTCAACTTTTTAGAGTCGACTTATGAAGGAAATCACAGGATTCAAGCGTTAGCAGATATTTCCCGTTTTTTTGAGGCTGAGCAATAAAAAGATTGTGTCAGTTTTGTGACAGAGACCTAACAAACTATTTCAAGTAACTGAGTTTGTTACAAGGAATAGACAGTTCTATTAAATAGGCCCGAGAGGGCTTTTTTTCTGCATTTTTTGTGTTATGATAGACAGGTACTCATTTGAAAGGAATTTGAAAGAATGAAGAAAAGAATATTATTAGCCTCAACAGTAGCCTTATCATTTGCCCCAGTATTGGCAACCCAAGCAGAAGAAGTTCTTTGGACTGCACGTAGTGTTAAGCAAATCCAAAACGATTTGACTAAAACGGACAACAAAACAAGTTATACCGTTCAGTATGGTGATACCTTGAGCACCATTGCAGAAGCCTTGGGTATAGATGTCACAGTTCTTGCGAATTTGAATAAAATCACGAATATGGACTTGATTTTCCCAGAAACTATTTTGACAACGACTGTCAATGAAGCAGAAGAAGTAACGGGAGTTGAAATCCAAACACCTCAAGCAGCTTCTAGTGAAGAAGTGACAACTGCGACAGCAGATTTGACAACCAATCAAGTAACCGTAGATGATCAAACTGTTCAAGTTGCAGACCTTTCTCAACCGATTGCAGAAGCTCCAAAAGCGGTAGAAACTACAAGAACAAAAGAAGTAGCAACAAGTTCAGAAGTTACAGAGACAGTGACTGCTTCAGAAGAAGTGACACCATCTACAGGAACTTCTGTCCCAGAGGAACAAACAGCCGAAACAATCAGTCCGGTTGAAGAGGCAGCTCCTCAGGTAACGACTCTAGCTGATAAAGAGGAAACTCAAGCAAACCCACAAGCTGCTTCAACAGTGGAAGCAACTACAATACCAGTAGAAGAAAAAGCACCTGAAACAACTGCAACAAGTTCAGAAGAAGCAAAAGAAGTAGCATCATCAAGTGAAGCTACAGCAGCAGTTTCTACTTATCAACCAGAAGAGGCGAAAACAGTTTCAACAACTTACGCGGCTCCAGCTGCGCCCGATTATGCTGGACTGGCAGTAGCGAAATCTGAAAATGCTGGCCTTCAACCACAAACAGCTGCCTTTAAAGAAGAAATCGCCAACTTGTTTGGCATCACATCCTTTAGTGGTTACCGTCCAGGAGATAGTGGAGATCACGGAAAAGGTTTGGCTATCGATTTTATGGTACCAGAAAGCTCAGAACTAGGGGATAAGATTGCGGAATACGCTATTCAAAATATGGCCAGCCGTGGAATTAGTTACATTATTTGGAAACAACGTTTCTATGCTCCATTCGATAGCAAATATGGGCCAGCTAATACTTGGAACCAAATGCCAGACCGTGGTAGCGTGACAGAAAATCACTATGATCATGTTCACGTTTCAATGAATGGATAAACCAGACTTTGTAATATCATTTTGACGAATGAGATCTAGCTTTCGTGATAGGAAGCGAGTCTCGTTCGTTTTTTGTTTGTCATACTCTTCGAAAATCTCTTCAAACCACGTCAGTTTTATCTGCAACCTCAAAGCTGTGCTTTGAGCAACCTGCGACTAGCTTCCTAGTTTTCTATTTGATTTTCATTGAGTATCAATATGAATGGAAAGTTAGCATCTTGTAATAATCTAAGCATAATTCTTGCAATCTATTTGACTTTGCATTACACTTGATTAGTCAACTATTGATAAATCAATAAAAGGAAAGAAGAAATGATAGAGATTCAAGATCTGCTTTATCAACTCCGTTTGTCTGAGCAAGCGAGTACGCAATTGTTTGAAAAAAGACTTGGGATTAGTTTGACACGGTATCAGATTTTATTATTTTTGCTGAAGCATTCCCCTTGTAATCAAATAGCGGTTCAGGAGCGTTTGAAGATTGATCAGGCTGCTTTGACCCGACATTTCAAAATTCTGGAAAAGGAAGGTTTGGTGGAGCGTCATCGTAATCCTGAAAATCAGCGGGAAGTGTTGGTAGAAGCTACGAAGTATGCCAAGGAGCAGTTAGTGATGAATCCGCCTCTGCAGCATATCAAGGTTAAAGAAGCGATGGAAAGTATCTTAACAGAATCTGAAAAAACAGAACTCAGCCGTTTATTAAATAAATTGGTTTTGGGTATTGAGAATATAGAAATTTAAGGAGAAATAGATGTCAATTATTACAATCATTTTAGCAACAATCGTTGCTTTGGAGCATTTTTACATTTTTTATTTGGAAAGTATTGCAACGCAATCAGATGCGACTAGTCGTGTCTTTAACATGGAAAAGGAAGAACTGGCTCGTCGGTCAGTAAGTTCATTGTTTAAAAATCAAGGGATTTATAATGTTCTGCTAGGAGTCTTTCTCCTGTATGGGATTTATTTCTCACAGAATTTAGAAATTGTGACTATTTTTGTTTTATTTGTGATTGGGGCGGCGGCTTATGGCTCTCTCACAGCAGATAAAAAAATTATTTTAAATCAAGGAGGGCCAGCTATTTTGGCCTTGATTAGTATTTTTCTCTTTAAATAAGTTTAAAGATCAATCTTAGTCTCTCTAGTCCTTTTTACTCCAGAATAAGGGAAATATGTTATACTTGTTTTATTGTCGGAAAAAGAGTTTCATGGAATTGGTTGTAAGGAGTTAGAAATGAAAGTATTGGTGACAGGTTTTGAGCCCTTTGGAGGGGAAAAGGTTAATCCAGCTTTAGAGGCCGTTAAAGGTTTACCAGCTGAAATCCATGGCGCTGAGGTCCGTTGGCTAGGAGTGCCAACAGTCTTTCACAAATCGGCCCAAGTGTTGGAAGAAGAGATGAGTCGTTATCAACCTGATTTTGTCCTTTGTATCGGGCAAGCGGGTGGAAGAACTAGCTTGACGCCTGAACGAGTGGCCATTAACCAAGACGATGCACGCATTCCTGATAATGATGGCAATCAACCGATTGACCTTCCCATTCGCCCAGATGGTGCTTCGGCCTACTTTAGTAGTTTGCCGATTAAAGCGATGGTTCAAGCTATAAAAAAAGAGGGATTGCCGGCCTCTGTTTCCAATACGGCAGGTACTTTTGTCTGCAATCATTTGATGTATCAGGCCCTCTATTTGGTAGAAAAGAAATTTCCACATGTTAAGGCAGGTTTTATGCATATTCCTTATATGATGGAACAGGTGGTGAATCGACCGACTACTCCAGCTATGAGTTTAGTGGATATTAGGCGAGGGATAGAAGCGGCAATCGGCGCCATGATAGAACATGGAGATCAGGACCTCAAGTTGGTAGGCGGAGAAACTCATTGATAGAAAAAAGCGGCTTGAGGGGTTACCTTCAAGCTTTTGGACGTTTTCGAGCCAGTACTGCTCGGTAAAAAATCATTTTATTGATTTGAATGTAGGTTAGGAGTGAGAAACTAGCAATTCCAAAGGTAATCCAATTGAGGAAATACCAAGGAAGGAGTTGTAAGTCTAGGACAAAGCGTTGAAACTTGTAGCCTTTCATTAAGAAACGGCTGGTTTTTAGGATTTGTCCTGGTTTGGCTTGTCCTAAGTCTAGGGTGTCACAGAGGAGAAATTCTACCTGCGAATAGGCATAGTATTGTGGAATATAGAGACTATTTCCTACAACCATCAAGAGGATACTTGCTAGAAAGTAAAGACCAAAGGTCATGAGGAAGCGTTCCGTTTCAACTGACGTGAGATCCAGATTGGGAAACTCAGGGTGAAGGGCAACGAATTTCTTGGCTAAAAAGCTACTGTAAAAAAGGAAGTAAATTCCAAGCAAACTAGGAATGCCCCATAAAAAGAGATAGAAACGTTTGAGAAGAAGAGTCAAAAAGGTTTGTGAAAAGTGCTCTTCGTCAAATAGAGCCAGACTATTTTTGACGGATAGTTCTGTATCTGGATTCTTGATGAGTTTCAGCGTTGTATAAACTGAACTGGTTAGAAGTATTGTTCCGATAAAGGAGACTAATAGTGGAAAAAGGTAAGCTTGGAATATATGACCAAACACGCTTAAAAAGGGTTGTTCTAAAACACTCTCGTTGATGCGCTCTAAGGGATTAAGAAAGCCAGACAATATGACCAGCATGCTAGGTAAGAGATAGACGAGAAAGAGGCGGGGATTTTCAGCCTGAAATTGTCTGGCTTGCAGACGAATGGTTTTTAAATCAATTTTTGGGTATTTCATTCTCTCATTATACCATAGTTCGTGACAGTTCCGGCTTTTTTTGATAAAATCATACAGTATGCCCTTGGGCACAAAGTATGAACTGGGACTGTTTTTCCCAGCTTCGGAGGTAAAAAATGTCAGATTCACCAATCAAATATCGTTTGATTAAGAAAGAAAAACACACAGGAGCTCGTCTGGGAGAAATCATCACTCCTCACGGCACCTTCCCGACGCCTATGTTTATGCCAGTTGGGACTCAAGCCACTGTCAAAACTCAGTCACCTGAAGAATTGAAGGAGATGGGTTCAGGGATTATCCTATCAAACACCTATCATCTCTGGCTTCGCCCTGGAGATGAACTCATTGCTCGCGCAGGTGGTCTCCACAAGTTCATGAATTGGGACCAGCCTATCTTGACAGATAGTGGTGGTTTTCAGGTTTATTCTCTAGCAGATAGTCGCAATATCACAGAAGAAGGAGTAACCTTTAAAAACCATCTCAATGGTTCTAAGATGTTCCTATCGCCAGAAAAAGCCATCTCTATTCAGAATAATTTGGGTTCAGACATCATGATGTCCTTTGACGAATGTCCTCAGTTTTATCAGCCTTATGACTACGTTAAGAAATCAATCGAGCGTACCAGTCGTTGGGCTGAGCGTGGTTTGAAGGCTCATCGTCGTCCGCATGACCAAGGATTGTTTGGGATTGTGCAGGGGGCAGGATTTGAAGATCTTCGCCGCCAATCGGCTCATGACCTTGTCAGCATGGACTTCCCAGGCTATTCTATCGGTGGTTTGGCAGTGGGAGAAACCCACGAGGAGATGAATGCGGTCTTGGACTTCACAACCCAACTGCTTCCTGAAAATAAACCTCGCTATTTGATGGGTGTGGGAGCACCAGATAGTTTGATTGATGGGGTGATTCGTGGTGTAGATATGTTTGACTGTGTCTTGCCAACTCGTATCGCTCGTAACGGGACTTGTATGACCAGTCAGGGACGTTTGGTTGTAAAAAATGCTCAGTTTGCTGAGGACTTTACACCACTGGATCCTGAGTGTGATTGCTACACATGTAAGAACTATACACGCGCCTACCTTCGTCACCTGCTCAAGGCCGATGAAACCTTTGGTATCCGCTTGACTAGCTACCATAATCTTTACTTCTTGCTTAACCTGATGAAGCAAGTGCGACAAGCCATCATGGATGACAATCTCTTGGAATTCCGTGAGTATTTTATTGAAAAATATGGCTATAATAAGTCAGGGCGTAATTTCTAAAACGGAATAGATATAAGCTAAAAATCCTAAGTTTTCTCTTGGGATTTTTCTTCTTTTTTTGATAGAATAAAGTGTATAATGAAAGGAAGAATAAACTCGTATGCGCATTAAATGGTTTTCCTTGATTAGGATTACAGGTTTACTTTTGGTACTCTTGTATCATTTCTTTCAGACTATCTTTCCTGGAGGATTTTTCGGGGTAGATGTCTTTTTCACATTTTCAGGTTTCCTGATTACGGCTCTACTCATCGAAGAATTTTCTAAAAACCATGAGATTGATTTGGTTGGATTTTTTAGGAGACGCTTTTATCGGATTGTGCCACCTGTGGTTTTGATGGTCTTAGTAACCATGCCCTTTACCCTCCTAGTTCGCCAAGACTATGTGGCTGGAATTGGAGGTCAGATTGCGGGTGTCTTAGGCTTTATGACCAACTTCTATGAACTCCTAACAGGTGGGAGTTATGAATCTCAGTTCATTCCTCATTTGTTTGTTCATAATTGGAGTTTGGCCGTTGAGGTTCACTACTATATTCTTTGGGGATTGGCAGTTTGGTTCTTATCTAAACAGTCCAAATCAAATGGTCAGTTGAGGGGAATGGTTTTTCTCTTATCAGCTGCTGCCTTCTTAATTAGCTTCTTCTCCATGTTTATTGGTAGTTTTCTAGTAACCTCTTATTCCTCTGTTTACTTCTCCAGTTTAACTCATGTCTATCCATTCTTTTTGGGAAGTATCCTAGCAACGATTGTAGGCGTTCGTCAGACAACTTCTTTAGTTAAGCAGTTGGATAAAATCTGGGATTTACGAAAGACCCTGTTGATTTTTGCAGGAGGTTTTGGCTTCCTACTCATTTTGACCTTCTTTGTCAAATTTACTTATCTCTTTGCCTATCTTATAGGCTTCTTGCTTGCCAGTCTTGCAGCCCTTGCTATGATTTTAGCGGCGCGTGTTTTACATGAAAAGACTCCTAATATACAGGAGCCGAAGATGATTAGCTTTTTAGCGGATACTAGCTATGCAGTTTATCTCTTCCATTGGCCTTTCTACATTATTTTCTCACAGTTGACCTCAAATCTTTTTGCTGTGTTACTGACTTTGATTTTTTCTTATGGATTCGCCAGCCTATCATTTTATGTGTTGGAACCTTGGATTGCAGGAAAGGACACACCTATTATACAAATCCTTCGTCCCCTGCCTTATATTCACGCAATTCTTGCGACAAGTACAGGAATCTTGGCCTTCATTGTCCTCTTAGTGACTTTGTTGGCACCACAAGTGGGAGCGTTTGAGACAGACTTAACTGTCAATGGTTTGAAGCAAGCTGCAACAAATATTAGCCAGACCAAGATGATGACAGAACGGGCAGATGCAAATAGTTTGGGGATTGCTGATGGCACTATGTTAATTGGTGACTCGGTGGCCTTAAGGGCAAATACAGCCCTGCAGACAGCCCTTCCTGGAGCACAGATTAACGCACAAGTCAGCAGAACAACCAAGACCGCCAATGAAATCATGCTAAATAATAGCCAGAATAAATTTTTACCTAAGATGGTGGTCATTGCAACAGGGGTAAATAATCCTGAAAATTACAAGGAAGATTGGGATAGTATCGTAAAAAATCTTCCTAAGGGCCACCATATGGTTTTGGTGACTCCTTATGAAGGAGATAAGACAAAAGAGACCTATGCAATCGTTGAGAAGGCGGCTGCCTATATGAGAGAATTGGCAGAGAAGACTCCTTATATCACCATTGCTGATTGGAATCAAGTTGCTAAGGAACATCCAGAGATCTGGACAGGAACAGACCAAGTCCATTTCGGAAGTGACACTAGCAAAATTGAAGCCGGAGCTAAATTGTATGCAGATACCATTGCTGCAGCCTTGCAAACAGCTCAAGACAAACCAGTCAAATCAAAATAACGTATATTTAAAAGAGAAGAGTTGGAGAAATCCAGCTCTTTTAAAATATCTCTAGAAAATAGGTCTATACCATTTACAAATGAATCAGAAAGGTTTATAATGTAATTGACATAATAAATATCAAAAGTAATCTTTTAAGGAGGTCATTATTATGCCTAATTACGTTAAAGCGGATCAGTTTTTCTATCCATTTGGCATTCGTCGCGGTGGGTACCTAGAACTTGTTGATGGCAAATTTGGGAAACATGTGGATCAAATTCCTGAAGGAGCAGAGGTTCTTGACTATACTGGTTATAGCATTGCACCAGGTCTTGTGGATACTCATATTCATGGATATGCAGGTGTAGATGTGATGGACAACAACATTGAAGGTACATTGCATACTATGAGTGAAGGACTTCTTAGTACCGGTGTTACCAGTTTCTTGCCCACAACTTTAACAGCCACTTATGAGCAATTGCTTGCAGTCACTGAAAATCTTGGAAACCATTATAAAGAAGCAACAGGTGCTAAGATTCGTGGGATTTATTATGAAGGTCCATATTTCACAGAAACTTTTAAGGGGGCACAAAATCCGACTTATATGAGAGATCCGGGTGTTGAGGAGTTTCATTCTTGGCAAGATGCTGCAAAAGGGATGCTAAATAAAATCGCTATTGCACCAGAACGTGATGGGGTGGAAGATTTTGTACGTACTATTACAGGTGAAGGTGTGACAGTTGCACTTGGACACTCAGATGCGACATTTGAACAAGCTAAGAAGGCAGTTGATGCTGGAGCTAGTGTATGGGTACATGCCTATAATGGGATGCGTGGTTTAACACACCGCGAACTAGGTATGGTAGGAGCTATGTATGAGCTCCCACATACTTACGCAGAATTGATTTGTGATGGTTATCACGTAGATCCAAAAGCTTGTGAGATTTTACTTAAGCAAAAGGGGACAGAAAACATCGCTCTTATTACGGACTGTATGACAGCTGGTGGGCTTGAAGACGGTGACTATATGTTGGGAGAATTCCCTGTTATAGTAGCAAATGGAACTGCACGTCTCAAATCTACTGGTAATTTGGCAGGTTCTATCCTCAAACTTAAAGATGGTATGAGAAATGTAGTCGAGTGGGGTATTGCTAATCCGCATGAAGCGGTCATGATGGCTAGCCTTAACCCAGCAAAATCCGTTCACATCGATGACGTCTGTGGCCAAATCCGTGAAGGCTACGACGCTGACTTTATCGTACTAGATAAAGATTTGGAATTGGTAGCAACCTACCTAGATGGTGTGAAACGTTATCAAGCATAAGAGAGAAAGCAGAAGTTAGAGATTAGCTTCTGCTTTTTTATCTATATTGCTTTACCGGTAAATAAAAAAGTTAAAAAAATCACAAAAAAACTTGAAGAAACAAATGAAAAGGCTTATAATTATATTATAAATAGTACAAATAAAAAAACGGAGGAATGCTTTATGAAAGCCTATACTTATGTTAAACCAGGACTTGCTTCTTTTGTTGACGTAGACAAACCAGTTATTCGCAAGCCAACTGACGCTATTGTGCGTATCGTAAAAACCACTATTTGTGGAACAGACCTCCATATTATCAAAGGGGATGTTCCCGCTTGCCAAAGTGGTACCATTCTTGGTCACGAAGGGATTGGGATTGTGGAAGAAGTTGGGGAAGGAGTTTCTAACTTCAAAAAAGGCGATAAGGTCTTGATTTCTTGTGTCTGTGCCTGTGGTAAATGCTACTACTGTAAAAAAGGAATTTATGCCCACTGTGAAGACGAAGGGGGCTGGATTTTTGGTCACTTGATTGATGGTATGCAGGCTGAGTATCTACGTGTCCCTCATGCAGATAACACTCTTTACCACACTCCAGAAGACTTGTCAGATGAAGCCTTGGTTATGCTATCAGACATTCTACCTACTGGATATGAAATTGGTGTCTTAAAAGGGAAAGTAGAACCTGGTTGCAGCGTAGCCATTATTGGTTCAGGACCTGTTGGATTGGCTGCTCTTTTGACAGCCCAATTCTATTCACCAGCTAAATTGATTATGGTGGACTTAGACGATAACCGCTTGGAAACTGCTGTATCATTTGGTGCGACTCATAAAGTTAATTCTTCAGACCCTGAAAAAGCCATTAAAGAAATTTATGATTTGACAGATGGTCGTGGTGTAGATGTTGCTATCGAAGCTGTTGGTATTCCTGCAACATTTGATTTCTGTCAAAAGATTATCGGTGTAGACGGAACAGTTGCCAACTGTGGTGTGCATGGTAAACCAGTTGAATTTGATTTGGACAAGCTTTGGATTCGCAACATCAATGTAACAACTGGTTTGGTATCTACAAATACAACTCCACAATTGTTGAAAGCTCTTGAAAGTCATAAGATTGAACCAGAAAAATTGGTAACTCACTATTTCAAACTAAGTGAAATTGAAAAAGCCTATGAAGTTTTCAGTAAGGCAGCAGACCACCATGCAATTAAGGTCATTATCGAAAACGATATTTCAGAAGCTTAAGTAGTAAAAACATTTTGGAACATAAGCACATAGAAATTCAGTCATCCATCAGATGGCTGGATTTTTTATCAAGAAATTAAGAAATGAGCATATTTCTTTCCTTGTTTAGCGGAATTGGTTATAATATACGGTACAAAGGAATGAATGAATATGTATCGTGTTATAGAAATGTACGGAGATTTTGAACCGTGGTGGTTCTTAGAAGGTTGGGAAGAAGATATTGTAGCTAGTAAGAAATTTGACCAGTATTATGATGCTCTCAAATACTACAAAACTTGCTGGTTTAAATTAGAACAAGAATCCCCTCTTTATAAAAGCAGAAGTGACTTGATGACCATTTTTTGGGATCCGGAAGACCAACGCTGGTGTGATGAATGTGATGAGTATTTACAACAATACCATTCTTTGGCTCTTTTGCAGGATGAGCAGGTTATCCCAGATGAAAAACTACGCCCAGGCTATGAAAAACAAACAGGTAAGGAAAGGCACCGTTCTTGCCGTATGAAATTAAAATAGAGAAAAAGTAACTTTTTTGGAGTTGCTTTTTTTATTTTTCCAAATCTTTGCGAATAGTATAGGTGAGGAGGTAAGTATGGTTCAAGAAATTGCACAAGAAATCATTCGTTCGGCTCGGAAAAAAGGGGCACAAGACATTTATTTTGTCCCTAAGTTAGACGCCTATGAGCTTTATATGAGGATAGGAGACAAGCGCTGTAAAATCGGTTGTTATGATTTCGAAAAATTTGCGGCTGTTATCAGTCACTTTAAGTTTGTGGCGGGTATGAATGTTGGAGAAAAGCGACGTAGCCAACTGGGTTCCTGTGATTATGCCTATGACCAGAAGATGGCGTCTCTACGTCTATCTACTGTAGGCGATTATCGAGGGCAGGAGAGTTTAGTTATTCGCTTGTTGCATGATGAGGAGCAGGATTTGCATTTTTGGTTTCAGGATATTGATGAACTGGGCAAGCAGTACAGGCAACGTGGTCTCTATCTCTTTGCTGGTCCAGTCGGTAGTGGCAAGACAACCTTGATGCATGAATTGGCTAAATCTCTCTTTAAAGGACAGCAAGTCATGTCCATTGAAGATCCTGTCGAAATCAAGCAGGAGGACATGCTCCAGTTGCAGTTGAATGAGGCGATTGGACTAACCTATGAAAATCTAATCAAACTTTCTTTGCGTCATCGTCCTGACCTCTTGATTATCGGAGAAATTCGAGACAGCGAAACGGCGCGTGCAGTGGTCAGAGCTAGTTTGACAGGGGCGACAGTCTTTTCAACCATTCACGCCAAGAGTATTCGAGGTGTTTATGAGCGCCTGTTGGAGTTGGGTGTGAGTGAGGAGGAATTGGCAGTCGTTCTGCAAGGAGTCTGCTACCAGAGATTAATCGGGGGGGGAGGAATCGTTGACTTTGCCAACAAAGACTATCAAGAACACCAGCCAACTAGCTGGAATGAACAGATTGACCAGCTTCTTAAAGATGGACATATCACAAGTCTTCAGGCTGAAACGGAAAAAATTAGCTACAGCTAAGCAAAAAAATATCATCACCTTGTTTAACAATCTCTTTTCCAGCGGTTTTCATCTGGTGGAGACCATCTCCTTTTTAGATAGGAGTGCCTTGTTGGACAAGCAGTGTGTGACCCAGATGCGTACAGGCTTGTCTCAGGGAAAATCATTCTCAGAAATGATGGAAAGTTTGGGTTTTTCAAGTGCCATTGTCACTCAGTTATCCCTAGCGGAAGTCCATGGAAATCTCCACCTGAGTTTGGGAAAGATAGAAGAATATCTAGACAATCTGGCCAAGGTAAAGAAAAAATTAATTGAAGTAGCGACCTATCCCTTGATTTTGCTGGGTTTTCTTCTCTTAATTATGCTGGGACTACGGAACTATCTACTACCACAACTGGATAGCAGCAATATTGCCACCCAAATTATCGGAAATCTGCCACAAATCTTTCTAGGAATGGTAGGGTTTGTTTCAGTAGGTGTCCTTTTAGCACTCACTTTTTATAAAAGAAGTTCTAAGATGCGTGTCTTTTCTATCTTAGCACGCCTTCCCTTACTTGGAATCTTTGTGCAGACTTATTTGACAGCCTATTATGCGCGTGAGTGGGGGAATATGATTTCGCAGGGAATGGAGTTGACGCAGATTTTTCAGATGATGCAGGAACAAGGTTCCCAGCTCTTTAAAGAAATCGGTCAAGATTTGGCTCATGCTCTCCAAAATGGTCGAGAATTTTCTCAAACTATAGGAACCTATCCTTTCTTTAGGAAGGAATTGAGTCTCATCATCGAGTATGGGGAAGTCAAGTCCAAGCTGGGTAGTGAGTTGGAAATCTATGCTGAAAAAACTTGGGAAGCCTTTTTTACCCGAGTCAACCGCACCATGAATTTGGTGCAGCCACTGGTCTTTATCTTTGTGGCTCTGATTATCGTTTTACTTTATGCGGCAATGCTCATGCCCATGTATCACAATATGGAGGTAAATTTTTAAAATGAAAAAAATGATGACATTCTTGAAAAAAGTGAAAGTGAAGGCTTTCACACTTGTGGAAATGTTGGTGGTCTTGCTCATCATCAGCGTGCTTCTCTTGCTCTTTGTACCTAATCTGACCAAACAAAAAGAAGCAGTCAACGACAAAGGAAAAGCTGCTGTTGTTAAGGTGGTGGAAAGCCAGGCAGAGCTTTATAGCTTGGATAAAAATGAAGATGCTAGCCTAAGCAAGTTACAAGCAGATGGGCGAATCACAGAAGAACAGGCTAAAGCTTATAAAGAATACCATGCTAAACAAAATACCAGTCAAACCGTTGCAGATTAAGGCCTTTACCATGCTGGAAAGTCTCTTGGTTTTGGGACTTGTGAGTATCGTAGCCTTGGGCTTGTCAGGCTCTGTTCAGTCCACTTTTGCAGCGGTAGAGGAGCAGATTTTCTTTATGGAGTTTGAAGAACTCTATCGGGAAACCCAAAAACGCAGTGTAGCTAGTCAGCAAAAGACTAGTCTAAACTTAGATGGGCAGACAATCAGTAATGGCAGTCAAAAGTTGACAGTTCCTAAAGGAATTCAGGCACCATCGGGACAAAGTATCACATTTGACCGAGCTGGGGGCAATTCGTCCCTGGCTAAGGTTGAATTTCAGACCAGTAAAGGAGCGATTCGCTATCAATTATATCTAGGAAATGGAAAAATTAAACGCATTAAGGAAACAAAAAATTAGGGCAGTGATTTTACTGGAAGCAGTAGTCGCTCTAGCTATCTTTGCCAGCATTGCAACCCTCCTTTTGGGACAAATTCAGAAAAATAGACAAGAAGAAGCAAAAATCTTGCAAAAGGAAGAAGTCTTGCGTGTAGCTAAGATGGCCCTGCAGACAGGTCAAAATCAGGTAAACATAAATGGAGTTGAGATTCAGGTGTTTTCTAGTGAAAAGGGATTGGAGGTTTATCATGGTTCAGAACAGTTGTTGGCTATCAAAGAGCCATAAGGTCAAGGCTTTTACCCTGTTGGAATCCCTGATTGCCCTCATTGTCATCAGTGGAAGCTTACTCCTCTTTCAAGCCATGAGTCAGCTCCTCATTTCAGAAGTTCGCTACCAGCAGCAAAGCGAACAAAAAGAGTGGCTCTTGTTTGTGGACCAGTTGGAGGCAGAATTAGACCGTTCGCAGTTCGAAAAAGTGGAGGGCAATCGCCTCTATATGAAGCAAGATGGCAAGGAAATTGCGATAGGTAAGTCAAAATCGGATGATTTTCGAAAAACTGATGCCAGTGGACGGGGTTATCAGCCTATGGTTTATGGACTCAAATCTGCGCAGATTACAGAGGAGAATCAACTGATTCGCTTTCGTTTCCAGTTCCAAAAAGGTTTAGAAAGGGAGTTCATCTATCGTGTGGAAAAAGAAAAAAGTTAAGGCAGGTGTTCTCCTCTATGCAGTCACCATGGCAGCCATCTTTAGTCTTTTGTTACAATTTTACTTGAACCGACAAGTCGCCCACTATCAAGACTATGCTTTAAATAAAGAAAAACTGATTGCTTTTGCCATGGCCAAACGAACCAAGGATAAAGCCGAGCAAGAAAGTGGGGAACAGGTTTTTAATCTAGGTCAGGTAAGCTATCAAAACAAGAAAACAAGCTTGGTGACAAGGGTTCGTACGCCTAAGAGACAATATGAATTCATCTTTCCTTCAGTCAAAATCAAAGAAGAGAAAAAGGATAAAAAGGAAGAGGTAGCGACCGATTCAAGCGAAAAAGCGGAGAAGAAAAAATCAGAAGAGAAGCCTGAAAAGAAAGAGAATTCCTAGCTAATCAAGCTACTTTGTGCTAAACTAAAAATATGAAACATGATTTTAACAACAAAGCAGAAACTTTTGATTCCCCTAAAAATATCTTCCTTGCAAACTTGGTTTGTCAAGCAGTCGAGAAACAGATTGATCTTCTATCAGACAAAGAAATTTTGGATTTCGGTGGTGGCACGGGTCTATTAGCCTTGCCTCTGGCCAAACAAACCCAATTTGTAACACTGGTGGATATTTCTGAGAAAATGCTGGAGCAAGCTCGTTTGAAAGCGGAGCAGCAAGACATCAAGAATATCCAGTTTTTGGAGCAAGATTTACTGAAAAACCCCTTGGAGCAGCAATTTGACCTCATTGTTGTTTGTCGGGTTCTTCATCATATGCCTGATTTGGATGCGGCTCTCTCACTGTTTCATCAACATTTGAAGGAAGATGGACAACTCCTCGTTGCTGATTTTATCAAGACAGAAGCTAACCATCATGGATTTGATTTAGCTGAACTGGAAAACAGGCTAATTGAGCATGGTTTTTCATCTGTGCATAGTCAGATCCTCTATAGCGCTGAAGACCTGTTTCAAGGAAATTATTCAGAACTCTTTTTTACAGTAGCCCAAAAATCACTCGCCTAGTCAGGGAGTGATTTTTCTATAAGGATGGAAAAAAGAAGGGAAATTTGATAAGATAGGAATATGGATTTTGAAAAAATTGAACAAGCTTATACGTATTTACTAGAGAATGTCCAAGTCATTCAAAGTGATTTGGCGACCAACTTTTATGACGCCTTGGTGGAGCAAAATAGCATCTATCTGGACGGTGAAACTGAGCTAGAGCAGGTCAAAGGGAACAATCAAGCTCTTAAGCGTTTAGCGCTTCGCAAAGAAGAATGGCTCAAGACCTACCAATTTCTCTTGATGAAGGCTGGGCAAACAGAACCCTTGCAGGCAAATCACCAGTTTACACCAGATGCTATGGCTTTACTTTTGGTGTTTATTGTGGAAGAGTTGTTTAAAGAGGAAGAAATCACTATCCTCGAAATGGGTTCTGGCATGGGAATTCTGGGCGCTACTTTCTTGACCTCGCTTGATAAAAAGGTGGATTACTTGGGAATGGAAGTGGATGATTTGCTGATTGATTTGGCAGCAAGCATGGCAGATGTAATTGGTTTGCAGGCTGGCTTTGTCCAAGGAGATGCCGTTCGTCCACAAATGCTCAAAGAAAGTGATGTGGTCATCAGCGACTTGCCTGTTGGCTATTATCCTGATGATGCCGTTGCGTCGCGCCATCAAGTTGCTTCTAGTCAAGAACATACTTACGCCCATCACTTGCTCATGGAACAAGGGCTTAAGTACCTCAAGTCAGAGGGATATGCTATTTTTCTCGCTCCGAGTGATTTGTTGACCAGCCCTCAAAGTGATTTGTTGAAAGGCTGGTTGAAAGAGGAGGCAAGTCTGGTTGCTATCATCAGTCTGCCTGAAAATCTCTTTGCTAATGCCAACCAATCTAAGACTATTTTTATCTTACAGAAGAAAAATGAAATAGCAGTAGAGCCTTTTGTTTATCCACTTGCTAGCTTGCAAGATGCAAGTGTTTTAATGAAATTTAAAGAAAATTTTCAAAAATGGACTCAAGGTACTGAAATATAAAATAGATTTTGTTATAATAGTTAAAAACGCTTAAAAGAGGTAATTGATAATGACAAAAACAATCGCAATCAATGCAGGAAGTTCAAGTTTGAAATGGCAATTATACTTAATGCCAGAAGAAAAAGTATTGGCGAAAGGTTTGATTGAACGTATCGGTTTGAAAGATTCAATTTCAACTGTAAAATTTGATGGCCGTTCTGAACAACAAATTTTGGATATCGAAAATCACACACAAGCTGTTAAAATCTTATTGGATGACTTGATTCGTTTCGATATTATCAAGGCTTATGACGAGATTACTGGTGTTGGACACCGTGTTGTGGCTGGTGGAGAATATTTCAAAGAATCAACAGTCGTTGAGGGAGATGTTTTAGAAAAAGTTGAAGAGTTGAGCTTGTTGGCTCCTCTCCACAATCCAGCCAATGCTGCAGGTGTTCGTGCCTTCAAGGAATTGTTGCCAGACATTACCAGTGTAGTTGTTTTTGATACTTCATTCCACACAAGTATGCCAGAGAAAGCTTATCGCTACCCTCTACCAACAAAATATTACACAGAAAACAAGGTTCGTAAATATGGTGCCCACGGTACAAGTCACCAGTTTGTAGCAGGAGAAGCTGCAAAACTCTTGGGACGTCCATTAGAAGACTTGAAATTGATTACTTGCCACATCGGTAATGGTGCTTCTATTACAGCTGTTAAGGGTGGTCAATCTGTCGATACTTCAATGGGCTTCACTCCACTGGGTGGTGTGATGATGGGAACTCGTACAGGGGATATTGACCCAGCTATCATTCCTTACTTAATGCAGTATACAGAGGACTTTAACACGCCTGAAGAAATTAGTCGCATCCTTAATCGTGAATCAGGGCTTATGGGTGTCTCAGGCAAATCTAGTGATATGCGTGATGTGATTGCTGCTATGGAAGAAGGGGACCACGATGCCACTTTGGCTTATGAAATGTATGTTGACCGTATCCAAAAACATATCGGTCAATACCTTGCAGTCTTAAATGGAGCAGATGCTATTATCTTTACAGCGGGTGTAGGAGAAAATGCAACCGATGTACGTGAAGATGTCATCTCAGGTATCTCTTGGTTTGGCTGTGATGTTGACCCAGAAAAGAACGTCTTTGGTGTGACAGGAGACATCTCAACAGAGGCAGCGAAGATCCGTGTATTGGTTATTCCAACTGATGAAGAATTGGTCATTGCCCGTGACGTTGAACGTTTGAAAAAATAACTAAAATTAGAAAAAATATTCCGTACAAGGAGTTGGGAAAGAGATTTTTCCAGCTTCTTTTTCTGATGAAATTGTGCAAAACCTTGCTATGATTGGCTTTTTTGAAAAATATGGTATAATAGTAGTAATTTAATAGATGGAGTTGAGTTTTGAAGAAAAACTTTCGTGTAAAAAGAGAGAAAGATTTTAAGGCGATTTTCAAGGAGGGGACAAGTTTTGCCAATCGCAAATTTGTTGTCTACCAACTAGAAAACCAGAAAAACCATTTTCGAGTAGGTCTATCAGTTAGCAAAAAACTGGGGAATGCCGTCACTAGAAATCAAATTAAGCGACGGATTCGGCATATTATCCAGAATGCAAAAGGGAGTCTGGTAGAAGATGTCGACTTTGTTGTCATTGCTCGAAAAGGGGTTGAAACCTTGGAATACGCAGAGATGGAGAAAAATCTACTCCATGTATTAAAATTATCAAAGATTTACCGGGAAGGAAATGGGAGTGAAAAAGAAACTAAAGTTGACTAGTTTGCTAGGACTGTCTCTGTTAATCATGACAGCCTGTGCGACTAATGGGGCAACTAGTGATATTACAGCCGATTCGGCTGATTTTTGGAGTAAATTTGTTTACTCCTTTGCGGAAATCATTCGCTTTTTATCGTTTGATATCAGTATCGGAGTGGGGATTATTCTCTTTACGGTCTTGATTCGTACAGTGCTCTTGCCAGTCTTCCAAGTGCAAATGGTGGCTTCTAGGAAAATGCAGGAAGCTCAGCCACGCATTAAGGCGCTTCGAGAACAATATCCAGGTCGAGATATGGAAAGCAGAACCAAGCTAGAGCAGGAAATGCGTAAAGTCTTTAAAGAAATGGGTGTCAGACAGTCAGATTCTCTTTGGCCGATTTTGATTCAGATGCCGGTTATTTTAGCCTTGTTCCAAGCTCTATCAAGAGTTGACTTTTTGAAGACAGGTCATTTCTTATGGATTAACCTTGGTGGTGTAGATACAACCCTTGTTCTTCCGATTTTAGCAGCAGTATTCACCTTTTTAAGTACTTGGTTGTCCAACAAAGCCTTGTCTGAGCGTAATGGCGCTACGACGGCGATGATGTATGGGATTCCAGTCTTGATTTTTATCTTTGCAGTTTATGCGCCAGGTGGAGTCGCCCTATACTGGACAGTGTCCAATGCTTACCAAGTCTTGCAAACCTATTTCTTGAACAATCCATTCAAGATTATCGCAGAACGTGAGGCGGTAGTACAGGCACAGAAAGATTTGGAAAATAGAAAAAGAAAAGCCAAGAAAAAGGCTCAGAAAACGAAATAATAAGGAGGAATCTGGTAATGGTAGTATTTACAGGTTCAACTGTTGAAGAAGCAATCCAAAAAGGATTGAAAGAATTAGATATTCCAAGGAAGAAGGCACATATTAAAGTCATTTCTCGTGAGAAAAAAGGCTTTCTTGGTTTATTTGGTAAAAAACCAGCCCAAGTGGATATTGAAGCGATTAGTGAAACGACTGTTGTAAAAGCAAACCAACAAGCTGTAAAGGGAGTTCCAAAACAAATCAATGATTTGAATGAGCCTGTTAAAACAGTCAGTGAAGCAACTGTTGATTTGGGGCATGTTGTAGAAGCAATTAAAAAGATTGAAGAGGGAGGCCAAGGTATTTCTGATGAAGTCAAGGCTGAAATCTTAAAACATGAAAGACATGCCAGCACTATCTTAGAAGAAACTGGTCACATTGAGATTTTAAATGAGCTTCAAATCGAGGAAGCGATGAGGGAAGAAGCGGGCGCTGATGACCTTGAAACTGAGCAAGACCAAACTGAAAATCAAGACTTGACAGAGATGGGCTTGAAAGTTGAACCGAGCTTTGATATTGCCCAGGTGGCTACGGATGTGACTGCCTATGTTCAAGCAATTGTGGATGACATGGATGTTGAAGCCACACTTTCAAATGATTATAACCGTCGTAGTATCAATTTGCAAATTGACACTAACGAACCAGGTCGTATTATCGGCTACCACGGTAAAGTCTTGAAGGCCTTGCAGCTGTTGGCTCAAAATTATCTTTATAACCGCTATTCAAGAACCTTCTACATTACTATCAATGTCAATGATTATGTTGAACACCGTGCAGAAGTCTTGCAGACCTATGCGCAAAAATTGGCGATTCGTGTTTTAGAAGAAGGTCGCAGTCATCAAACGGATCCAATGTCAAATAGCGAACGCAAGATTATCCACCGTATTATTTCACGTATGGATGGCGTGACCAGTTACTCTGAAGGTGACGAGCCAAATCGCTATGTCGTTGTAGATACAGAATAAGTAAAATCAGGCTTGACCTGATTTTTTGCTAGCTAGAGGAGATGAAACTAATGTTGAATAAGATAAGAGATTATTTAGACTTTGCTGGTTTGCAGTACCGTAATCCTGATAAAGCAGGAGCAGAGCGAGAGAAAATGCTGGAATTGCGCCACAAAGGCCAAGAGGCTCGAAAGGCTTTTACAGAGCTAGCCAAAGCCTTTCAAGCAAGTCATCCAGAATGGCAACTCCAACAGACTAGCCAGTGGATGAATCAAGCGCAACGTTTGCGACCACATTTCTGGGTCTATCTACAGAGAGACGGACAAGTAACAGAGCCTATGCTAGCCTTACGTTTGTACGGGAATCCTTCTGATTTTGGTATTTCCTTAGAGGTCAGTTTCATCGAACGTAAGAAGGATGATCGAACTTTAGACAAGCAGACCAAAGTTTTAGAACTTCCAACCGTTGAAGGGATTTATTATCTAGCTTACTCTGATGGTCAAAGTCAAAGATGGGAGGCTACTGAGGAAAATCGACAAGTGTTAAGAGAAAAACTATCCCATCAGGAAGTTCGCAAAGTTTTAGTGAAGGCAGATGTTCCTGTGACTGCCAATTCATCTGAAGAGGAAATCGTAGAAGGTCTATTGAAATCTTATGCTAAAATTCTTCCCTATTATCTAGCTACGAGAAAATTAGATAATCCGTAAAATATCGTAAATCATACAGTCCAAGAGTGAACAGTCCGCTGTGTAATTCTTGGTCTTTTTGTTTCCGCTTTCAAAGTATATAATAAACTTACAAAAACAATTCAAAAGGAGAACAATTATGGAAGTTGTTTCAAGTGTTCTAAATTGGTTTTCTAGCAATATTTTGCAGAATCCCGCATTTTTCGTAGGTTTATTGGTGCTAATAGGATATGCACTTTTGAAAAAACCTGCTCATGACGTTTTCTCAGGTTTCGTTAAAGCAACAGTAGGGTATATGTTGCTCAACGTGGGTGCTGGTGGCTTGGTTACAACCTTCCGCCCAATCTTGGCAGCTCTTAACTACAAATTCCAAATTGGTGCAGCGGTTATCGACCCTTACTTTGGACTTGCTGCAGCAAACAACAAAATTGCGGCAGAGTTTCCAGATTTTGTTGGAACTGCAACTACAGCTCTATTGATTGGTTTTGGAATAAATATCTTGCTTGTGGCTCTTCGCAAGATTACGAAGGTAAGAACCCTCTTTATTACTGGTCACATCATGGTCCAACAAGCTGCGACTGTATCTCTTATGGTTCTATTCTTAGTCCCACAATTGCGTAATGCTTATGGTACAGCAGCTATCGGTATCATCTGTGGTCTTTACTGGGCAGTTAGTTCAAATATGACTGTTGAAGCAACTCAACGCTTGACTGGTGGTGGCGGATTTGCGATTGGTCACCAACAACAGTTTGCAATCTGGTTTGTAGATAAAGTAGCAGGACGTTTTGGTAAGAAAGAAGAAAGTCTAGACAATCTTAAATTACCTAAGTTCCTCTCAATCTTCCACGATACAGTTGTTGCATCTGCCACTTTGATGCTCGTTTTCTTTGGAGCCATTCTTTTAATCTTGGGTCCAGACATTATGTCTAATAAAGAAGTCATCACTTCAGGAACTCTATTCAATCCTGCTAAACAAGATTTCTTTATGTACATTATCCAAACAGCCTTCACCTTCTCAGTTTACTTGTTCGTTTTGATGCAAGGTGTTCGCATGTTCGTATCTGAGTTGACAAATGCCTTCCAAGGTATTTCAAACAAATTGTTGCCAGGTTCATTCCCAGCAGTCGACGTTGCAGCTTCTTATGGATTTGGTTCTCCAAATGCTGTCTTGTCTGGATTTGCCTTTGGTTTGATTGGTCAATTGATTACAATTGTCTTGCTCATCGTCTTTAAAAACCCTATCCTTATTATTACAGGATTTGTACCAGTGTTCTTTGATAATGCAGCAATTGCAGTTTACGCTGATAAGCGTGGTGGTTGGAAAGCAGCCGTTATCTTATCCTTCATCTCAGGTGTCCTCCAAGTTGCTTTAGGAGCTCTCTGTGTAGCCCTTCTCGACTTAGCATCTTACGGTGGGTACCATGGAAATATCGACTTTGAGTTCCCATGGCTTGGATTTGGATACATCTTTAAATATCTCGGCATTGTCGGTTATGTACTTGTATGTCTCTTCTTGCTTGTCATTCCTCAACTTCAATTTGCTAAAGCAAAAGATAAGGCAAAATACTACAATGGTGAAGTACAAGAAGAAGCATAATTTTTAGAAAAGGAGAAAGTAAAATGGTTAAAGTATTAGCAGCATGTGGAAATGGTATGGGTTCATCTATGGTGATCAAAATGAAAGTGGAGAATGCCCTGCGTAAACTAGATCAAATTGATTTTACAGTCAATTCCTGCAGTGTTGGTGAAGCAAAAAGTTTGGCAGCAGGTTATGATATTGTAATTGCATCCCTTCATTTAATTCACGAATTGGATGGACGGACAGATGGCAAATTAATTGGCTTGGATAATTTGATGGATGATAGAGAAATTACTGAAAAGCTGAGTCTAGCACTGGAGTAGCAGATTGGGGAGGAAACATCCTCCCTTGTTTATATAAGGAGGTAAATATGAATTTAAAACAAGCATTGATTGAAAACGATTCGATTAGACTAGGATTAGAGGCTACGGACTGGAAAGAAGCAGTCAAGGTAGCGGTAGCTCCCTTGATTGAAAGTGGGGCGATTTTGCCAGAGTATTACGATGCTATTATTGAATCGACTGAAGAGTATGGGCCTTACTATATCTTGATGCCAGGTATGGCTATGCCCCATGCTAGACCAGAGGCAGGAGTACAGCGAGACGCCTTTTCACTTATCACTTTGAAACAACCAGTTGTCTTTTCGGATGGAAAAGAAGTATCTGTCTTATTAGCTTTGGCCGCTACAAGTTCAAAGATTCACACAAGTGTAGCTATTCCACAGATTATTGCCTTATTTGAATTGGAAGATTCTATTGCACGTTTACAAGCTTGTCAGACCAAGGAAGATGTCTTGGCTATGATTGAAGAATCGAAAAATAGTCCCTATCTTGAAGGGTTGGATTTGGAAAGTTAGAAAGAGGGATATAGAGATGACAAAAAGAATACCAAATTTACAAGTTGCATTAGATCATTCAGACTTACAAGGAGCGATTAAGGCAGCAGTTTCTGTTGGTCACGAAGTAGACATTATTGAGGCTGGAACAGTTTGCTTACTTCAAGTCGGAAGTGAATTGGTTGAAGTTTTGCGTAGTCTTTTTCCAGATAAGGTTATTGTGGCAGACACCAAATGTGCCGATGCTGGGGGAACAGTTGCCAAGAACAATGCGGTTCGTGGAGCAGACTGGATGACTTGTATCTGTTGTGCAACCATTCCTACAATGGAAGCTGCTCTGAAAGCCATTCAAGCTGAACGAGGCGATAGAGGTGAAATCCAGGTTGAACTATATGGAGACTGGACTTTTGAACAGGCGCAGCTCTGGCTGGATGCGGGGATTTCTCAAGCAATCTACCACCAATCTCGTGATGCGCTACTTGCTGGTGAAACTTGGGGTGAAAAAGATCTTAACAAGGTGAAAAAACTCATTGACATGGGCTTCCGGGTATCTGTTACAGGAGGGCTGAACGTGGATACACTCAAACTTTTTGAAGGAGTGGATGTCTTTACCTTTATCGCAGGGCGCGGAATTACAGAGGCCGCTGATCCAGCAGGAGCAGCGCGTGCCTTCAAGGATCAAATCAAACAAATTTGGGGGTAAGCCATGGCGCGTCCAATTGGAATTTATGAAAAGGCAATGCCGAGGCACTTCACCTGGCTGGAACGTTTGAATTTTGCCAAGGACTTAGGCTTTGACTTTGTTGAAATGTCCATTGATGAACGTGATGAGCGTTTAGCAAGGCTTGACTGGAGCAAGGAAGAACGCTTGGAGATTGTCAAAGCCATCTATGAAACGGGTGTTCGGATTCCTTCTATCTGTTTCTCAGGTCATCGTCGCTACCCATTGGGGTCAAATGATCCAGCCCTAGAGGAAAAATCTCTGGAACTCATGAAAAAATGTATCGAATTAGCCCAGGATTTGGGTGTTCGTACCATTCAGTTAGCTGGTTACGACGTTTACTATGAGGAAAAGTCTCCTCAGACACGCCAACGTTTTATCAAAAATTTGAGGCAGGCTTGTGATTGGGCAGAAGAAGCTCAGGTGGTGCTAGCTATTGAAATTATGGATGATCCCTTTATTAATAGTATTGAAAAATACTTGGCTGTAGAGAAAGAGATTGATTCACCCTATCTCTTTGTTTACCCAGATATTGGTAATGTGTCTGCATGGCATAATGATGTCTATAGTGAGTTCTATCTAGGTCACCATGCTATCGCAGCTCTCCATCTTAAGGATACTTATGCAGTGACAGAAAGCTCAAAAGGTCAATTCCGCGATGTCCCTTTTGGACAAGGTTGTGTCAATTGGGAAGAAGCCTTTGATATTTTAAGGAAGACCAATTATAATGGTCCTTTCCTGATCGAAATGTGGTCTGAAAATTGTGAAACGGTAGAAGAAACACGCGCAGCCATTCAAGAGGCGCAAGCCTTTCTCTACCCACTTATAAAGAAAGCAGGTTTGATGTAAGATGAATCAAGTAATGAATGCTATGCGGAAACGAGTCTGTGATGCCAATCAATCCTTGCCAAAGCATGGACTGGTTAAATTCACCTGGGGCAATGTGTCTGAAGTCAATCGCGAACTTGGGGTCATTGTTATTAAACCATCAGGTGTGGACTATGATAAGCTGACACCTGAAAGTATGGTAGTGACTGACCTAGATGGAAAGGTTCTAGAAGGTGATTTACGACCCTCTTCTGACCTTCCGACTCATGTGCAGTTATATAAAGCATGGCCAGAGATTGGTAGTGTAGTCCACACGCATTCGACAGAAGCCGTTGGTTGGGCCCAGGCTGGGCGTGATATTCCTTTCTATGGGACAACCCATGCAGACTATTTCTATGGTCCAATTCCCTGTGCCCGTAGTTTGACCAAGGATGAGGTGGAAAGGTCCTATGAAAAAGACACCGGTTTGGTCATCATAGAAGAGTTTGAACGTCGAGGTCTTAATCCGGTCGAAGTTCCAGGAATTGTCGTACGCAATCACGGTCCATTCACTTGGGGTAAAAATCCAGAGAATGCCGTCTATCACTCTGTTGTACTAGAGGAAGTGTCTAAGATGAATCGCTTCACAGAACAGATCAATCCAAGAGTTGAACCTGCTCCACAGTACATCCTGGAAAAACATTATCAACGCAAGCATGGGCCAAATGCTTATTACGGTCAAAAGTAAGAACAATGGAAGGAGGATGGGAAGAGAATTCTAGCTCCTCCTTTTTGTATTCAAACGATAGGGCAGATAAACTAGTCAAGGGCTAAAGATGAGGTTTGGTAATACTCAATGAAAATCAAAGAGCAAACTAGGAAGCTAGCTATAGATAGCTCAAAGCCCTGCTTTGAGGCTGCAGATAAGACTGATAGAGTCAGCTCAAAACCCTGCTTTGAGGTTGTGTATAAGACTGACCAAGTCAGTAACAGATACCTAGGGCAAGGCGACGCTGACCTGGTTTACAGAGTATAAGAGTATAAAAGAAGTTTTTTAAGAAGTGTTGAGCAGTGTATTTGAAATTTATTGTTTGACATATATGGTAAAATAGAAAGAGTTGTTACTGCATCATATACCAGTAGGGGGATTTTAATATGGTATTGGATAGAACAAGCTGTGAATTATTGTTATATCTTTTGAAACAGGAAGTTCCAAAAACAATTATGACAATTTCAAAAGATTTAGGGCAATCAAGGAGGAAAATCTATTATCACATCGATAAGATAAACGAGTTATTAGACCAAGAGAATCTTGCTATAGTTAGTCGTCCTCGTATTGGCATCTGCTTAACAGAGAAGCAACGTACCGCTTGTCGTCAACTTGTATCGGAGATGGATTCTTATGATTATGTTATGAGCGGGAAAGAGCGGATGCAAATGATGTTACTTTGGATAGGTATTTCTAAAGAACGTATCACACTTGAAAAATTGATGGACTTGACAGAAGTGTCTCGGAATACGGTTCTCAATGATTTAAATACCATCCGCTACCAACTGACCTTGGAGCAGTACCAGGTGACCTTGCAAGTTAGCAAATCGCAGGGTTATTACCTTCATGCCCATCCTCTCAACAAAATTCAGTATCTTCAATCGCTTTTATATCATATCTTTATGGAGGAAAATGCAACGTTTATTGCCATCTTAGAAGATAAGATGAAAGAGAGACTAGAGGATGAGTATTTCCTTTCTGTTGAGATGCATCGATTTTTTAAGGAACAGGTTCCCCTGGTTGAACAAGATTTAGGAAAGAAAATAAACCATCATGAAGTCACTTTTATGTTACAGGTGCTTCCTTACTTGCTGTTGAGTTGTAATAATGTGGTGCGATATCAGGAACGGCATCAGGAGATAGAAAAAGAGTTTTCCTTGATAAGAAAACGAATTGAGTATCAAGTGTCCAAGAAATTAGGAGAACGTTTGTTTCAGAAGTTTGGGATTTCCTTGTCAGAACTTGAGGTTTCCCTCGTAGCCGTTCTCCTCCTCTCCTATCGTAAGGATTTGGATATCCATGCAGAGAGCGATGATTTTCGGCAGTTGAAGCTTGCTCTAGAGGAATTTATCTGGTATTTTGAGTCGCAAGTTAGGATGGAAATTGAAAACAAGGAAGACTTATTACGGAATTTGATCATCCATTGTAAGGCTTTGTTGTTTAGAAAAACTTATGGTATCTTTTCTAAAAATCCACTGACCAAGCAAATTCGATCTAAGTATGGAGAATTATTTTCAGTTACTAGAAAATCTGCAGAAATTTTAGAGGGGACATGGTTTGTTCGACTAACAGACGATGATATTGCCTATCTCACTATTCATGTTGGAGGATTTCTGAAGTATACTCCTTCTTCTCAAAATGATATGAAAAAAATTTATCTTGTTTGTGATGAAGGTGTCGGGGTTTCGAAACTCTTGCTGAAGCAATGCCGGCTTTATTTGCCGAATGAGCAAATTGGTACTGTATTTACAACAGAACAATTTAAGAGTGTGGAAGATATTGCACAAGTTGATGTAGTGATTACTACTAATGATGATTTGGATAGCAGATTTCCGATTTTAAGGGTTAATCCTATCCTTGAAGCAGAAGATATTTTGAAAATGCTAGACTATCTTAAACACAATATATTTCGTAATGAGAGCAAAAGTTTCAGTGAAAATCTTTCTAGTCTTATTTCGTCTTATATTGTAGACAGTAAGTTGGCTAGTAAGTTCCAAGAAGAGGTTCAAACACTTATAAATCAAGAAATAGTAGTTCAAGCTTTTTTGGAAGATATTTGAAGGACAGTCCAATGATGAACACAAACCTGTGTTTTTCTTGGTCTTTTTTAGTGTTTTGAAGGGTGGTATACTAATCTCAAAGATAACAATTATATCCAAAGGAGGCAACATATGCCAAACGTCAAAGAAATTACAAGAGAGTCATGGATTTTAGCTACTTTTCCAGAGTGGGGAACCTGGTTGAACGAAGAAATCGAAGAAGAAGTCGTACCTGAAGGTAACTTTGCCATGTGGTGGCTAGGCAACTGTGGTACTTGGATTAAGACACCAGGTGGTGCTAACGTTGTTATGGATCTTTGGTCAAATCGTGGAAAATCAACTAAAAAAGTGAAAGATATGGTTCGAGGGCATCAAATGGCAAATATGGCAGGTGTTCGTAAGTTGCAACCAAACTTGCGTGTTCAGCCAATGGTTATTGATCCATTTGCTATCAACGAACTCGACTACTACTTGGTTTCACACTTTCATAGTGACCATATCGACCCATACACAGCTGCAGCAATTCTCAACAATCCTAAGTTAGAGCATGTTAAGTTTATCGGTCCCTACCATTGTGGACGAATCTGGGAAGGATGGGGTGTTCCAAAAGAACGTATCATCGTTGTTAAACCAGGTGACACTATCGAATTAAAAGATATGAAGATTCATGCAGTAGAATCATTTGACCGTACTTGCTTGGTTACTCTACCAGTGAACGGTGCTGATGAGACAGGCGGTGAACTTGCCGGACTAGCTGTTACGGATGAAGAAATGGCTCAAAAGGCTGTTAACTATGTCTTTGAAACACCAGGTGGAACTATATATCATGGTGCAGATTCTCACTTCTCAAACTACTTTGCAAAACATGGTAAAGACTTTAAAATTGATGTTGCTTTGAATAACTATGGTGAAAATCCAGTAGGTATCCAAGATAAAATGACCTCTATCGATCTTCTTCGTATGGCAGAAAATCTACGTGCTAAAGTCATTATCCCAGTTCACTATGATATCTGGTCTAACTTTATGGCTTCTACAAATGAAATCTTAGAATTATGGGAAATGAGAAAAGATCGTCTGCAATACGATTTCCATCCATTTATCTGGGAAGTTGGCGGTAAATACACTTATCCTCAAGATCAACACTTAGTAGAATACCATCATCCACGTGGTTTTGATGATTGTTTTGAACAAGACTCCAACATTCAATTTAAAGCTTTGCTATAATATAAAAATATTCCTTGGAGGTTATCCGTATGTTGCATGATACGGATAATTTTCATATAATAGTAAAATAGAATGTGTGATCCAATAATCACCTCAAATAGAAAGGAAATTCTATGTCAAATCTATCTGTTAATGCAATCCGTTTCCTAGGTATTGACGCTATCAACAAAGCCAACTCAGGTCACCCAGGTGTGGTTATGGGAGCAGCTCCGATGGCTTATAGCCTCTTTACAAAACAACTTCGTATCAATCCATCCCAACCAAACTGGATTAACCGCGACCGTTTTATTCTTTCAGCAGGACATGGTTCAATGCTCCTGTATGCCCTTCTTCACCTCTCTGGCTTTGAAGATGTCAGTATGGATGAGATCAAGAGCTTCCGTCAATGGGGTTCAAAAACACCTGGTCACCCAGAATTTGGTCATACAGCAGGGATTGATGCTACGACAGGTCCTCTAGGTCAAGGGATCTCAACTGCTACTGGTTTTGCCCAAGCAGAACGTTTCTTGGCAGCCAAATATAACCGCGAAGGCTACAATATCTTTGACCACTACACTTACGTTATTTGTGGAGACGGAGATTTGATGGAAGGTGTTTCAAGTGAGGCGGCTTCATACGCAGGCTTGCAAAAACTAGACAAGTTGGTTGTTCTTTATGATTCAAATGACATCAACTTGGATGGTGAGACAAAAGATTCCTTTACAGAAAGTGTTCGTGACCGTTACAATGCCTACGGTTGGCATACTGCCTTGGTTGAAGATGGAACAGACTTGGAAGCAATCCAAGCTGCTATCGAAACAGCTAAAGCTTCAGGCAAACCATCTTTGATTGAAGTGAAGACTGTGATTGGATACGGTTCTCCAAACAAACAAGGAACTAATGCTGTACACGGTGCTCCTCTTGGAGCAGATGAAACTGCAGCAACTCGCCAAGCACTTGGTTGGGACTATGAACCATTTGAAATCCCAGAACAAGTATATGATGATTTCAAAGAACATGTTGCAGACCGTGGCGCATCAGCTTATGAAGCTTGGACAAAATTAGTTGCTGATTATAAAGAAGCGCATCCAGAATTGGCTGCAGAAGTAGAAGCCATTATTGATGGACGTGATCCAGTTGAAGTGACTCCAGCAGACTTCCCAGCTTTAGAAAATGGTTTCTCTCAAGCAACTCGTAATTCAAGCCAAGATGCCTTGAATGTTGTGGCAGCTAAGTTACCAACCTTCCTAGGTGGATCAGCTGACCTAGCTCACTCAAATATGACTTATATCAAAACTGACGGACTTCAAGACGATGCCAATCGCTTGAACCGTAACATTCAGTTTGGTGTTCGTGAATTTGCAATGGGAACGATCTTGAACGGGATGGCCCTTCATGGTGGACTTCGTGTATACGGTGGAACTTTCTTCGTCTTCTCTGACTATGTGAAGGCAGCTGTCCGCTTGTCAGCCTTGCAAGGTCTTCCTGTGACTTATGTCTTTACCCACGATTCAATCGCAGTTGGAGAAGACGGTCCAACGCATGAACCGGTGGAACATTTGGCAGGTCTTCGTGCCATGCCAAATCTAAACGTTTTCCGTCCAGCAGATGCGCGTGAAACGCAAGCAGCTTGGTACCTTGCAGTGACAAGTGAGAAAACACCAACTGCCCTTGTCTTGACACGTCAAAACTTGACTGTTGAAGAGGGAACAGACTTCGACAAGGTTGCAAAAGGTGCCTATGTTGTCTATGAAAATGCAGCAGACTTTGATACCATCTTGATTGCGACAGGTTCAGAGGTCAATCTTGCTGTCTCAGCTGCCAAAGAATTGGCTAGTCAAGGTGAAAAAGTCCGCGTAGTCAGCATGCCATCTACAGATGTCTTTGATAAACAAGATGTAGCTTACAAGGAAGAAATTCTTCCAAATGCAGTTCGCCGTCGTGTTGCAGTCGAAATGGGTGCAAGTCAAAACTGGTACAAATACGTTGGTCTCGATGGTGCCGTTCTCGGTATTGATACCTTCGGAGCCTCTGCCCCAGCACCAAAAGTATTGGCAGAATATGGCTTTACTGTAGAAAATCTTGTAAAAGTGGTTCAAAACTTGAAATAATCCTAAAAATCAGGGCGTAAGCTCTGGTTTTTCTTACCAGAAAAGTAAGGTACAATCTTGTAAAAGTAGCCGAAATTTGATATAGTAGTCCTATGTAAAAGACAAAGGAGAATATAATGGAATCACAATATACATTTTTAATCATTCTTGTGGCTATGGTGGGCTTGATGTTCTTTACGCAACGCTCTCAAAAGAAACAAGCGCAAAAACGTATGGAAAGCTTGAATAAACTACAAAAAGGCTATGAAGTGATTACAATCGGTGGACTTTATGGAACAGTCGATGAAGTAGATACGGAGAAGAAAACAATTGTTCTTGATGTAGATGGAGTTTACTTGACGTTTGAACTAGCTGCTATCAAGACCGTATTACCACTTAAAGAAACAGCTTCACTCGAAGGTGCAATTGAAAAATAAGACGGGATTACGAACTCCCGTTTTTCTATAAAAGAAAGGAAATGGGATGAAAAAATTAGTCTTTGTCTGTCTAGGAAATATTTGCCGCAGCCCTATGGCCGAGTTTGTGATGAAATCAATGACAGATAATTATGAAATCCAAAGTCGAGCGACTTCTTCTTGGGAACATGGCAATCCGATTCATAAGGGAACTCAAGGGATTTTTCAAGAGTATGAGATTCCTTATAACAAAGCCAAAACATCGCTTCAGATTAGTAAGGAAGATTTTGAAGCCTTTGATTATATTATCGGCATGGATGCTTCAAATGTTTCTGACTTACGTCAGATGTGTCCAGTAGACTGTCAAGATAAGATTTACTCATTTGCATCTGAAAGTGTTCCAGATCCTTGGTATACAGGAGATTTTGAGGAAACCTATCAGCGTGTTCAGGAGGGTTGTCAAGCTTGGTTAAAACGTTTAGAAAAGGAGAGTGAAGGTGGAAAATCTTAAGAATTTTTACGAAAAGTATCGTGTCTATCTGACTCGTCCACGTTTAGAGCTTTTGGCAGTAGTTACCATTGTTTTCTGTGCTGTACTCGTCTTTTTTCTAAATATTCCCGGAAAAGGTGTTCTAAAGCTTGATAATGGAACGATTGTTTACGATGGCAGTCTTGTCCGTGGTAAAATGAATGGGCAAGGTACCATTACCTTCCAAAATGGAGACCAATATACAGGTGGTTTCAACAATGGAGCCTTCAACGGAAAAGGCACCTTTCAATCCAAAGAAGGCTGGACCTACGAAGGTGATTTTGTAAATGGTCAGGCTGAAGGAAAAGGAAAACTAACAACAGAACAAGAAGTCGTTTATGAAGGGACTTTTAAACAAGGCGTTTTTCAACAAAAATAAAGCCTCCTTATCAAAGGAGGTATTGTTAGAATGTTCAGGTAAGCGCTTACCTGCAAATCCCTTTCTTTCCAAGTCCCCCTTCCAAGTAAGTTTGTGAAATAAAAAATATTTGAAATAAATTTCACAAACTCTAAAGAAAAAACTTGATAAGCAAAGAAAATGAGAAAGATTTCACAAGGTGCTAAAAATTCTTTGTGAAATGTTTGTGAAACTGTTTACAAAATTGAAATAATGCGTTATAATAAACTTGTGAAAAAATTAACAAGGGATTGAATCCTTGAAAGCTATGGAGGAAAATATGGCTGATAAAAAAACTGTGACACCAGAGGAAAAGAAACTCGCTGCTGAAAAGCATGTCGATGGATTGGTGCAAAAAGCTCTAGTTGCTCTTGAAGAAATGCGTAAGTTGGATCAAGAGCAGGTTGACTACATCGTAGCTAAAGCGTCAGTGGCAGCTTTGGATGCCCACGGAGAATTGGCTTTACATGCCTATGAAGAAACAGGACGTGGTGTATTTGAAGATAAAGCAACTAAGAACTTGTTTGCTTGTGAACACGTAGTAAACAACATGCGCCACACTAAGACAGTTGGCGTTATCGAAGAAGACGATGTAACAGGTTTGACTCTTATTGCTGAACCAGTTGGTGTTGTCTGTGGTATCACTCCTACAACAAACCCAACATCAACAGCAATCTTTAAGGCGTTGATTTCATTGAAGACTCGTAATCCAATCGTTTTTGCCTTCCACCCATCAGCTCAAGAGTCATCAGCTCATGCAGCTCGTATCGTTCGCGATGCAGCTATAGCAGCTGGTGCTCCTGAAAACTGTGTACAATGGATTACTCAACCATCTATGGAAGCAACAAGTGCCCTTATGAACCACGAAGGTGTTGCGACAATCCTTGCAACTGGTGGTAATGCCATGGTTAAAGCCGCATACTCATGTGGTAAACCAGCTCTTGGGGTAGGTGCCGGTAACGTTCCAGCTTATGTTGAAAAATCAGCTAACATCCGCCAAGCTGCACACGATATCGTCATGTCTAAATCATTTGATAACGGTATGGTCTGTGCCTCAGAGCAAGCGGTTATCATTGATAAAGAAATTTACGATGAATTTGTAGCAGAGTTCAAATCTTACCACACTTACTTTGTAAACAAAAAAGAAAAAGCACTTCTTGAAGAGTTCTGCTTCGGCGTGAAAGCAAACAGCAAAAACTGTGCGGGTGCAAAATTGAACGCTGACATCGTTGGTAAACCAGCAACTTGGATTGCAGAACAAGCAGGATTTACAGTTCCAGAAGGAACAAACATTCTTGCTGCAGAATGTAAAGAAGTTGGTGAAAATGAGCCATTGACTCGTGAAAAATTGTCACCAGTTATCGCAGTTTTGAAATCTGAAAGCCGTGAAGATGGTATTACTAAGGCTCGTCAAATGGTCGAATTTAACGGTCTGGGACACTCAGCAGCTATCCACACAGCTGACGAAGAATTGACTAAAGAATTTGGTAAAGCTGTTAAAGCTATTCGTGTTATCTGTAACTCACCTTCTACTTTCGGTGGTATCGGGGACGTTTACAATGCCTTCTTGCCATCATTGACACTTGGATGTGGTTCTTACGGACGCAACTCAGTTGGGGATAACGTTAGTGCCATTAACCTCTTGAACATCAAAAAAGTCGGAAGACGGAGAAATAACATGCAATGGATGAAACTTCCTTCAAAAACATACTTTGAACGTGATTCAATTCAATACCTTCAAAAATGTCGTGACGTTGAACGTGTCATGATCGTTACTGACCATGCCATGGTAGAGCTTGGTTTCCTTGATCGTATCATCGAACAACTTGATCTTCGTCGCAATAAGGTTGTTTACCAAATCTTTGCTGATGTGGAACCAGATCCAGATATCACAACTGTAAATCGTGGTACTGAGATTATGCGTGCCTTCAAACCAGATACAATTGTCGCTCTCGGTGGTGGATCTCCAATGGATGCTGCTAAAGTAATGTGGCTCTTCTATGAACAACCAGAAGTGGACTTCCGTGACCTTGTTCAAAAATTCATGGATATCCGTAAACGTGCCTTCAAGTTCCCATTGCTTGGTAAGAAGACTAAATTCATCGCGATTCCAACTACATCTGGTACAGGATCTGAAGTAACACCATTTGCCGTTATCTCTGATAAAGCAAATAACCGTAAATACCCAATCGCCGACTACTCATTGACACCAACTGTGGCAATCGTAGACCCTGCTTTGGTATTGACAGTTCCTGGATTTGTTGCTGCGGATACTGGTATGGACGTATTGACTCACGCGACTGAAGCTTACGTATCACAAATGGCTAGCGACTACACTGACGGTCTTGCACTTCAAGCCATCAAACTTGTATTCGAAAACCTTGAAAGCTCAGTTAAGAATGCAGACTTCCACTCACGTGAGAAAATGCATAACGCTTCAACAATCGCTGGTATGGCCTTTGCTAATGCCTTCCTAGGTATTTCTCACTCAATGGCCCATAAGATTGGTGCGCAATTCCACACAATCCACGGTCGTACGAATGCTATCTTGCTTCCATATGTCATTCGCTACAACGGTACACGTCCAGCTAAGACAGCAACATGGCCTAAGTACAACTACTACCGTGCAGATGAAAAATACCAAGATATCGCACGCATGCTTGGCCTTCCAGCTTCTACACCAGAAGAAGGTGTGGAATCTTACGCAAAAGCTGTCTATGAACTTGGTGAGCGCGTAGGTATCCAAATGAACTTCAAAGCACAAGGAATCGATGAAAAAAAATGGAAAGAACATTCTCGTGAATTGGCCTTCCTTGCTTATGAAGATCAATGTTCACCAGCTAACCCACGTCTTCCAATGGTTGACCACATGCAAGAAATCATCGAAGATTCTTACTATGGTTACAAAGAAAGACCAGGACGCCGTAAATAATTGTTATCAGCCTAGAGGCAGGAATTTCCTGTCTCTTTTTTGTAATTCTATTTGAAAAATGGTATAATCATCGCATATATTTATTTGAAAATCAAATCTTTTATAATCATGCGAGGGGCAAATGAACAAGATAAATGAGTTAGGGGATAAAGTGCGACTTTTAAGAGAGGAGAAAGGACTTAGTCGTCCAGTTTTTTGCGGGAATGAGTCTGAATTATCAGTCCGTCAGTTGGTGCGGATAGAAAAAGGAGAATTTCGCCCGACTATAAAAACACTAGAATATATTGCAGAACGATTAGAAATTCCGTCCTATGTCTTGATGCCAGATTATAAGGAATTACCCAAGCGTTACCAAGAATTAAAATACTTTCTTTTACATCATCCTGACTATGGAGACAAGGAGTTGCAGGAACAAAAGGAAGAATATTTCGATGAGATTTTTGAGTGTTTTTATGATGATTTGCCACGTGATGAGAAAGTGCTAGTGGATTGTCTTCAAGCCATAGATGAAGTGAGAGCGACTAGTAATTCCTTATACGGAAGTGGTGTGATTGAGGACGGTCTTCAAGACTTACTATCCAGAGATGTATATAAAGCCGAGGACTTGTTGAAATTGAGACTGTATTTCAACTGTCAGTTAATGGATGGTTTAAATGTGGGTGAGATAAAAGAATCTGAGCATGAAACCATTCTTTGTTTTCATGACAAACTAAGTTCTCAGGTTGATAAGATAGAGTTCGATTGTTTGGACTTGCTTAGATATTCCTTGTTAGCTTCTTTAGCTTGTATAGAAATTATGGGGTTGTTTCATTATTTTAAGAGAGCAGTCGAGACCTTAAATAAAATAGGACAAAAAACACGAGATTTCCAAAAGCAACCGATTGTCTTGATGGTGGAGTGGAAATATTATATTCATACCGATTATGATACAGCCAAACAAAAGTATGAAGAAGCAAAAATGATGGCGAGGATGTTTGGTAATGAGAAGTTACTCGTTAGTTTAGATAAGGAATGGAGCGAAGACTTAGAAAGGTATTATTAAATGATTTATAGGAGTGACATTTCTGTCATTGGGGAAATGTCGCTTTTTTGTTACAATGAATTTTATACTCAATGAAAATCAAAGAGCAAATTAGGAAACTAGCCGCAGGCTGTACTTGAGTACGGCAAGGCGACGTTGACGTGGTTTGAAGAGATTTTCGAAGAGTATTACTTGATATACATCCAGAAGCAAACTAGGCAATAGAGAAAAAATTCTAAGCAGTAGGTTCATAGTGGCAATCAGTGCTGATGTCGCTTGAAGGCTTTTCTATAATTATGATGTATGACGATAACAGTTTTAAATAAGGGGGAAAGAATGTCCATTTTATCCATTAAAAATATTTCAAAGTTTTACACTTTGGACGGTAAACATCAAGAGCAGGCTCTAAGAAATATAAACCTGCAGATTGCAAAAGGTAAAATTACAGCGATTTATGGTCCGTCAGGCTGTGGCAAAACCAGTCTACTAAACATCATCAGTGGTTTAGATAGACAATATGAAGGAGATTTAGAGTTTAAAGGGGAATCCCTCCGTGACTTATCAGAGATTGAACTAACTCAATTTCGTAAAGATAAGATTGGATTTGTGTTTCAAAACTTTAACCTCATTCCTCATCAGTCTGTCTTGGACAATGTCAAATTACCTCTCTATGTCAAAGATTTATCTGACAGGGAGATGACAATGATTGCAAAGGAGCAATTAAGTAACTTAGGCATGGAGCCTTTTGTAGCTAAAAATGTTAAACAGCTTTCTGGCGGGCAAAAGCAACGCGTAGCAATCGCGCGTGCACTGGTAAATCAGCCAGATATGATTGTAGCAGATGAGCCAACGGGTTCGCTGGATTCTCAATCCCAAGAAATGGTATTGGAAGTATTTAAAAAATTAGCCCAAACAGGGAAAACAGTACTGATTGTAACCCATAATCCAGAGGTTGCCGAATATGCAGATGTGATTATCAAAATGAAGGATGGTGAAGTCGTTGAAGAAGTCAAAAAATAAAGGATTATCATTGAAAAATAAATTCAAGCTTTCTTTAAATAACTTTATGGAAAGAAAGTGGCGTAACCTATTGATTGCGCTAGCAACTTCAATCGGTTTTGTAGGAGTCTTAATTTTTTTCGGCTTGGGAAATGCATTGATTTCGATGATTGATGAAAATACGAATGGAGGTCAAATCCCTTCTCAAGTTCAGATTGCTTTAAACACAAAAAATGTTGGACGAGGCTTTTTGAACCAAGATGATAAGAACTATATCACGGATACAGTTGGCAAAGAAACTATTAAATATTTGGAGAGTCCTTTTGGGATGATCATGTCAAATATTACTATAGATGGTCAAGAAATGGATCTGAGTCAAACGATGCCTTCTTATGCTCAAGTGGTGAGTCTCTATGAGGATACAAGTATCTCTGTTAGTAGTAATGAGGCGGACAAAGTATTAGCCGGTTCCCTCTATACTGATTCAAATGAACAGGGATTGACGATTCCAAGCAGTTTACTAAAAAATTGGAATGAACAGACAGGAAAAAATCTGACAGCTAGTGATATTATTGGCAAATCAGTCTCAGCCAGCATTGTAGAAAATGATGCTGAAGCTAGCAAGACTGCTCAATTTCAAACAAAGATTGTACGTGTAATCAATGATGAAGATGACTTGGAGGACAGCAACAGTTTCATGCCGTCTCATCAAATGGAAACGATTTTGAAAGAGGCTGGATTTACAAAAGCTGTATCTTATTTTATCTTGGAACTCAAAGATCCATCACAAACAAAAGCGATAACAGAAGAATTGCAGAAAAACAAGAAGTATACTGTTCTTTCTCAACAGAAGGTTCTTGATATTGTGATTACTTTTATTCGTGTCATTCAGGGATTGTTGATTGTACTTTCATCACAAGCTATTGTGGTAGCAGCGGTCATGATTGGTATCATCATTTACATCAATATCATGCAACGTTCTAAGGAAATAGGTGTCATGAAGGCAGTTGGTTATCAAAATCGCGATGTCAAAGGGATTTTTATTTACGAGGCTATTTGGATTGTAGGCATTGCCTTGCTGCTGGCATTTTTGGTTGCACAAGGGGTGGGAAGTTTGGCGAATGTGATTGTAAGTCACTTTTACCCATCCATCACGAAGGTTTTTGAATTAAATTTGTTATCTGTTTTAGGAACTCTAGCTTTCGCTCTCTTACTTGGCTATGTCTCAGCCTACTTCCCAGCACGTAAAATTAGTAAAATGGATCCTGTAGAATCGCTACGATATGAATAGTAAGGGATTTCCTTGATTTACAGTCTTAAAAAGAAACTAACATAGAAAAACAATGCCCGTACTTGCAATTCAACTCAAATAGTTATATAATAGGTTTGTTGAAAGGTGATTTGTAGTGATTCAAGTTACTCTTTTCACAATAAAAATTTCATGATTTTCATAAGGAGGAAATCACTAATGGTAGTTAAAGTTGGTATTAACGGTTTCGGACGTATCGGTCGTCTTGCTTTCCGTCGTATCCAAAACGTAGAAGGTGTTGAAGTTACTCGTATCAACGACCTTACAGATCCAGTCATGCTTGCACACTTGTTGAAATACGACACAACTCAAGGTCGTTTCGACGGTACTGTTGAAGTTAAAGAAGGCGGATTTGAAGTTAACGGTAAATTCATCAAAGTTTCTGCTGAACGTGATCCAGAACAAATCGACTGGGCTAACGACGGTGTAGAAATCGTTCTTGAAGCTACTGGTTTCTTTGCTAAGAAAGCAGCTGCTGAAAAACACTTGCACGCTGGTGGAGCTAAAAAAGTTGTTATCACTGCTCCTGGTGGAAACGACGTTAAAACAGTTGTATTCAACACTAACCACGACGTTCTTGACGGTACTGAAACAGTTATCTCAGGTGCTTCATGTACTACAAACTGCTTGGCTCCAATGGCTAAAGCTCTTCAAGACAACTTTGGTGTTGTTGAAGGATTGATGACTACTATCCACGCTTACACTGGTGACCAAATGATTCTTGACGGACCACACCGTGGTGGTGACCTTCGCCGTGCTCGCGCTGGTGCTGTAAACATCGTTCCTAACTCAACTGGTGCTGCAAAAGCTATCGGTCTTGTAATCCCAGAATTGAACGGTAAATTGGACGGAGCTGCTCAACGTGTTCCTGTTCCAGCAGGTTCTGTAACTGAGTTGGTAGCAGTTCTTGAAAAGAACGTTACTGTTGACGAAGTGAACGCAGCTATGAAAGCAGCTTCAAACGAATCATACGGATACACTGAAGATCCAATCGTATCTTCAGATATCCTAGGTATGTCTTACGGTTCATTGTTTGACGCAACTCAAACTAAAGTTCTTGACGTTGACGGTAAACAATTAGTTAAAGTTGTATCATGGTACGACAACGAAATGTCATACACTGCACAACTTGTTCGTACTCTTGAATACTTCGCAAAAATCGCTAAATAATTCTTGAGTCGATAAAAAGCAAGGCCTCATGGTCTTGCTTTTCTTATATGGAAAAATGGATGACGCAATCATCCATTCTTTTTTAACTCTTTTTCAAATGTATCTGAAAGAGCAGTAAAGCTTAACTTTTTTAAAGTAAGCGGATGGGTAAAGGAAAGTCGAAAGGCATGAAGCATAAGCCGACTTGTCTTTGATTTACTATTATAGAGAGGGTCACCCAAGATGGGGAAGTTATGATGAGAAAGGTGCACACGAATCTGATGGGTTCGCCCTGTCTTTAGCTTGCAATGAACCAAGGAAGTCTTATTTGAGAATTGCTTTAATCTGCTTACATGCGTTTCAGCATATTGCCCATTTTTTGCATCAACTATTCTTTTTCTACGATCATGGCGATCACGTCCAATTTTGTCTCTGAAAACAAGCTCTTTACGGTTGGCATTTCCATCAACTAGAGCCCAATATTCCCTAGAAATCTCTTTTTTCTCCAATAAGCGATTGAGAATGGGCAGGATAAAAGGATTTTTGGCAAAGAGAATCAAACCACTGGTTTCCATATCCAGGCGGTGAACGACATAGCAGGTTTGGCCAACATAGGCACTGACATGGTTAAGAAGGGCGATTTCGTTTGGCTGATTACCATGCGTTTTCATACCCTCAGGTTTGTTCACAATAACCAAGTGTTGATCTTGATAGACTTCTTGAATTAAGTCTGGGTTGCCCCAAGGGATTTCTTTTTCGGGATAATCTTCCTCGTCAAAAGTTAACTGGCAAATATCTCCAGGATTTACGATTTCGTTCCAGTGGACTTCTTCTTGGTTTATCAAAATATGTTTCTTGATTCTCAAAAAATGACGGATTTTTCTAGGGATGAGGAGTTGTTCCTCAAGTAATTGCTTTACCGTCATTTGAGGTAGAGAGTCTGGTAATGTAAATGTGAATTTCATACAGATATTGTAACAAAAAAAAGCCCTATTTGGATAGAAAATAGCTAAATTCTTGTCTTCCTATGATGAAGATGATAAAATAAACGCATGAAATTAGATAAATTATTCGAGAAATTTCTTTCTCTTTTTAAAAAAGAAACAAGTGAATCAGAGGATTCTGGGTCTACTAGCTTGCGTCGCTCTCGTAGTGATCGAAAAAAATTAGCCCAAGTAGGTCCAATTCGAAAATTCTGGCGTCGTTATCATCTAACAAAGATTGTCCTTATACTAGGTTTGAGTGCAGGCTTACTAGTTGGAACCTATTTGTTTGCTGTAGCTAAGTCAACCAATGTTAACGATTTGCAAAACGCCTTGAAAACTCGGACTCTCATTTTTGACCGTGAAGAAAAAGAGGCTGGTGCTTTGTCTGGTCAAAAAGGAACTTATGTTGAACTGACTGACATCAGTAAAAACTTGCAGAATGCTGTTATTGCGACAGAAGACCGTTCTTTCTATAAAAACGACGGGATTAACTATGGTCGCTTCTTCTTGGCTATTGTCACTGCTGGACGTTCAGGTGGTGGCTCTACTATTACCCAACAGCTGGCTAAAAACGCCTATTTGTCACAGGATCAAACTGTTGAGAGAAAAGCAAAAGAATTTTTCTTGGCTTTAGAATTGACTAAAAAATATAGCAAGGATCAGATCCTAACCATGTACCTTAACAATGCCTATTTTGGAAATGGTGTGTGGGGTGTAGAAGATGCGAGTAAGAAATACTTTGGAGTTTCTGCATCAGAAGTGAGTCTGGATCAAGCTGCGACTCTGGCAGGGATGCTCAAAGGGCCGGAACTGTATAATCCTTTGAATTCCGTACAAGATTCGACTAATCGTCGCGACACTGTCTTACAAAATATGGTTGCAGCAGGATATATTGATAAAAACCAAGAAACCGAAGCTGCAGAAGTTGATATGAATTCGCAATTGCACGATAAGTATGAAGGGAAAATCTCAGATTACCGCTATCCTTCTTACTTTGATGCTGTGGTTAATGAGGCTGTTTCCAAGTATAATCTAACAGAGGAAGAGATTGTCAATAATGGCTACCGCATTTACACAGAGCTGGACCAAAACTACCAAGCAAATATGCAGGTTGTCTATGAAAACACCTCGCTATTTCCGAGGGCAGAGGATGGAACATTTGCTCAATCAGGAAGCGTAGCTCTTGAACCGAAAACAGGAGGAGTTCGTGGAGTTGTCGGTCAAGTTGCTGACAATGATAAAACTGGATTCCGGAATTTCAACTATGCAACTCAATCAAAACGTAGCCCTGGTTCTACAATTAAGCCTTTAGTTGTTTATACGCCAGCAGTTGAGGCAGGTTGGGCTTTGAATAAGCTCTTGGATAACCATACCATGCAGTATGACAGCTATAAGGTAGATAACTATGCAGGAATCAAAACGAGTCGAGAAGTTCCTATGTATCAAGCCTTGGCAGAATCGCTTAATCTACCTGCTGTTGCCACTGTTAATGATTTGGGTGTTGACAAGGCTTTTGAGGCAGGAGAAAAATTTGGACTCAACATGGATAAGGTCGACCGTGTTCTTGGTGTCGCCTTGGGAAGTGGCGTCGAAACCAATCCTCTGCAAATGGCTCAAGCATATGCAGTTTTTGCCAATGAAGGTTTAATGCCGGAGGCACATTTTATTAGTAGAATTGAAAATGCTAGTGGACAAGTTATTGCAAGCCATAAAAATTCACAAAAACGAGTGATTGATAAAGCTGTAGCTGACAAGATGACTAGTATGATGTTGGGGACATTCACCAACGGAACCGGTATTAGTTCATCGCCTGCAGATTATGTCATGGCAGGGAAAACTGGTACAACCGAAGCTGTTTTTAATCCTGAATACACAAGTGACCAGTGGGTAATTGGCTATACTCCGGATGTAGTGATTAGTCACTGGCTTGGTTTCCCGACCACTGATGAAAATCACTATCTAGCAGGTTCTACATCAAATGGTGCAGCCTATGTCTTTAGAAATATTGCAAATACCATTTTACCTTATACGCCAGGAAGTACCTTCACAGTTGAAAATGGATATAAGAAAAATGGAATTGCACCAGCTAACACAAAAAGACAAGTACAAACCAATGATAATAGCCAGATAGATGATAATTTGTCTGATATTCGAGGACGTGCGCAAAGTCTAGTAGATGAGGCTAGCCGGGCTATCTCAGATGCGAAGATTAAGGAAAAGGCTCAAACAATATGGGATTCGGTAGTCAATCTATTTCGCTAAGATGCTTGTCAAAGCCTAGCTTTCTTGTTATAATAGATAAGATGGAGGCGTTATGGCACTAAAAAAAGCAAGCCTAGCTTGTGCGGTTTGTGGTTCGAGAAACTATTCAATCAAGATTAGTGGAAACCCCAAGCCTACACGACTAGAAGTAAATAAATTTTGTAAGCATTGTGGTAAGTACACTACACACAGAGAAACGAGATAGGAGAGAGCGATGCGTTTTATTGGAGATATTTTTAGACTTCTTAAAGACACAACATGGCCAACTCGCAAGGAAAGCTGGAGAGATTTTCGTTCTATCATGGAATACACAGCTTTCTTTGTAGTAATTATTTACATTTTTGACCAGTTGATTGTTTCAGGTTTGATTCGATTTATTAACATTTTTTAGAAGGCTAGTGGAGTTATTTACACTAGAAATCTTCTATTTATGAAAGGAAATATCATGGATAGTTTTGATAAAGGATGGTTTGTCTTACAAACTTATTCTGGTTATGAAAATAAGGTAAAAGAAAATCTATTACAACGTGCACAAACCTATAATATGTTGGATAATATTTTACGTGTTGAAATTCCAACACAAACCGTGCAAGTTGAAAAAAATGGAAAGAGAAAAGAAGTAGAAGAAAATCGCTTTCCAGGTTATGTTCTTGTAGAAATGGTGATGACAGATGAAGCTTGGTTTGTTGTTCGAAACACACCAAATGTTACAGGATTTGTCGGATCACACGGGAACAGATCAAAACCAACTCCATTATTGGAACAAGAAATTCGTGACATTTTGATATCTATGGGACAAACTGTTCAAGAATTTGATTTCGATGTTGAGGTTGGTCAAACTGTACGTATTATTGATGGTGCTTTTGCAGATTACACTGGTAAGATTACAGAAATTGATAATAACAAAGTGAAGATGATTATCTCTATGTTTGGTAATGACACAGTTGCAGAAGTAAACCTAAACCAAATCGCAGAATTATAACCCTGAGAGAGGCTTGTCCTCTCTTTTTTGTGCAGTTGAGGAGCTAAAGGGAACAGAATGGAGGAAATGAACCCAACTAGCTTCTTTATTTGTTAGACTGTACACAGAAAGGGGAAAAGAATGATTAAAGAATTGTATGAAGAAGTCCAGGGAATTGTATATAAGTGTAGAAATGAATATTATCTTCATTTATGGGAGCTATCGGACTGGGACCAAGAGGGAATGATTTGCTTACATGAATTGATTAGTAGAGAAGAAGAATTGGTAGAAGATATCCCTCGTTTAAGGCAATATTTCAAAACAAAATTCCGAAATCGAATTTTAGACTATATCCGTAAGCAAGAAAGCCACAAACGAAGATATAATAAAGAACCTTATGAAGAAGTGGGTGAGATAAGTCATCGTATAAGTGAGGGCGGTCTGTGGCTAGATGATTATTATCTCTTTCATGAAACACTAAGAGATTATAGAAACAAACAAAGTAAAGAGAAACAAGAAGAACTAGAACGCGTCTTAAGAGATGAACGCTTCCGAGGGCGTCAAAGAGTGCTAAAGGACTTACGCATTGTGTTTAAAGAGTTTGACATCCGTACTCATTAGGAATTCATGCAAAAAAATAAAAAAATTTTAAAAAAGGTGTTGACAAAGTTTGAAAAGTCGGTATAATAGTAAGAGTTGAAAATAACAACTCTGGTCCGTTGGTCAAGGGGTTAAGACACCGCCTTTTCACGGCGGTAACACGGGTTCGAATCCCGTACGGACTATGGTATGTTGCGGTTGTAACACTTGATGAAAAAAGTTTTAAAAAAGTTTCAAAAAAGTGTTGACAAGCGAAAGTGACTGTGATATACTAATATAGTTGTCGCTTGAGAGAAGTAAGTGACAAAGACCTTTGAAAACTGAACAAGACGAACCAATGTGCAGGGCACTACAACCTTGGTTGTAGTACTGAACAATGAAAAAAACAATAAATCTGTCAGTGACAGAAATGAGTGAGAACTCAAACTTTTAATGAGAGTTTGATCCTGGCTCAGGACGAACGCTGGCGGCGTGCCTAATACATGCAAGTAGAACGCTGAAGGAGGA
>NZ_CAMPPO010000008.1:0-39526 GCF_946901205.1 Streptococcus sp. Marseille-Q5619
GATAGAATAATTCTATCAAAACTGTTGACAAGTACCAACAGTTTTGAAAAGACCTATTAGTAGAAAGGAAAAAGTCAATGTATGGAGCGAAAATGAGGGAGCTGAGAACGGCTCAAAAGCTGGGCTTGCGTGAGCTTGCTAAGCGAACCTTGATAGACTACACGACCTTGTCTCGGATCGAGAACGACCTGAAGGCAGTGACGCTGTCGCAGGCGGTGGTCATCGCCAAGGCGCTAGGGTGTAGGGTAGAAGATATGTTGTAGGAGGAAGGAAGCATAAAAATTGATGGAATTACAACGATAGACTCAGAAATTTTTTTCGGGGAGTGCTATATTCAAGAAGTTCCTGAAGAAATAAAAAAGCTTTTCCCAGAACAGAATCTTATAAAAGTTTCTGAAAAAGGAAAAAGCTATATTTTAAACTCAGACTATATCGTATTACTTTTTACGAGTCTGTGAAAGCGCCGATCCAGCGATAGACTTTGTTCGAGCAGAAGAACGCCCGTCACGAAGAGCTTTGCTTGCCTTGGTGGCGACTTTAGTAGAGGTCTGCTTAGTATTTTTTACCATAAGCAATTCTCCTTTCTTAATTATTTGACTTGCGATTTTCATAAGGAGTTTGAAAGGTCTTATCAAATCGTTTTAGTCAGGATATATTATAACTCAAACATTTTTATTTGTCAACATATTGTATAAGAAAGGAACTAATGTGCTTGAAAAACACAACATATGGTATTTTTGATGTGGGATAAAATTAAAAAACAATTAAAAATAAAAGGCTGGTCGATGTATCGTTTAGCTAAGGAATCGGATGTCCATCCATCCAATTTTTCTAACCTAAAGGCTGGAAGATTGAAAGAGATGTCATGGACGAACATGTGCAAAATCGCTGACGCACTGGAAGTCAGCTTGGATGAATTTAGAGAGGAGAGGGAATGAATGAAATATCTTTATCAAACAACCTTAGTCAGATTGAGCTAGAAATCAATCATCACAAACAAATTGCAGGGCAGTCAATCTGGGAAATCGGTAGACGATTGAACCATGTGAAAGAACATAATCTAGTACATGGAGAATTTAGAGTTTGGCATGAAAGTCTTGGGATTGACAAAGACTTTGCTTACAAATCGATGAAGATTGCTAAAGAACTTCCAAATGTCGAAACGTTACGACATTTGGGTACAACAGCCCTGCATCTCATCGCAACCCTACCAGCGGAAGAGAAACAAGCTCAAATTAACAGGATTGAGCAAGGGGATAATCCGACGGTCAGGGAATTGCAAGATTTGAAATTAAAATTTTCTGCAGCTAAAAGAAAAATAATGGAACTGCAAAAGGGGCAAGAACCAACTAAGGAAATCGTGAAAGAAGTCCCTGTTATGCCAGCAGACTACCAAGAAGCTCTCCAGAATCGTCAAAAACTAGAAGCGCGTGCCAAGTCTGCAGAGGAAAGGAATGCTTTTCTTGAAGCTCAATTAAAAGACCTCTACTCTCAACGTGCAGAAGTGGATGAAAAATCGAACAAGTACGATGAATTGACAAAAGCCATCCAGCTATCCAAAGGGCAGTTGGACGACTACCAGAAAAAAATCGCTTCCTACAAGAATATCCTTAGCCTTATCCAGAAAGGGAATGATTTTCTTGCCAATATGGGCGGTCTCATCTACGCAGATGAAGAAAAAGTCCTGCATACGGACGGTGTTGCTGGTCAGGAGTTCGATAGTTTCGTCAATCGAGGCATCCGATTCTTTACGGATTTACAAGCAATCAGAAATAAAGACAATCAAATCTTAGAGGGAGAAATCTTATGACGCATGAAGTAGTTGCAATTCAACCAAGCGAACTAACCCAAGAAGATATTTTAATTCAGGTTCTACAAACTCAAAAAGAATTAAAGCAAAATCAGGAAGTGTTAGCAGGGGATGTTGATTATTTAAAAAATGAGCAGCCTGTTAATCCGTCCATTTGTCTGGAACTTGAAAATTTACGAAGAGTGAAAGTTATCATGGCTCTTGGCGGTAAGGATAGTCAAGCTTATAAAGACCGTTCTTTTGCCAGCAAAGTCTTTCGTCAGGCTGCTAAAGACTTTAAAGAATTCTTTAGGATTCCACGGTATGACCTGCTGAAGAAAAAAGACGAAGAGAGGGCTTTTGATTACTGGAAATCATGGGAGCCATCACATAATACCAAGATGGAAATCAAAACCATAAATGGGTAAATGCTAAGCAATTTAGAGAAGGAGATAGTAAAGATGCAACCAGGTAAAGGGAGACCAGCAAAAAAGAGTAGCCGTGGAGTTCGCACGGTCGCAATCTCAGATGAACTATTTGAGGATTTATATGAGCTAGCTCAAGGAAGCGGAATACCAATCAGTCAAGCGGCGGATTATATCTTTAAAAACGGACTGAAAAACGTCCGCATAGAGACGGAAACAGTCACCAGAAAACGCTTGGTATTTGAGGATTAGGAAGGAGAAATCATGTTAGATTTTAAGAACTTGGAAGCTCAGCTCATCTTTCAAAAATCCAGTTAATGATTACACTTCTGTCAGCAATGATTTTCTCAAAGATTCTAACCTAGAGCCTGCTTCTATCGGTATCTTGATGGTCGTCCTCAGCAATAAAGAGAACTGGCTGGTCTATCCAGAAGAAATCGCAAAGCGCTTAGGAGTGAGTCGGGATATGGTAGATAGGCATTTCAAAAAGATAGAGAAGGCAGGTTATCTCAGAACTTTTAAAAAAAGTCTCGGCAGAGGGCGAGGAGTTCAGACTTTCAGATTCTTCTCAGATACAAAAATAACTGATTTTCAATTTGAGATGATGCAACAGAGTTTAGAGGAGGCTTTAGAAAAGTTATCCACAGGTTAGCAGTTACATTTCCTTATTTTACAAATCTGTATTTTACAAATCTGTATTTTACAAATCAGTAAAATAAGGCACTAATAAGTATTAAATAACAACAAGTATTAAATAACAATAAATATTAAAAGACAACAAGTCCTACTCCTCTAAATAAATAAAAGAGAGGGTAGAAAAAATAAATACAAAGGAGAAGGAAATGAGACCGAGACGATATCCGTATAGTGGGGAAATAAAAAAGCCTATCAATTTTCAGATAGACTTAGAAAAATTCAAGCATCTTAGCTGTGAAACCATTCATGATACTTCTCAAGTAACTCAATAGGAGGAAGGAATAAAATGATTCACCATTATATAACTCACTATGCCAGCAATGGGAAAGATTACGCCGAAGCATGGATTCAAATCAATATTTTTGGAATGTGCTTTTGTGTATGGAAAAAGCGTACAACCATTGAACGATTGTACGCAAACGAAGATTAGACTTTTTTCCAGCCGTTACCTTTAGCAGATGTCGGAGGGAGCCGATCACCTTTTCCGATAGTTGCGGTATGACCATTAGTAACTTTTCCGCCACGAGGTCCTACCTCTACATAGCGACCAGGTTCCTGATTATCTGTTCCAGGTTTTATCAGAAATATCAAAACCGAGCGTATTTCTTTTAAGAACATGTGCAAAATCGCTGATGCACTGGAAGTCAGCATAGATGAATTAAGATAAAACAAAAAAGCACCTAACGAAGTCAGGCGCATACTTAAATAATTAAAACCATTATATCACAAAAATGCTTGCCCGCATAGTTGAGAGGATGTAAAAAATGGAAGGTATAACGTTACAATTACGATTGGACGGTGAAAGTGCTGAATTGTTCACCAATCAATTACTGGCTTTTGCTGAAAAGCAGGTCAAGGAGCAGTTAGAGAATGACCGCATGCCAATCAATCAACAGGCTTTGATGAAGAAGTTTGGCTTTAATCATGCCTATGTTAAGAAGTTAGAACGCAAAGGATTAAGATTTCGTAAGCAAGGGAAAGATATTATGTATGATGTCAATGATGTTTATGAGATTTTAGAGCTAGAAAAAGAAGTACGAAAATTAAGAGCATAAGGAGATTAAAAAATGTTTGAACCACCGATTTTAGACCAGCTGATGGGTGTTGGAGCCTTGCTGCTTGGATTTGCAGGGCTTTGCCGTCATATCAAATTGCAGGAAAAACGCAAGGAAGAAGAGAGACAAAAAGAGCAAGAATTTGTGTCTAAGATTATCCAAGGCTACAATCACGCATTCGAACGTGGTAGAGAGGACAAATGGCAAGAGATTCGCAAGAATATTCGCCGTGAGTTCAAAGGCTTCACATATGACAACGAACCGCCTCAAGGATTGCGACCTGAGCCATTAGCTTTACCAGAACCACGAAGAGCACGCTATGCAAAGTATTTGGGGTAGAGCAAAGGAGACGCTAATGACTAGAATTGAACTTGAAAACCGTGTGTGGCTTTTGGCCAATCATGAAGAAAAAAACGAATTACTGGATCTTGGGCTAACGTCCAAGGCCGGATATGTGAAACGAGTTCTGGAACTTGGAAAGGTGTATGCTCATGTTTGATTATGACAGAGATATGATTCAACCGCCTGAAGAACATGAAGAGCTTGACCCAAGCCAGTACATCTATGTTGGATGTGGGCAGTATCGATACGTGGGTGATGAAATATGATCCAGGAGCTACACGAAGAAATCGACAACTGGCGAGCTGAATATATGCATCTTGGCCGAGAGCTCGGAGAAATCATCAACGACCAACAGGATATTATTTTGAGATTACAAAACGAAAATAGACACTTAAAACGTGAAAATTGGAATTTGAAGAAGACGAAAGGAAGAAGAAAATGACAAATAATCAATTAGTAGCACAGACAAAACGTGACATCACTATTGACCCAAGTTTACTGACCGGAGCAGACATTAAAAAGTATTTTGACCCACAAAACCTACTGACTGAAAAACAAATAGGTCAGGCTCTAGCCTTATGTAAAGGTCGCAATCTTAACCCATTTGCTAACGAGGTCTACATTGTGGCTTACAAGAATCGTAATGGAGGCACAGAGTTCAGTTTGATTGTCTCCAAAGGGGCTTTCTTGAAACGTGCCGCTCAATGTAAAGACTATGAGGGATTTGAGGCTGGAGTAGTGGCAGTAGACGGCGAGGGTGTTATGCACGAACGCAAAGGGGCAATCGTGCTCCCAGGGGATACACTGATAGGCGGATGGGCGAGAGTGTACCGCAAAAATTTCAAGGTACCTGTGGAGATCTTTGTTAGCCGTGAGGAATATGACAAGAAACAAAGCACCTGGAACTCTATGCCGGCTACCATGATTAGAAAGACGGCTCTGGTAAATGCTCTTAGAGAGGCTTTCCCTGAGGATTTAGGCAATATGTACACAGAGGACGACGGCGGAGAAACATTTGACCGTATCAAAGACGTCACACCTCAAGAGAGCCGTGAGGATGTCGTGGCACGCAAGATGGCTCAGATTGAGCAATTTAACAAAGAGCAAGCCCACACAGATCCTGAACCTGCTCAAACTGAGGAGCCAATCCAGGGCGAGTTACTAGACGGTGAACTTGAATATTAGGAGGACAACATGCAAGAATTACAAGTTATTGATGATAAGAAAATCAATAAAATCTATGAAATGATTACAACGGATGAGCTTACTAGAGAGTCTTTTGAAAAAGACCTCATAGAGGCTACTGAAAAGTACAAGGACTATATTCCTACAGCTAGTACTCTCAAAGATGACAAGGCAAAGCGAGCTGAATTTAATAAGCTAATTGAGTCTAAAAATCGTATCCGTATCGACACTAAAAACTTGCTATCAGAGACGGCTAACACATGGGATAGTTATGCAAAGTCAATTATTGAACCATTTGCAACCGTAGTTAGTGAATTTGATAAAGGTATCAAGGAAATTGAAGAACATCAAAGACAACTAAAAATAGATACGGTTAAGAGTTACATAGCCAAAAAATCAGCTGAGTACATGCTGGATCCTCGTCTCTTTGATGAAAAGGCCCTTGAGTATGTCAAGGCTAGCGATTTCATGGCAGACGGCGTGACGCTTAAAAAAGCCACTATGAAGTCACTTGATGACATGGTCACATTTGAGTTTCAGAAACAGCAAGAATTTGAAAAGGCTAAGTCAGCTATTTCAGGGTTATGTGCTGAGTATGGCATGACTGACTCACCTTACATCCGACAGCTGAAAGACTTGACGCTTGCTGAGGTTTTTGAACAAATCAAAGCTGACTATGAATTTGAAAAGCAAAAGGAAGAACTCAGACAAGCTCAAGAACGAACAGAGCGAGAAAGTCAGGAACTTTTAGCAGCTCAACAAACTAAACAGCAGGAACAAGCTCCAAAGCCAACGGAAACCCCAAATTTTGACCCAGAGACAGGCGAAATCTTGAACGGTGGGCAAAACCCCCAAAATGAGCCTAACGCTCTTAGAGGGGCTGAAAACAACCTAAAACGATATACCCAAAAAATGACTTTAGAGGTGTATTTTGTAGACACAGCCGAAAAAGACCGTTTCAAGGCTGGTCTAAGTCAACTCGGATTTGATTTTAAAAAGAACTATCAAGTCAGCGGTTATCAACGTATTGAGCCATTGACTCAGGCTGAACTCAATGAGCAATGTGGGTGGTAAGTATGAGTAAACAAGTAAAAGACATACTAGAAACTCACGACACAGGTTGTCCTCATGGTATCACATTTGCAATACATCAAGATAAAGATGAGTGTATTGCTTTGTTTGGTCGTTCTGGTTGGCCCGGACTAAAACCTCGATTTATTCGTTGGAATGAAAGTGTTAAAAATCAAACAACATACAAAACTGAGGAATCCTTACTTAATGCCTATGTTTGTGATGTTAAAAAAACATCGGAAGATTTTATTGTCATTCAATTATTGCCCTTTTAAGATGGGGAAATAATCAAAAACCAACTATTTCCATTTTGGAAACAACTCAAAAACCAACAAGCCGGGCATTCTTGTAAAACTGCGAACTAGAAAGCGTCAAAAAAAACGGTCATGTGACCTTGGACGAGCGACTGCCCGTATTTAGCCAATTCTCACAAAGGCAGTCGCATTTTTTTAAATAAACAGATGAAATTTTTGGATTTATTCGCTGGCATCGGCGGTTTTCGTCTTGGTATGGAGTCCGCTGGGCATGAATGCGTTGGATTTTGTGAAATAGACAAATACGCTAGAGCCAGTTATAAAGCGATACATAACACAGAAGGAGAAATTGAGCCTGATTTTAGAATTAGAAAGCTAACACCTCGTGAGTGTTGGAGATTGCAAGGATTTCCAGACTGGGCTTTTGACAAAGCGCAAGAGGTCAACTCTAACAGTCAATTATACAAGCAAGCAGGAAATAGCGTGACAGTCAATGTCATAGCTGCAATAGCAAAAGAATTGAAATAAAAGGAAGTAAAAAATGCTAAATAAAATCGACATACCAGGAACAGATATCACACTTGAAATCGTGGACAAGACCATCACGATCACCAATAAAATTGAATATGATATGCAGATGCATTTTAGAAATACAGATGCAGATGCTTCTCTTGATACAAGTGGAGACGTGTTTGAGCCTCTCTACTGGTTAGATATTAAGGCGACACCGAAAATGCCGACAGAGTATCATACGAGCCTTGGAATCAAGAGAGAAAAGCGCCACTTGGCTGAACTTCAGAAGTTCTTTGAGTTTATTGAGAGTAATAAACGAAACCTATTTGATCTCTGTGGATTCAAGGGAGAACTGCAATGAAATCTCTGACATTATCGTTAGACATTTCAACTACTGCGACAGGCTGGGCCGTATTTCACGGCTCTGATCTTGTCCAGAGTGGTGTCTTAAAACATAAAAGCAAATCGTTCTTTGAACGTGGGCGCTTCATGGCTAGCGAATTGCGAGCGATTCAATCGAGAGCGCTGCAGAAATACGACTGCCATTTTGAATCGATTGTGGTCGAGAAGAACTCAGTCATGGGGCCAAATCAGCAGTCTATGATTAGTATTGGAATTGTGACAGGAATTATTCTTGGACGGTTAGTTGCTGATAATGTGTATTTTGTGAACGTGTCGACATGGCGCAAGTACTGGAAGTTCAGCTACAAAGACCGAAGCAAGAAGTCGATGAAGCTGCAGGCCGTTGCTAAGGTTGCGGCTAAATTCGGCCTGAACGTCAAAGACGATGAAGCTGACGCTATCCTGATTGGTTCATATTTTGTAAACCATGGCCAAGAATTTGGAAATCTGGAAAGCCACAAGGTGAGTTGAGGAGGTTGAGGAATGAGTTATGATTTGGAAATCTTAGCGAAAATAGAAAACGGACAATATATTCGTATCGCTGAACCTAAATATAGTTCTCCGACCTACAATCTCGGGAAGATGTTTAGAATTGCTATGGATTGGGATTTCGACCAAGGCACAATTTACAATATTGCTGATATTTTAGATAATATCCAGCGTGGTATATCTGAATTAGAGCGGTACCCTGAAAAGTATGTGCAGTATGAACCTGAAAATAGATGGGGAACAGTTAGCGATGCATTGGAGGTTTTAAAATCGCTGAAAGAGTGTATTTTAGAACAAGATATTGATACGAAATATTTATATATGAGGTGGTAATGTGAAACGACCAAACAGATATCCGTACACTAAAAATCAATGGGTTGAAGAAACTGTTAATCACTATACATATAAAAGCGATATTTGCTATACAAGTCACATTTTAGAAAATAGACTTACTGGAGAAATTAAGAGCAAGGAGATGGAGTGATGAAAGATATACGAATACTAGACGCTTGTTGTGGCAGTCGTATGTTTTGGTTTGATAAAAATGAGAGTCATACAACTTTCATGGATATTAGGCAAGAAATATTTGAGATACATGACAAAAAGGTCAACGTAGACCCTGATGTTATTGGTGATTTTCGTGACATGCCATTTGAAAATAATACTTTTAATTTGGTTGTTTTTGACCCACCTCATTTAAAATGGGCAGGTAAAAACTCAATCATGAAAGCTCAGTATGGCCAGCTGGATAAAGTTACCTGGTCGGAAGATTTAGCCAAGGGTTTTGAAGAATGTATGAGAGTTCTAAAAGTTGGAGGTACTCTAGTTTTTAAATGGTCTGATTGTCAAATCAACGTTAAAGAAATTCTTAAATCTGTACCTTTTAAACCATTGTTTGGACAACAAAGAGGTACTACGCATTGGATGACGTTTATGAAATTTGAGGAGGTCACAGAATGAAACGATTTATCGCAATCTGGATTCTGCTATCTGCTGGACTAAACATCTGGCAGATGGACAGGATTCGAGATTTGGAAGAGAAGAAGCCGATGGTTATCTACAAGGCTGATAATCAAGGCGCTGAGATATTCGGTAAAGTCGTCGAGAAAGGACGACACGGCAAGCTATATACGCTTACCATTCGTGAATACGGTGTGTTCGTGGTGACGAAGGACGTGTACGATAAAGTGAAAGTTGGGGATGAGGTGTTACTATGACAGAAACTATTAAACTACCAGACTATTATGAGCCTGATTGGAAAAATGCAAGGTACGGGTCGTTGGAAGAGCTTAAAGAATTGTTGCTCTTTAAGCGTATTGTGAAATGGGATAAGGACTTTTTGCTGCTTGAAGACGGCACAAAGGTCACTATTGAAATGTCTGAAAGTGATTGCTGTGCCTCAGCAGGTGGGGAGTTCCAAGATGTATCACTTGACGCTGTGATTACTAATGTTGAAATTGGAGAACCGGAAGAAATCCCCGACCATTGGGGAACTGGTTATAAAAACAAAGTAACTATCTTCCATAATCAGAACCCTGTAGCTATTGCCAATTGTGAAGCAGAGCATAACGGCTATTATTACAGCGTAGGCTCTTTAGTGATTGGTGATATTCATTTTCCAGTTGTTAATGCTTAGGAGGATTTAACATGACACCAAGATATAGAGCATGGATAAAAACAGAAAAACGTATGTTTTTATCAGATGACATTCTTAATATTGACTACGAAAACAAAGAAATAGTGACACAACAAGTTTATTTTAAGAATGGTTTACCAGACGATAGAGATATCTATTGTTACAAAACTGACGAAATCGAACTCATGCAATCAACAGGACTCAAGGATAAGAACGGCAAAGAGGTCTTTGTCGGAGATATTATCAAATGCACAAGAGGATGTCCACATGAAGTGTATTTAGAAAAAGAATATGGTGGTACATTCATAGGTGGAATGCCAGCTGTATACCTAAAAGACTTGGGAGAAGGATATGCGTGGACTGAGCATGAAGAAGTCATCGGCAACATCTACGAAAACCCTGAATTTTTGGAGGAATAAAAAAGCCCAATCCATAAGGACTAGGCTTCGAAGATGAAATTGTAGAGTTGGACAACCTTCTGAAAACTGGTTGTATCCATGGTTGTGATTTTTTGAGCCCTGCGCTCTCTAAAGTCAAAAGTATAGAGTTGGAGTGGATTGACAGAGCCATCTACCTTATTGGAACGCACTGGAACGAGCAGACCTTGTTCTTCTAGTCTGCTTTGACCGTGTGTAATAGGGCATACAGCCACAAATCCAGTCCGCTCCGAATATTCTCTACGCGAGACGACAATAGCAGGACGGCGTTTCTGAATCTCACGTCCAACAGACGGGTCGAAGTCAATCCAGATGATGTCCTGTTTTTCTGGGATGTAATCATATTTCGCTGTCAAGGAATCTTACCTCCTCGAAGTCATCTTCCATGCGTAGGTTTGCATCGCCACTAAATGGGTCTGGAATTTTTGGAGCCAGGACAATGACATTATCTACACCCTTGTAGACAAACATTTCCTGACCTTCTGGAACATTGAGTGTTTTTGGAATGGTCACAGTGACAGAGTTCCCAACCTTACGAGTTTTAACAGTATTCATTTGTTTCTCCTTTATTTTGTATACATACAGTATACACCTAAAAAGGGAACAAGGCAAGAAAAAAGTCAGCACACGGCTGACCCTCATGGTATAGTTTCGCATAACTATTATATCATGAGGAGGAGTTCGTGTGCAAATAGAGTTATTGGATATCATCGATGAAAAGAAAACCAGAAAGGAAGCTATCAAAGTACTCAAAAAATACAGTCGTCTGAGACGGATTGCTGGAGAAGAATACGCTCCAAAAATAACAATATCCTACTCACTTGAGCCAAGGTCATCAAGTGGTCAGACAAGTAAGCAGGTAGAAAGCATGGTCTTGCGTAGAGTATCAGCTCAGCAGGATTTAGAACTAATCGCTAAAGCAATCAACAATCTTTCCGATATGGAATATACACGTATCCTAATCGAACGATATTGCAGGAAAAAGAGGAGGGAAGACTACAGCATCTACTCAGAACTAGGCTACTCATCTAGTGAATATTATCGGATATTAAACAAAGCTCTTTTAGAGTTCGCGGAGTCCTATCAAGCAAGCAACCTTTTAGTTTACAAGTGATTTCTGGGAAAATCTTGGGAAAAATCTGGGAAAATCTTGGGAGAATTGGAACGGAAAAACGTGCTAAAATAGTATTATCCAATGATTGGCAACGAACAGTCATGAGGACTCCTAAAAATACAGAGGTTTCGGCCTCTTAGACAGTAAGGACAGGTTAGCAGGTTGTTTGGGTCTCCTTGAAATTTTTACCAAGCGTGCGTTTTACTGCTAGACCAGCTGGTTCAATTCCAGCTACTGTCATTTGAGTGTTTGTGTCCCAGAATGGGGTAGGCAGTAGGCTTAGCATTCATATATCACTCATTAACTTAAAAATGGTTGCAGAAGTGACCGAACCTCGCATGGTTGCGTAGCTACTTATATCCTAGGTAAGTTATAAGCTAGAGGGTTTGATTCTCTCAGAGGTTGTAATGACTATAAAAAATAAAAAAGAAGTCAAAATTTAATACACAAGCAAGGTTGTAGTCGTCTTGCAGGAAGGTCGCACATCGTGTGACTTTTTTATTTTGTGAATGGAGGTGATGGACATTGGGTTAAATCAAAGACAAAAGATGTTTGCGAGCGAGTATTTGAGGACTGGAAATGTCTATCAATCCGCAATATTCGCAGGTTATAGTGAAGCGTATGCTAAGACAACCGCTAGTAAATTGCTAGAAAATGCAAGCGTTAAAACGTTTATACAAACCGAAACTGAAAAGATGCATGATGAAAATATTTTGAGTGCTAAAGAGGCTCTTTCAATTCTCTCAGACATCGCAAGAGGCCAGCGACTTGAGGAAGTTTTGATGATGAACCCTGTCACTGGTGAGGTGGATAGAGTTACGAAAAAGGCAGATAATAACACAGTTATTAAAGCGATAGCTGAAATATTGAAGCGTTATCCGACTGCTAAACAAGCTGAGAAACTAGAACTTGAAATCGAAAAACTTAAATCACAAATCGGTGTGGATAATGAACAAGACGATAAATTGATAGAGTTTGCTAAGGCTTTGAGAGGTGCTTTTGACGACAAATAAATTTACGAAACGACAAGAAGAAGTACTTACACGAGTATTGAATGATGATTTTTTTATCTGTGGTCTCCATGGTGCAAAACGTTCAGGTAAAACTGTTCTAAATAACATGGTCTTCATGAATGAGATTGCACGAGTAAGAGAAACAGCGGATAGATTAAACATAGATGAGCCGATGTATATCTTAGCTGGAACATCTTCAACATCGATACAAAACAATATCATTCAGGAACTGTATAACATGTTTGATATTGAACCTAAATACGATAAGCACGGAGCTTTTACCCTTTGTGGTGTTAAGGTAGTTCAAGTCTACACTGGTTCCATTTCTGGATTAAAACGAGCCCGTGGTTTTACTGCATTTGGAGCTTATGTAAATGAGGCGTCACTTGCTAATGAGCAGGTGTTCAAAGAAATAATCTCACGTTGCTCAGGAGAGGGCGCACGGATTGTTTGGGATAGTAACCCAGATATCCCTACACACTGGCTTAGACGGGATTATATCAACTCAGGCGACGATATGATTATAGACTTTCATTTCAAGCTAGATGATAATACATTCATGTCTGATAGATACCGTGAGAATATCAAAAATGCTACGCCAGCTGGTGTCTTTTATGATAGAGACATCCTTGGTTTGTGGGTAACTGGCGAAGGTGTGGTCTATCGTGATTTTAGTGAGAATATGTTTGTGGATAACGTACCAGAAGATATCACTAAAGTCTACGCTGGTGTTGACTGGGGATATGAACACTTTGGCTCTATCGTTGTTGTTGGAGAAACATCTGACGGTTCGGTTTATCTGTTAGAGGAACACGCGCATCAGTACAAAGAGATAGACTTTTGGGTAGACCTCGCTAAGAATATCAAGGTACGATACGGGAATATTACGTTCTGGGCAGATAGCGCACGACCTGAACACGTTGCAAGATTTCAAAGAGAGCAATTAAGAACATTCAACGCTAATAAAGCGGTATTGTCTGGTATTGAAGAAGTAGCCAAGCTGATGAAAGCTGGGCACTTTTTTGTTGTATCAAACAAGGTCAGCAAGTTCAAAGATGAGGTCTATCAATACATCTGGAACGAAAAGACAGGCGAGCCAGTAAAAGAAAATGATGACGTTCTGGATGCAGTGCGTTATGCGATTTACTCGCAACATACGCAACCAAAAGCAACTGTCCGCAGACGTTCTGATTATGGTCTATAGAGAGGAAAGACATGTACCAATATTTAACCTATCCACGGGATGGATATGATGAGGGTTCTTTGAAGAAAGACCTGATTTATAAATTGATAACGAAGCATAGCACTGAAGGCTCACGTTTGAAGAAGCTTAAAAGCTACTACTTGGGTGAACATGCTATCTTAAATCACAAGAGACGCAACGAGAACGCACCCAATTACAAGACGGTAGCTAATCATGCCAAGGATATTGCAGACACGGCTACGGGCTATTTTATGGGCAATCCTATCAAGTATAACAATACCGCAGACGGTGATATTGATGAACTACTTACAGCATTTGACGGTGCTGAGATTGACCAAGTAGATGCGCAGAATGCTTTGAACACGGCTATCTATGGTCGTGCTTACGAGTACATCTATGCCAAAGAGGGATTGACTGAGTTGGACTCAACTAGTATTGATCCAGAGAATACTTTCATGGTTTACGATGATAGCATTGAGCAGAAGCCTTTGTTTGCGGTCTACTACTATCAAGTTGAAGATGATACGAAAGATACTACTAAGTACCAGGCAGAGGTCTTTACGGAAAATCTGCACTATCACATGGTGCTGAGAAGTACAGATGCAGGAACAACTCAGAATGAGCAAGTAGAAGCTCACAACCTTGGTCAAATCCCAATTATCGAATATCGCAACAACCACTTTGCGATTGGCGACTACGAGCAACAAATTAGCCTGATTGATGCCTATAATTCCTTGATGGGTAACCGTGTCAATGATAAGGAGCAGGCAGTAGAGTCTATCCTTGTCTTATATGGTACGCAGTTAGCAGACACGCCAGAAGACGCTAAGGTAGCGATGAAGATTCTTTCTGAAGAAGGTCTTTTGGAATTACCAGGCGATAGTGCAAGGGCTGAGTTCTTGAAGAATACGCTGGATGAAAGTGCTACGGAAATCTTGCGCACAGCTCTGAAAGAGGACATCTACACATTCAGCCATGTGCCTAACTTGACTGATGAGAACTTCGCAGGCAATACGTCAGGGGTAGCCATGGAATTCAAGCTGATGGGTCTTGAGATGATTACCAAGACCAAGGAAGCGAACTACAAGCGTGGATTAAGACAACGGATTGCGATTTTTGCTCATTACTTGGGTATGAAGCAGATTGCATTAGAGTCTCATTCAATCGTTCCACAGTTTAGCCGTGGTTTACCTAAGAATTTGTTGGAGATTTCTCAGATTGTGAACAACTTGGAAGGCAAGGTGACCAATAGGCAGCTTATTTCTCTCTTGCCGTTTGTTGAAGACCCTGACGCTGAGCTGGAAGCCTTGGAAGAAGAGAAAAAGAAGAACATGGAAGACATGCCGATGTTTAACCAAGACAACACGAAACCCGAAGACGAGGTAGCAGATGAAGAATCAGGAGTATTGGGAGAAGAGGAAAGCCAATCTGATTTACCAGCAGATGGACAAGGCCGAAAAGCAGGCAGACCAGTTCGATAAGGTCTATCAGGAAGCTAAGACTTACTTGGATAAGGAAATCAATAAGATTTTTGATAAGTTCCAACGTGATTATGGGTTAAGTCAGGTAGATGCTAGACAAGTCTTGAAGAACATGAAAGACAAGAAAGACCTGAATGAACTTCGTAAGGTGCTTGAAGCAAGACCGAATGACCCGAACATCCAAAGACTACTGGCTGACTTAGACAGTCCGGCTTATTCTTTTCATATGAAGCGCCTAGAGCGTTTGAGCGACGATTTAGATCGTATGCGTGAATCTATCTATCATTCAGAGAAGACAGGCTCAGACGCTTTTTATAGCGACCTGATGAAGGATAGCTACTACAAGGCTACCTTTGACCTGCAACAGCAGACAGGACTAGCATATGGCTTTTCTGGGCTTCCTGAGAGCGAGATAAAACATCTACAGTCTTTTAGTTGGGTAGGAGATGGAAGCACGTACTCAACAAACATCTGGAAGAATACAGGAAAGCTTACTTCAAGCATAAAAGATGAACTACTCATGAGCCTCATGACAGGGCGAGATACACGAGAAACTGCACAAGCAATTGCTGAGCGGTTCAATGTGGGTCAGAATGATGCAAGGCGTTTGGTTCGAACAGAATCAGCCTTTTTTCATAATCAAATGGAACTGCTCAGCTATGAAGAAGCAGACATAGAGAAGTATATCTTTGTGGCCGTCTTAGACAAGCGTACATCACGCATTTGTCAGGAGCATGACAATCAGGTCTATGATAGGGATAAGGCTGTCGCTGGCGTCAATTGTCCGCCTATGCACCCGTGGTGTAGGTCTACTACTGTCGGATACGATGAGGACGCAGACTACAGCAAGTTGAAGCGCAGAGCAAGGAATCCAGAAACAGGTAAGACCGAGCTAGTACCTGCTGATATGACTTATAAAGAGTGGTATAGCAAGTATGTTGCAGAACCACGAGAACGAGAGCTAAGTGGTAGGCCGTTTGGAGCGAATCTTGATTATGTACGAAGTGATGAATTTGTTGACAAACTAAAAAATCACCCAAAGACCTCACATCTATCCGAACCTATCGCAAGAGTTTCAAGACAGATGTTGCAGCATAGAAACGGAACTCCATTTGAAGATTACTATTTGCTTAATGCAGATACAGGAAGAGTTGTTGCGCTATCAAATAAAGCCAGAAAGACAAAAGGTGTAGTTTATAATGACCAAGTTAGAAAGGCTTTTAAAGAACAATCTGAACAAAGTCTTATTTCGATTCACAATCATCCATCTGGTTATCCTCCTTCGCTCAGTGACTTTGCCTCACTGCAACAACGTAATAAAAATAATACTGTAAGATATGGTCTGACTATAGGGCATGATGGAAGTGTTTATTGGTATACAAGACCTAACAAAAGGATTCCACGCAGTGCACAAGAACAATATGTCAATCGAATTGATAAATTTAAAAAATTGGGGTATAATGAGAGCGTAGCACAAGAAAAAACTCTTGAATTATTATCCGAAGTGTTCGGTTTTGAATTTGGAAGGATTGATTGACATGATTGAGAAGTATGATTATGATTGGCCAGAAGCCGAAGACGACAATCTGGATGAATTGTTAAAAAAAGCCTATGAACGAAATAAAAACAAAACTGTTGAGGACTTGGACCGTGAATGGGAAGAATACCTTAAAACATTAAAACTAGAATCAATTTAAAGAAGCACCTAGAGAAATCTAAGTGCTTTTTTCGTGCCCAGAAAGGATTGAAAATGGATATAGCAAGAATTGGGATAACTAACGTAGAATTTTCAGGATCAAGCGAAAATGACTCAGCAACAGTGAAATTAGAGTTAGATATTTATGGGACGGATACGTTTAGCGCGATTGAGTTACTACCTAAAATATTAACCGACATTCATTCATTATCGTATGAAGTTACTTGATTGTGACATTAAAAGGAGTAAAGACATGTTTATCTGGGATTGGGTATCAATCGCTTTCGGGTGGTTGGTATTCTTTTGGTTATTTTTGGTTATCGTAGGAACTATTCTTGCGATTTTAACAGGTTTCAAAAACAGAAAGTAGGTGATCCAACATCTTGACTGGCAGGAATAGACTGCTATAAATTACTGTAAATTGCTATAAACCGTGTCATATTTGATGCGGTTTTTATATTGTCCAAACTGTGCTGATGACATTAAAAGCTGTACTGTTCCGTCGCCGGACGTAAAGCGAGATTATCGAGTGGCGACGTAATCGCTGGAGGACAATTATGTCAGAAGAAATCAATGCAACTGTATCTACTGAATCAACTGAGACTGTCGACACTCAAGGAAATGTTGATACAGTGCAAGAAGAAAAGCACGAACGAACTTTCACTCGTGCTGAAATCGGTAAGATGCTATCTGCCGAACGCTCTAAATGGGAAGCTGAGAAAGAAGCCAAGGAAAACGAAGCTAAGAAGCTTGCTAAGATGAACGCTGATGAGAAACAGAAATATCAGTTGGATCAGCGTGAGCAAGAACTAGCTGACCGTGAAAAAGCTATTGCTCGCAAGGAATTGACCGCAGAAGCTAAAGCAATGCTAAGTGAACGTGACTTACCTGTTGAGTTAGTGAATGTAGTTGATTTAACAAGCGCAGAGACGGTATCGCAGTCTGTTGCTGTGTTGCAGAAATCATGGGAGCAAGCCGTACAGAAAGGCGTACAAGAAAAGCTAAAAGGCGGAGCTCCAATGAAACAAGCACCAGTTGATAGTGACGGTATCACAAAAGAAGAATTTGCTCGTATGGGTTATCAGAGTCGAAATGAACTCTATCAAAAGAACCCAGAACTCTATAAGAAATTGAAAGGTTAAAATAAATGACAGCAGGACAAACTAAATTAGCCACTATGGTTAACCCAGAAGTAATGGCGGACATGGTTTCCGCTAAACTACCTAAATTGATTAAATTCACTCCACTGGCTTATGTGGAAACAGCACTCCAAGGCCGACCAGGGAATACTCTAAAAGTTCCAGCATGGGAATATGCAGGAGATGCTGCAGAGGTTGGAGAAGGTCAAGCTATTTCTCCAGACCAATTGACTACTAAAAAGACCACTATGACCATCAAAAAGGCTGCTAAAGGTTATGAAATTACCGATGAAGCTCTTTTGTCAGGTCTTGGTGACCCATTAGGTCAAGCGACTTACCAGCTTGGTTTGGCTATTGCTAACAAGATTGATGATGATTTGGTGGCAGTAGCGAAAACAGCAACACAACACGTTGCAGAAGCTCCAACAACAGGAGCAGCTCTTGATAAAGCACTTGCTATTTTTGACGACGAAGAAGACGCAAAATATGTAGCTCTTATCAATCCAGCAGATGCCATTGATTTGCGTGCTAACACTGTGAAAGAATGGATTTCAGGCACAGAAGTAGGAGCGAACACAGTTGTTTCTGGTACATTTGGAGAAACACGAGGTGTTCAAATTGTGCGTACTAAGAAAGTTGAAAAGGGTAAAGGCTTTATCGTCAAAGTCTCTCCTAGTCAAACTCAGACAGATGATGCCAATAAATATGGAGCTTTTGTCATCTTGCTAAAACGTGATGTGGCTATCGAAACAGACCGTGACATCCTTAAAAAGACAACAGTCATCACTGGTGATGAACACTACGGTGTTTACCTATACGACCCTACACGAGTTGTAAAATTCGGTGAGTAAGAGGTGACGATATGGGCTTATTGCTACGACGTCATTATATCCAAGAGGAGCAGGCTAGCCAGTATTCTGATTTAGAGAATAAGACTCTAGAAGAGTTGAAGAATCTAGCTAAAGAAGCTGGCATAACTGGCGCCTATAAGTTATCAAAAGCCGAAATTGTAGAGGTGCTGGAGGATTTAAAAAGTGAAATTTAAAATCAAACGAGATTTCTATGATTGGGAATCAAATGTGAAACGACTGGCAGGAGAGGAACTTGAGATTACTGAGGAGCGTTATGCTGAGCTGGCTAACAATTTTGCCAGCAATGGTGTCGCTATCTCAGACGTTCTTGAGGAAATCCTCCCTGAACATGAGTTTTTAGAAGAGGATTAATATGTCTATAGAGTTGCTGAAGAAATTAACAGGCGAAGAAGATACTCAGCTTCTCATGTTGCTCCAAACGAGGGCTACAAATCTTATCTTGTCAGAGACGAATCGCACATCTTTGACACCTGCTTTAAGTCTCTTAATACCTGAGGTTGCTATCGAGCTCCACAACCGCTCAGGAGCGGAAGGAGAGCATTCTAGGACCGAAGGTGGTATAGCAGTAGTCTACGGAGAAAATGGCCTGTCTACGGGTCTTCTACAGCGTATACGCATGCACAGACTAGCAAGGGTGGCAGGCCATGTTTTTGAAGCAGAGTAGACTGAAACCTTATCCAATGCGACGGTTTGAAAAAACTGTCACAGAGGAAGGCGTCGCAAAAGAAGGATATGCCAAGGAAGCTGAGACAGTCCGTCTTGAATTGTGGCCAGCTAGTAGCAAGTTACAATCTGAGCTGTACGGAGAGCGTGTCAATGATATTTTGAACGCAAACGCCAACAAGTCAGCTGCTATCAAAGTGAAAGATGGTGTGTGTATCGATAGCCCGACGGAAGTGACTCATAGGGTTATCTCTAAAAAGGTCTACACACATCATCAAGTTTTGGAGTTAGAGCGTGTCAGGGCTACGAGGGGCAGATAGACTTATAGCTAAATGTAGACGGTTAGCTAGTAAAAAAACTGGCGAGGATATCGTCTTACGTGCTGTACACAATGCTGCTATAAAGGTTGTCCAAGCTGATGCAAGAAGACTTGTACCAGTGAGAGATGAAGAACTTAGAACTAGTATCAAAACTAGGGCAAAAATGGACGGAGATAAGGCTATAGGTGAAGTTTACACCAACCTGAAATATGCTCCTTACGTTGAGTTTGGAACGGGACCTAAGGGTCAGGCTAGCCATTCTGGTATCTCTCCAGAGGTCAGCGTGACTTACAAGTCGAATCCTTGGTATGTGCATGAAGACCAAATCAATGTAGGACCGTACCACTTTCAAAAAATTGGGGAGTTCTACAAGATGTATGGTCAACCTGCCCAGCCTTATCTTTATCCAGCTTTGAGAGACAATCAAGAGCGTGTGTCTAAGAATATTTCGAATTATGTCCGTAGAAAGATAAGAGAACAAATATAATGATTAATATCAAGCCTGTTATTTATAAAGAATTGCAAAAGGTCGCAGATAATGTGACTGATACTTATCCTAGCGATTGGGAAACTTTCCCAGTCGTTATTTTTTTGGAAGAACAAAATAAGCCTGGTGATTGGTTTGACGACAAGGAACAAAAATCATCTATCCGCTACAAGGTGGATATCTTTGATGATACAAGCACTAGTGAGTTAGCTGTTAAAATCAATCAGATTTTTGAGTCTTTAGGTTTGCGAAGAACCGACTGCCAAGACGTACCAGACCCGTCTCATTTGAGACATAAGGTCATGCGTTTTGAAGGTGTCGTTGACTTACACTCAGAGCTTGTTTTTCAATTTAGAATGGAGAATTAAATATGTTAGCAAACGGAATTACGCTGTCTTATGGGACAGCTAAAGGAACTTACACAAAACTTGCAGGACTTAAGGAAGTACCTGAATTTGGTATTGAACCTGAAAAGGTTGAGAATACAACCTTGGAAGATAAGGTTAAAAAATATGAATTTGGTATTGGCGATGCTGGAGAACTTGAATACAAATTCGCTTATAAGAACGACGGAGCAAATGCTCCTTATCGTATTTTGCGTAACGCAGCAGACAACAAGACAAAACTTTTCTTTGAGCAAGCCTATCCAGATGGTACTAAGGTCACATTTGAAGGTCAAGTGTCCGTTAAATTGGGCGGTGGCGGTGTCAATGCCGTTATCGAGTTCACACTCAAGATTGCATTGCAGTCTGAATTGACATTCGTTGATGGAATTGGAGGTTAATTAAATGGCGTTAAAATACACAACTTGGAAAGTTACTGACGAAAAAGAGTTGAAGCTACGTTTGACATCTCATCAAGCTGCAACTGTGGAAGAAAAAATCGGCATGAACTTGCTGAAGATTTTCATGCCTGAAGCTGGCGAAGAGTTCACTTTACCGCCTTTGAAAGTTATGTTGTTGTTAGTTCACGGAGCGTTGCAGCAGTATGAACATGGGTATTCCTTTGAAGATGTCTACGACCTATACGATGAATACGTGGATAATGGTGGAGACCAAACAACCTTCATGACAGAGGTTTTAATGCCACTCTTTGAAGTATCGGGTTTTACTCCACGAGGAAGCAAGGACAAGAAAACTTCCGAGAAGAAAATGACAGTAGTCGAGTAATCTTAACGGTAACGCAGATTATTGAGAGGCTTTATCCTATGTTTTTGGACATCGGGGGTAAGCCTCTTGATTTTTGGGATTTAACGGTGCTTGAAATCAGAGAAATGATTGAAAGTTACAACCGTGTCAAAATCCAAGAGCGTAAAGAAAAGATTATTGACTCTTATAGACTTTCGCAGATGATATCTAACCACGTTTCCTTATTGTTATCCAAAGATGCCAAGGTCTTTGAGTTCTGGGAATATGCGCCTGAGTTATTTGTAGAAGAACAGCAAGCGGTAGAACAGGAACGACAGAGACAAGCGCTTTTGTTGCATAGGGAACGGATGCGTGATTTTGCAGAGAGACACAATCGCAAAAGGAAGGAGGAAGTAAATGGCAACTCTTGATGAATTGAAGGTCATGATTGACGCTGAGATAGCGCCTTTCAGGAAGAAGATGAAAGAAGTCGAGAATCAGGTCAAAGGAACATCTGACCAAGTGAAGAACGCGACTGCCAAAGTTCGTGAACAGTCGAACTCAATCGGTAGTGCGTTTGGCAAGCTGGCTAAGTTCGCTGGTTTTGCAATCCTTGGTAAGAAATTGCTTGATGTTGGGATGTATTCAGCGCAGACGGCTCTTGAAGTATCAGCGTCTATGAACCAAATCAAGCGACAGATGGGCGAGAGTTCGCAATCTTTCTTAAAGTGGGTTAACGATAACGCCAACGCTATGAATATGGGTGTGGGTGAGGCTACTAACTACGGTGCAGTCTACTCAAACCTATTTTCAGGATTTATCAAAGACACCAACAAGCTAAGCGCCTATACTGCTAAGATGCTGCAGACATCGGCAGTTGTTGCTGAAGGCTCTGGGCGCACGATTACAGACGTTATGGAGCGGATTCGCTCAGGTTTGCTAGGAAACACGGAAGCGATTGAAGACCTAGGAATCAACGTCAATGTGGCTATGATTGAGTCTACTGAAGCCTTTAAGAAGTTCGCGAACGGACAGAGCTGGCAACAGTTGGACTACCAAACCCAGCAACAAATCCGCCTTATGGCTATCCTGGAACAGGCTACGGCAAAGTATGGGAATACCTTGTCCAATTCTGTAAATGGACGTATTAGTCTATTTAAGTCTCTGATGAAGGACGCTGCATTGAACCTTGGTAACTCTATGTTGCCGATTATCAATGCCATTATGCCTGTCTTGAACTCTTTTGCTATGGTCTTGAAGAACGTTACTGCTAAACTTGCTGAGTTTATCGCTTTGATGTTCAACAAGAAAGCAACAGTGAAAGATGGTGTTGGTGGAGCAGTCGGAGACATGAGTAACGCCATGAAAGACGCTGCAGGCGGAGCAGGAGACCTTGCCGACGCTGTTGACGACGCTGGAGATTCAGCAGGAGGACTTGCTGATAATCTTGGAGACTCAGCCAAAAACGCTAAGAAAGCTGCTAAAGAGTTGCTAGGTCTTTTGGGATTTGACGAGATTAATATCTTACAAAAACCAAAAGACGATGATGCAGGCGGTTCTGGCGGTGGAGGTGGTGGCAAAGGTGGTAAAGGAAAGGGAGGCGGAGGCGAACCTTTCAAAGACATCTTGCCAGAAGTCGAGCTGACCGACATAGACAACAAATTCAAGAGCATTTTTGATGGTCTTGGAGATAAGCTCAAAGGGTTGTTTGACCTCTTCAAGAAAGGTTTTGATGCAGCATTTAGACCAGAAGGTATTGAACGCATTAAGACCGCCTTAGACCAAATAGCTAAGACAATGGGAGAAATCGCCACTGACCCAAGGATTGTGAATGCCTTTAATCGCATGGCTGAGAAAATCGCTTATGCTTTAGGGCAAGTGACAGGCTCAATAGCTACTATCGGGCTAGGTATCGGTGTTTTCCTCGCTGAAAGTATTGCAAATGGTCTTGGAAGGCAAAAGGAACGCATTACCAGGGCGCTAGTTGCTTTGTTTGATAATATTGGTAACATTGCAGAGGCAGTAGGAAACATCGCTCAGGCATTTTCTAGTGCTTTCTACGATGTCATTACCTCAACTGGTGCGGTTCGTATCGGTAGCGCTATTGTGTCAACATTTTTGAGTTTGAGTTCAACAGCTGTTGAGATTGGAAGCAAACTTGGTGGTGATTTATTCAAGGGCTTAGAACGCATTGTGACAGATAACGCTCCGAAATTATCAAGTTCTTTACAGGGAGCTTTGGATGCGATTGCTCCAGTATTCGAAACAATAGAGAAAGCAGTAAACCGTTTCGGAGATGTATTTAGTCGTGTGTATGATGAGCATGTTAGCCCATTTATAACAACTCTTTCTAGCGGTATTTCTCAGATTGTATCAGTCTTTCTAGACAGTTTTGACAACAATGTTACTCCAGCTTTACAAAGATTCTCTGATGGATTTGAAGATGTCTATAACAAGCATATCGGTCCAGCAATTGATTCTTTGAGTCAAGCTTTTGGAGGACTGGTTGATGTTCTCAAACAAGTCTGGGAAGATAACATGCAACCTTTTGCTGAGTTTTTAGCCGATACATTCGGTATCAGCATTGGTGAAGTTGCCGATGTGCTAGGCGGAGCTATTTTAGAGGCTTTAAAAATTCTAGCTGATACAGTAAAAGTCGTTAGCGATGCTTTCGTTGCTTTTTCTGATTGGTGTAAGGATAACCGAGAGATAGTTTCAGCCATGGCCACTGCAATCGGTCTGGTATCGACAGCTTGGGAAGGTATTAAATTCATGTCTTGGGCTGAGCAGGCTGGTGGTCTTGCAGCAGGAATTGGTAAATTAAGTGGAGCTTTCACTGATTTAGTTAGTGCTGTGAAAGGCTTAACAGTTGATAAGATAAAAGATTTTGCAGAAAGCGTGTATTTGAACACCTTATATGCAAAAGACTTTGTAGTCAATTCAGGTAAATTGATTGCCGAGTTAGGAAAAACCGCTTTAGAACTTGGTAAATCAGCGCTAGCTTGGGGTGTTCATGCAGCACAAATGGGACTTGCAGCAGCGGCAGAGATCGCTCAATCGATTGCAGCAGGAGTTGCAGCAGCTGCAACATGGGCACTCAATGGGGCTATTGCGGTATTGACCAGTCCGATAACTTTAGTTATTGCAGCAATTGCAGCCTTAATTGCTATCGGTGTATTGCTCTACCAAAACTGGGATACTGTTGTTGAGTTTGCTAAAACTGCATGGCAAGGACTATGTGATTTTATCAGTGGTATTTGTCAATCGATTGGGGAATTTTTCAGCGGTCTATGGACGAAACTACAAGAAATCTTTGAACCGATAGGTCAATGGTTTGGCGAGAAATTCCAGCAAGCATGGGACGCTATTGTAAACATCTTCTCTGGTATCGGAGAGTGGTTTTCTGGTGTATTCCAAGGTGCATGGGACGCTATCGTTAATATCTTCACGCCAATCGGTTCATGGTTCGGACAACGTTGGGCGGATGTGACGAGTGCTTTGGCTAATATCGGGGCATGGTTTACGGACATGTTCCAAAAAGCATGGACTGGTCTAACAAACATCTTCAGCAAACTAGGTTCATGGTTTGGCGAAAGGTGGAACGATGTTACAAGTGCGCTTTCCAGCGTTTCAAACTGGTTTGGCGAGATATTCGGAAAAGCTTTTGACGCTGTTAAAAATGCTTTTAGTTCTATTGGCGACTTCTTTAAAGGCGTTTGGGATACTGTTAAAAATATCTTTGTAAATGCTGGTCAGATGGTCGGTGAGGCGGTAGGTGGAGCGTTTAAGAGCGCAGTCAATGCGGTTCTTGACACTATCGAGAATGTGGTTAATGGATTTATCGGCATGATTAATGGTGTTTTAGATGTTGTTAGAAACTTACCTGGTCTCGGATGGATTGGTAGTGTAAGTACAGTCAGCCTCCCACGTCTTGCCCGCGGTGGTATCGTCGATAGTCCAACTATTGCCATGATTGGTGAAGCAGGTAAAGAGGCGGTCGTACCACTTGAAAATACAGGATTTATCCAAACACTTGGGCGAGTTGTCAGCAGTGCGGTAGTAAATGCCATGGCTGGTGTTGGTCCACAAGGTGGATTTTCTGGAGACGGCGACATCGTTATCCAAATCGCAGGACATGAGTTCGGACGGGTAGCCATCCAAGAAATCAACAAGGAACATGAACGAGCAGGTCAAACCTTGCTCAAGATTTAGGAGGTTAAATGGCACAATTGACAATCAATGGGGTGGCTGTGAAGCCTCCCAAATCTTTTCAGGTCGGTATTCAAGATATCGATGGAGAAACAGGGCGTAATGCCAATGGCGATATGGTGCGTGACCGTATTACGACTAAGCGTAAGTTAGACTGTGAATGGGGTATGATGACTCAAGAAGAAATGAGTCAGCTTTTAAATGCCGTGTCAGCAGTCTTTTTTGAGGTTTCCTACCCTGACCCCGTTAAAGGTCAGACAACTGGGACTTTTTACGTCGGTGATAGGACGGCTCCAAGCTATACCTTTACTGAGAAGTTTAAACCTTGGTCTGGCGCTAAATTTAATCTGATAGAGAGGTAAGAAAATGGACGCTTTAACCAGACGACAATTTGACAGAGCCATGTTTGCCAAGGAAAGGACGCTGGCTATCCGTGTTGGTGATTATGCTTCACGAGATATCAAAGAGGCTAGTTTTGAGTATGGCTATATTAAGGGCGATACATACAAACCCGGTGGAACGTGTGCTGGTAGCGGTAAGATTACCTTTACCAGTATCATTACCACGTTCAATAAGCTGGATATCCTACATCCTGAGATTGGGCTACTGGTTGGGAGTACCTATCAGTGGGTCAAGATGGGGGAATACTTCATCAATGACATCGAGATTGACCGAAACCGCAACACAACCACGCTGGAGCTCATGGACGGTATGTTTAAGCTTAATCGTGAGTATGTGACGGACTTGCATTTTCCAGCTGAAGTACGAGAGGTTATTCAGGAAATCTGCCTAAAAACAGGTATTGAGTTAGCGAATGACTATTTCGGAATCAGCGCTATGCGCTACCATGTCGAGCAAGTTCCTGAGGGCAAGAAACTTTCATTCAGGGATATGCTGAGCGCTATGACTCAGATGATTGGGATGTCTTGTTTCTTTAACCGAGAAGGGAAGATGGAAATCCGTGATTTAACTGAGTCAAATATCACGATCAACGCAGATAGTTACTTCCTACATGGCTTGACCAAGAGTGAGATTGAGTATCAGATAGCTGGTATCACTTGTAAGACAGATAAGAAGTCTCTTACGGTTGGTATGAAGACAGGTCGATCTTTGGAACTGGACAATGTCTTCATGACCCAGAGCGCTTTAAATGATCTTTATTATAAGCTGAAAAATCTGACTTACTACCCGTATAACCTCAACTACCAAGGGCATTTGTTACTTGATGTTGGGCAGTGGGTAACCATTCAAACCAACAAGAAAGAAACCTTTAAAGTTCCTGTGTTAAGTCAGAGCTTCACTTTTAAAGGCGGTCTGAGAGGTCGTATCAGCGCAGATAGTAAGGCTGGAAACGATACTCAGTATTCTTACGAGGGGACGATTACCAAGCAGATAAAGCAACAAGAGGGCATTGAAGCCAAAATCCAAGCGCAGATAGAAGCAGCAGACGCAGCTTTTGAAGCAGAGTTTGAAAAGCGTAAAAAAGCGATTGATGATGCAATCGAAAAATACAAAGCAAATGCCGAAGAATTTGGCGCTAAAATCCACGAAGAACTAGAGAAAGAGCGTCCTGAGTTCGTGAAGCGCATCCGTGAAGAACTGATGAGTGGTGCGGACTCCATCGCTGAATTAAGCAAGAAACTGGAGCAGGTCAGTGAGACTGCAAGGGTCAACGCTAGTTTGATTGGTGGGGACGGGAATACCCAGTACAATAAGAACCGCCTCAATGGTGGCACGGCTAAGAAAATCAGTTACGGAACGGATTTTGTAGAAGTCGGTCACAATGGAGAGGGATTTGAACTTGGCAAAAAATACGTCATCAGCTGGTCCGCAACCTGTACACCTTACGGGAAGACAGATGTGACTGTGGTAGTGAATAAGACACCTTTTTATGGTGGACACGTTCATTTATCGCCTGCTAATTCGGTCATGCCAGCGATTGATAAAGACCTGATCCAGAAAGAGGAGCAGGTCTTGGCAGTTTACTATGGTGCCTATGGTCTGACCTTTTCAGGGGACTGGTATCAGAACGTAGAGCAGTCTGTGACGATTGACAATCATACAAGACGGATTGAACTAGCGCCAGTCTACAAGACGGTTGCTGATGGGCAACATGCTAGATATGAGGGAAGTTGGAGCGAGAGTCCAACTTTTATTTTTGACGGAGGTAGAACATGACAGAAACAACGTCTGAAGTAGTACCTATCAGGGTACGACATAAACGGATGCCAGCGAGTGACTGGGCAAGAAGTGACTTTGTGTTGTATGATGGCGAGTTAGGTATCGAGAGCGATACAGGCAAGGTCAAGGTCGGAAATGGCCGTGACCGTTTCTCAGCCTTGCAGTATCTAACAGGTCCCAAAGGTGACCGTGGAGAACGTGGCGAGACAGGACCACGAGGAGCGGACGGTGTTATGCGATTCGAGAACCTGACAAGTCAGCAGAGAGAAAGTTTGCGTGGTCCGCAGGGTGTCCAAGGTGAACGAGGGCAACAAGGACTGCAGGGCATTCAAGGGCCTAGAGGATTGACTGGTGCGACGGGTGCTAGGGGCGCTGATGGAGCTAGAGGCCGTGACGGAGCGCCCGGTCAAAACATCATCAACCAGAATGGTGGGCAACCGATGAAGTATTGGTCTGGTACAAGATCTCAATATGATGCGATTCCTAACAAGGATAGTAATACTATCTACGATATTTTTAGTCAATAGGAGGTAGTATGGCTAGAGAAGGAATTTACGTGGGTGGCAAGGAAATCACTCAGCGTTATGTAGGTGATAAGTTGGTTTGGGAGAAAAGAAAAACAATAGTGCCTTACTTGGGATTTATGGGGACTGTTTCACACAATTACTATTCAAGTGAAATGAATATTTTTAATTACAGTGATGCGTTTAGGGATATTTCGTTTCCAAAAGTTGCTTATATAGGTCGGAGCGAAAGACTTATAGCAATCACCTTGAGAGCAGGATATGGAAATTCTCACGTTATTGCTAAACTAAAAAGCCCAGGTGATTTTAATGAAGCTCAAAGGTTATTTGATACACGAAATGCAGATATTTACATGACGTTTTACGAGGAAAGGTAGTAACACATGGACATAACCATTCAAAACGTCCGTTCGCCTGCTCTTGAGCACAACGGGCGGCATTATAAGGTCTTTCAGCCACGGACACGAGACGAACTGCTGAAACTGCACCATATGGGCTGTGTGGGTGACACGGTGCTGACGGATATTCAGCTGGAGCAGGGGGATTTCCCGACTAGCTTCGTGGAGCCTACTGTAACGCAACGTACCCTGTCAGGTCTCTTCAAGGACATGCGCTCAATAGAACTGGAATTGAGAGACCCGAACAGTACTCTCTGGGGCAAAATCCAGCAGAACAATCAAGGGGCGCTGACCCAGTTCTTTGATACGAATGTGAAGAGTGCCATCGCTCAGACGGCTAGGGAAATCAGGCAGGAAGTGCGAGATGCTGCTAACAGTGCGAGGGTACAAGTTACTCCTGAAGGTGTGACCATCGGTTCAACTACCTTAACTGGTGAGCAGTTAGCCTCTACTATTTCCGCAAGTCCGAGAGGGGTTGATATCATCGCTCCACGAGTTAGAGTACAGTCGGATATGTTGGTAGATGGTGCTGTAACAGCTAGGAAGATGGCCGCTGGTTCTGTCACTGCTGACCATATCCAAGCAGGCGCCATCACAGGGGATAAAATCAGCGTAGACGATGCCCTGATTCGGAACCTGACCGCTAGAGATGCCTTGATTGACAAGCTGACATCTAAACGTATCTTTGCGACTAAGATTGAGTCTGTAGTATCTAGCTCAACTTTCCTACAAGCCTATCAGGGTGAAATTGGAGGTTTTACCTTGGGTCAGTTCGACAATGGAGGCGGTCGCTGGATTTCTGGAGTGAATCAATTCTCGGTCGGTATGGGTAATGGTGCTGGTTATGGTACTAAGACAGCTTTTTGGGCTAATTGGGGCGATAACTGGAACCAAGCTGGACCGAACTCCTGGCATGTGGACACAGATGGGCAGATGTATTGTAAGAATACAGTTAGTTTTTATGGGAAAGTTGACTTTTCTGGCTCTACAAACGTTAATTTCTACAGCAAGATTAATGCTAATAAAGGTATCTGGACAGGAAATGCAGATATTTATGGTGCTGGATCAAACCCAGCTGGAGGAGAGAATGCCGTCGTCTGGTGGAATCAAATCACTACAGCAAAATGGAGAGGCTATGCAGGTATTACTTCGAGTTCAGATAGGCGCTTGAAAGAAAATATTAAAGAGAGTCCAGTTAATGCCTTGGATAAAATCCAAGCATTGAACATGGTCTCTTTTGATTTTATCGAGAGCCAGAAACATGAAGAGGTTGGTTTGATTGCGCAGGAAGTACAAGAGGTAGTCCCTCATGCAGTTGAAACAGATGAGGTAACATCTTATCTGTCTATCAACTATTCGAAATTCATACCCTACTTGCTGAAGGCTGTCCAAGAACTAGACCAGAAAATCAAAGAAATGGAGAACACACATGGATAATAACACAATCGATAAGCTAGTAGCTGAGTCGCTCGCTAACCGCTTGAGAGAAAGTGAATTGAATTGTGCGCATTTAGAAGCGCACTATACGCTGGCTTTAGCTGAATTGCAGGCCTTTAAGGCGGTTCTGGAATATGAACCAGCACTCAAAGAACTATTTGACGAAACGCAAGCAAAAATGAAAGGAGCTAACAAATGAGCTATGAACTTGCAATCAAGCCTTACTTGAAAGGTGGGGAAAATGTAACAGTTGTCGCCATCAAGATGGAAAACAAGGGGCGCTATTCTTATGAGCAGTGCGAATTGCTAGGTGACCATACACAGGATAGTGAGGACACCCTTATCCAAGCGGTTTTGGAATTGGTTCGCACCGAACTTGACCCAACTAGCGCCATTGTCAAAAACCAAGAACAATTGGCTAAGACGACGGAAGCGCTGGAGAGAGCCAACCAACTCATGGATGGCATGCAGAAGGTCAATCTCCAGAATGCTCAGGATATTGAGGATATCTTAGCGCGATTGGAAGAGCTGGAAGCTCAAGGAGAGTCTGACCAGGAGGAGAAAGAGGAGGCAGAGGAGGACACCCCTCAGGTTACGGACACAGAAAACCAAGCTGATGAACCAGCCCCAGCGCAACCAACTACTGAACAACCAGTAGCAGAAGCGCCTACACAACCTGCACCAGCAGTAGAAGAGAAGAAAGAAAGCGAGAAAGAAGATGACATTTCTGAAACGACAAACCAAGAGAGCCCTAGTGAAGACAATGGAGGTAGCAGCAATGAGTAAGATTACACTAGACCAAGCAAAAATCGACATGTACATCAACCTACTGGAACGTGAAGCAGTTGACTTTTCATGGGTACATAAACGCTGGAAAGACCGTGTGCGTAAGGAATTGAAGCGACGTGGTTTGAGTCATCTGGCAGACTAGCGAGGTGCTTATGGACGTCTTACAACAAACAGAACATTTCTTCATGAATGTGCTACCAGTAGCGACGCCAATCGTCGTGGCTTGGTTGGGCTATAAAATGCCGAAGAAAACAAAAGAAGAAACAGATAAAATCGTCTCGGAACTAACCGATGTCAAGAAACAGATTGAAGATGTCCAGACTACTGCTAAAGATAGCAATTCCAAAATCGATGAAGTACAGGAAAAGCTAAAAGTGCACGACGAGGCGCATCTAAATACCATGAAGTTGCGCCTTGACCGTGATATGCGACGGGCTATTCGTAGAGGGTTCACTTCAAAAGACGAATTTTCACTAGTGGAAAGTCTGCACAAAAGCTACAAGGCTTTAGGAGGTAATGGCTACATAGATCGCTTATTCAACGATTTTGGAAAATTGGAGATTAAGGAAGACATCTTAGTAGATGATTAGATAGAAAGAGGTGCAGAATGGTCTGTAATCTCAATATGACCAATTTGCGGCAGATTGACGGCGGTCACCTGATTAAGCAAGGGGACTTGGCTTCCACCTTTGGTTTTGCCCTCTTAGACGAAGACTACCAAGTCATCTCCTCTCTGGAAGGGGAGGAGGCGCTGATCAGTCTGACCAAGGAGGGCTACCAGTGGAAGAAGCAGGTAGCTGTTACCAGTCAAGGTGTGAGTTTTCATCTGGACGCTATCTTGCCCATTGGGAGTTATCGCTTGGAAATCACGGCTGGAGGCTATGTTTTCCCCAGTGATAAATCTGTCCATATCCAGATAGTCGCCTCAGATAAGGAATTGGTCACTGAAGAAGTCCATGCTTTAAAAGAGCTGGATATTGCAAAGGAAGTTGAGAAACAGCTTGCAGGTAGAACTGTAGGCGAGAGCCCAGTAGGTCAGGAATTGCCAGACCTACTCTTTTATTACAATTTAGGAAAGGTGTAACACAAAATGGATACTACAAAATTAACAGCATTTGCGCAGGCAGTGGGGGAAGATAACAAAAAGGTAAACGAAGAGCTGAAAACGAAAGTCAGCACGTCTGCCATGAACCAAGCTATCTCTCAAGCTAAATCCGAGGTTAAGGCTGAAATCTTGGGTGAAGGAGCGCCTGAGAATCTGGATACGCTGAAAGAAATCGCGGAAAAAATCACAAGTATGGGACAAGATGAAAATAGCGCACTTCTTGGCAAAGTAACTGAAGTCAGCGGACGTGTAGACCAGATTGCCAATGTTGACTTGGTCGCAACCTATAACGCAGCGAAAGCGTGAGTGCTATGAGTAACCTTGAAAATCTAGCAAGAGCAATCGGTGAGGATGTCAAGGCAATCAAAGAAGATTCAGAGTTAAAGGATAGGGAAGTCCAGGAAAGACTGGGCTCCCTTGAGAGTAGACCGAGAGTCAATCCAGAAACCCTCGTTACAAAAGCGGAGCTGGAAGAGAAAGGCTACTTGACCTCCCACCAAGACTTGTCTACTTACGCTCAAAAATGGGAGTTGTACAATGATATCCCAATCAAGGCTAGGATTTCCGCCTTAGAAAATCGTCCGTCATTTGACAATCTGACATCCAGCCAGAGAGAAAGCTTAAAAGGGGAAAATGGGCATAGCTTAAATGCCAGCGTTCGTATTGAGGGTTCTTATAAGAATGGCTCTACTAGCCAATTGAATCTGTTTGCGGATGTATTCTACGATGGTGAAGCAGTCACGAGTGGCTATACTCTTGATTATTACTACCGTGGTTTTGGCAATAATAGCTGGGGTGTTTTGAGAAATCAAACGCCTGATGCAAATGGTAAATTTGGTCAGTGGAACGCTACTCAGCGTTCAGGAGGCTGGTTTGAGGTCTACATAGTTGTAACGCACAACGGCATTAAAGCAGCTGCTAGCACACGTCTTGATAATGTCAGTGATGGTGCAACAGGTCCAGCAGGCGCTAGAGGAGCCACAGGAGAACGTGGCCCAGCAGGAGCGCCCGGCCAAAACATCATCAACCAAAACGGTGGGCAAGCCTTGAAATATTGGGTTGGTACAAAGGCTCAATATGAAGCTATCAGAACGAAAGACCCCCATACTATCTATGATGTGTATGAACCAAAATAGAAAGGAAACAACATATGACACAATTTAACGAACTCATCATTGCCTTTGCGACAGGCTTTTTGGCAGTAGCAATAGGCAGTATTGTAAAGGCAGTGAAAGACTACCTTTTGCGTAAAGGCGGAGAGAAAGCGGTGATTATCGCTGAAATCCTAGCCAAGAACGCAGTAAATGCCGTTGAGCAGGTAGCTGCTGAAACTGGCTACAAGGGAGATGAAAAATTGGCACAGGCTCGTGCTAAAATCCGTGTAGAGCTGACCAAATATAACATCAGCATGACTGACAAGGATCTAGACACCTTTGTAGAGTCAGCCGTGAAGCAGATGAACGACGCTTGGAGGGAGTAAGGATGGATATCGATACAAGCAGACTACGTACAGGCTTGCCACAAGTCGGAGTGCAACCTTATAGACAAGTACATGCTCACTCAACAGGCAACCGCAACTCAACAGCTCAGAATGAGGCGGACTACCACTATAGAAAGGACCCTGAACTTGGATTCTTTTCTCATGTCGTTGGTAACGGTCGTGTCATGCAAGTAGGCCCTGTAAATAACGGATCTTGGGACGTTGGAGGCGGTTGGAATGCTGAGACCTATGCAGCAGTTGAATTGATTGAAAGCCATTCAACTAAAGAAGAGTTCATGGCTGACTACCGCCTCTATATCGAACTCTTACGCAATCTAGCTGATGAAGCAGGTTTACCTAAAACGCTTGATACAGACGACTTGGCAGGTATCAAAACGCATGAATACTGTACCAATAACCAACCTAATAACAACTCAGACCACGTTGACCCTTATCCATATCTAGCCAAATGGGGCATTAGCCGTGAACAGTTCAAGCAGGATATTGAAAGTGGCTTGACAATTGAAGTAGGCTGGAAGAAGAACGATACAGGCTATTGGTATGTACACTCAGACGGCTCTTATCCAAAAGATAAGTTTGAGAAAATCAACGGCACTTGGTATTACTTCGACGGCTCAGGCTACATGCTTGCGGACCGCTGGAAGCAGCACACTGACGGCAACTGGTACTACTTTGACCAGTCAGGTGAAATGGCGACAGGCTGGAAGAAAATCGCTGATAAGTGGTATTATTTTGACACAGAGGGCGCTATGAAGACAGGATGGGTCAAGTACAAGGAGACTTGGTATTATCTTGACGGTAAAGAAGGTGCCATGGTATCAAACGCCTTCGTCCAGTCCGCAGACGGAACAGGCTGGTACTACATCAAGGCAGATGGAACAATGGCTGATAAGCCAGAGTTCACAGTTGAGCCAGATGGCTTGATTACGACTAAATAATTTTAAAAAATAAAAGGAAAGGAAAACTTTTCTAAAATGTTTATCTACCCCACAGGACTCGTCCTTGTGGGGATTTTTTTGTTAAAAAGAGTAAGAAACATTGACTTTTTTAAAGAAAGATGTCATAATCAAGTTAATTCAAAAAAATATTATGGAGCGAGTAGGAGGAATTTGGGATGTTAAAAAATACAAAACAACCTCAATACTTTAAGTCTTTTTTACTTGGTATGACAGCAATTGTATTGCCTGTTTTTAGCTTTAACCAGAACATTTCGAAAGTAAAAGCTGATACAGTCCAAGACTGGAAGAAAGTCAAAAGTGATTACAAGAAATCAACGATGGGCATTCAGAAAGAGGTAATGAAATTTGGATACCGAGAATAAAGATTTGATTGAAGTCAATAATATTGTTGATGAAGTCGAGCGCTTACCACATGAACAGCGTCAAGTAGTTTTACAGAAGTTGGAAATCTATCAAGGTGACCTACCTCATCCAGATATTCTCAAAGGATATAAAGAGCTATATCCGGATGCTGCTCAAAAGATTATTGATAATGGTATTGCAGAAAGCCAACATCGTAGAGAGATGGAAGATAAATACTTATCAGGGAATATTGCTTCTCATAAATTGGGACAGTTATTTGGCTTTTTAATCGCCCTCGTTGTTATTATTGGTGGAATTTACTTAATAGCAACAGATAAACAAATTGCAGGTAGTGTCTTAACTGGAACTACTGCATTAGGGCTAATTGGTTTGTTTACAGGGAATAATCAAAATAAAAACAAAGACAAAGAATAATTTTTCACCGCAGGCTCAGGCTTGCGGTTTTTTTGTTTGCTCTGAAATTGACTTGTCGAGATCAACAAATAACTTTATAAAGCGCTTGGTTGCCAGTTTTGTTGACGTTAACAAAATTAGAGTTTGTATTTCTATTTTGCAAAAATGCTTATTTTTTAACTTTAGAAACCCAAATCACAATCCTATTGTTCAAAAAAAGCGGTTTCTTGAAGAATAGGGAGAGAAAATCGTGGTGTATTATTGTCAAAAACGCCATTTTGTTAATAATAGATCCTTTTTATTTTTTAATTATTGTCAAAAACGGTGTTTTGTTAAAAATAAAAACAGTGAAATGGCTCACTGATTCTTTTGTAAACTATTAGAATTAAATTGAAACCTTCTCAACTATACGGGCAAGTATGAGTATGAAAATGAATACGAAGATGAATACGATTTAAAAAAGCGATGGAAATTAGTGTGAATGATTTTAACGAAAAAATAAGTAAAAACTCAACTATTTACAAGTGATGATAACTATTTGTAAACGTTTTTCACTTATGGTATAAATAGTACACGTCTTCCTAATCCCTTGAAATCAGTGGGTTTCTAGCATGTCTACCAAAAGTGAATACGAGATTGAATACGGCATGACTTTTAGCTGGGGCGGATGAAATCCATGAGTTGATCGACGACTTCAAAACGTTGATTGTCATTGATGTGGGTATACATATCAAGGGTGGTTTGAACATTATTATGACCTAATCTATCTGAAATGATTTTTGCTGTAACACCAGCTTCAAAGAGAAGAGAAGCGTGTGTGTGCCTGAAACCGTGAGGAGTGATTTTTTTGACATCCTTATGTTCACAAAAGAATCTTCTAAGTCTCTCTTTCACAGCTGAAGGCGAAATCCATCCTCCGAAACTATTCGTAAAGATATAATTCGAATCATGTTTGTAAGGCACACTAGCCCGAAAATACTCTTTTATCTGCTGACGTTTCCAGAGTTTTAATACATTCAGAGTTTCATCATCTAAAGTGATAACCCTCTTACTCCTTTTGGTTTTAGGGTCCTGAACAGTTTGTTTTTTATTAACAACGACAGCCGTACGAGAAATATCCAATCGTTTATTTTCAAAATCAACATCTGACCAGATGAGTCCGATAGCTTCTCCAGTCCTCAAACCAGTAAAAGCTAGTAAGTGATAAAAGGTATACTCTACAGGCTTACAATCTACTCTGCAAACTTTAAGAAACTCCGTTAGCTCCTGTTTTGTATAGTAGTTTTCTTTGGTCTTCAATGGCCTATTTTTAGGCTTGATAATCTTGTCTAAGGGATTTGACTTGATAATGTCAATAGAAGTGGCATACTTGAAAATACGGCTAATGACAGAGTAGTAATTGGCATAGAGGATATAGCGATTTCTTAACTGGATAGCAACCTTCTGACAATAAGCTACACTGATCTGCTGGATTTTCATATCTGTAAAATACAAGTCAATCATAACATCAAGTTTCTTCTTAGTATTCTGATAAGTTGTTGGTTTTACAGTGCTCTTATAGCTATCAAGCCACAAATCAGCAACTTCAGCGAAAGTAGGGTTCTGGAAATCTTCGTTGTTTGAAAAACCATTCTCTTCAACATCTAAGAGAAGGTCACGTTCGGCTGCTTTAGCTTCTTTAATGGTTTTAAAACCACGGCGTGTTGTACGCTTTTCTTTTCCAGTAGCAGGGTCTATACCCAGATATGTTTGAAAGAGATATCTAGTCTCTCCTTTTTTTGTAAGGTATTTTTTTATCATAAAAAGTCCTTTCTTTTCTATTGCTTGCCCGCATAGTTGAAAAGGTGTAGAACTTATGATAAACTATAGTTGTATTTTTTTATCATCCTTTCCATTGCTTGCTTGATGGAAAGTTGAATCCTCACACTCAAAGTTTGGCGATGGAGAGTGTGGGGATTTTTTGTTGTCTTTTTTACTCTAGACCTGAGCTGACTTTAGAAGTCAACAAGAAAGAACCGTCGTCTTGTTTTGAAAACGAAAGAATAACGCTCTTATATTTGCTACCAGTAGAAGTATATGATACTGTCTTGCTGTCGTGGTCATTTACTGAACTAGTTGTCACATTGTTAGGTTCTCCGTGAACGCTAGCAACGTCATCGTAGTTAGTTCCACCAGCTCCATAGTTGATAATATCACCAACTTGAAGCGCATCAAACTGTTCTTTTGTCCAGTTAAATTTAGCATCTTCCTCTTTTTGAGATGATTCGATAGAAGAACTTACAGAGCTAACAGTCTCTTCAATGTTTTTACCTAGTTCTTTCAATGATTTAGCGTACATTGCTTGAGTTACTAATACAATAGCAATAGACACGACTGCTAGAACCGTCCCAATAATAGCTAGTGTTTTTGGTCTTTTTCGATTTACTGCAAAACCAATTAAACCGAAGATAAGAGCTAAAATAGCTAGAATGAATGAAAAATTATTGATGATAGGCATCCATGAGCCAAGTAGAGCAATTGCTCCAAAAATAATAGCTAAAATACCTAAAACTTTGCGTTCTTGTTTCATAATGAAACCTCTCTATCAGCTTTTAGTGTGGATCAGTTATTGCACATATTTTTATTTCTGTTTTTTACATGCCAACTATTTCCAAAATGGAAACAGTTGGTTTTATTCCCCTCTATACACTCCAACTACTGCATAGATCTTGATGTGTGTGTCTTCGGCTGGTGGGAAGTCTAGGATGATGTCTTCGTACTTGTCATTAAGCGATACGAGGCGTAAGCGTCCGTTTTCGGTATAGATCTTCTTGAAGTAAGAACGGTCTCCGTATGCGATAACTGCTAGGTCTCCGTTGTAGGTAGTCAGTCCTTTGTCTACTAAATAGAGAATATCTCCGTCTTGGTAGTCAGGCAGCATGGAGTCTCCGCTGACCTTAGTTGCAATATCGTGATGTGGTGGTTGCTGGTCAACCTCTATAGTCTCTCTATCTGTATCATCGTAGCCAAATCCGTAGTTAAATCCAGAAGCTGCTGCCGTCTCAGATACAACCTCAACTTGGTACAAGTTGATGACTTCCTCCGATACTTCGTTTATCTTCGTTTCTTCTTCGTTTTGCTCTGTGTACATCTCGCCGTTTGCTTTTTGCCTCTCCAGAAGCTCCTCAGAAGTCCGTAGGACGATTTTTTTATTATCTGGGGTTAATTGTACCACCTTGTCCGTTATCTGCTGTGTGAGCAAATCTAGGGACGCTGTGGGGGTGTCTGCTTTACGAATAGGTGGAAATAAATCGTCAATAGTTACGCTGAGAGCAGAGGATATTTTAAACAAAGTATTCTTTTTAGGAGTACGGAAACCTTTTTCATAGTTTGCTATAGTTGTATCCCCCATATCCACTAAAGTAGCTAATTCTTTTTGCGTCAATCCGCGCTGTAATCGATATTCTTTTATTTTTGTTCCGATGTATATAGCTAATTCTTTGTCAGTCATATATTTCTCCTGAGTGTTTTATTAAGTAGATTATAACAAAATATTCACGGAAAGAAAAGTTTTTTTGTTTTTTCGCAAAAAAACTATTGACACTTCACGAAAAGTGAGGTATAATTAAATCATGGTTGAGGTAATCAATCAAATAAATACAGGAGGAAAAGAGATATGCGGAGACGCAAAAAGCCTGAAAAGGCAACAAAAAAAGAGCCATGGCTTGACGGTCCTAAGGCTCTGGTTATCTCAACAGTGATTACAGCCAGTGTTGAGTTAATCAAACACTTCTTGAAATAGAAGTGGGGTGAGCGGGGCGAAAGCCCCAAAGCTCACTATTAGTATAGCATATCTCGAAAGATTTGTCATGAAAGACAAGAAGAAATTTTGGAATGTGGTCTGCTGGACGCTAACCGGTTTTATCTGGGTGTACTTCATCTGGAAATGGTTTTTTTAAAATGAATAGGAGGTGATTATGGTTTGCAAATTCTTTTATATAAACTGAGGAAGGAAAAGAATATTTCTCAGAAAGAAATGGCAGATGTTATTGGAAAAAGCGAGAATAGCTATCGCAACAAAGAATTAGGTAAACAAGATTTTAAACTGAGTGAAATGTTCAAAATCGCCCATTATTTCGGTAAAGAATTGGGCGATATATTCACACCTCAGACTTCACGAAAAGTGAAATAAAACACCTAACATCAAAGAAGGTCAAACTTTTTCAAAATCGATAGAATAATTCTATCAAAACTGTTGACAAGTACCAACAGTTTTGA